>WLGS01000126.1 GCA_009703125.1 Actinomycetota bacterium
GTCTTACCGATGATGATTCGGTCAAAATCTCGCACAACTCGACCTTCAATAGAGGCCGACACAAGACCGCGGGACTTATTTCCCGTCACTGTGCCAATCACCATGCCGTAGCGCTCAAGACGTTCTTTTACGGTGACAAAGTTTTTGCCATAAATGCTGGGAACCAGCGTGGTGCGTTGACCTGCAGACACAGTGACGGTCACAGTGCCGCCGCGTGCCAATGATTCACCTGCAACAGGCAACTGCACCGAAATCTTTCCGACAGCAACATCGGGGTGTGGAACAGACGGTGCTTCGGCCACTACAAGACCTAACGCTGTAAGTTCTGCTGTTGCTTCGAGCAATGTCTTACCGGTGAGGTTCGGGACAACACGTGGTGCAGGCCCGCTTGACACATTGACTGCAACAGTTGTTCCCTTCACCACAGAGTCACCTGTGGCCAATGTGGGCTGGTCAGGAATACTCCACGAAATCACAGTGCCTGCAGCGATTGTTTCATCAGCAACGTCGGCTTGTTGAGCCACTAGTCCGAGCGCTTCAATCTTTGCCAACGCATCAGCGGCTGCCAACCCAGTGACGTCTTCAAGGACGGACAATGTGCGTCCCTCTGAAATCACCAATGTGATGGTGTCACGCTTGGCCACGTTTGCACCCGTCACAGGATCTGTGCGAATCACTGCACCCGTATCAACATCATCACTACGTTCTTTGGCGATGGTGATTCCCCAACCAAACTTTGCAATTTGATTGCGTGCTTCGGCTTCGGAAAGACCCACGAGAGCCGGCACAGGGTTCTTGGGATTCAACACCGTCACATACGCCGCAGCACTTCCACCTACGAGAAGCACAAGCACAATTGCCGCAATCAAAATGCGCTTGCGCCACTTCTTCTTGGGAACTTCTACTTGTGAAGTGGGATCTTGTGCCGCAAGTTGTTGCAACGTTTCTACGTCGACTGCAATGGGTCCGGTGTCATCTCCACCAATCGTCAACGGCGCAATGGCAGGATCTGTGGGATCAATAATTGCAATGGGAATTGGTCCGGTCGGGCTATCAACTTTGGGAGTTGTGCGAATCAGAATGGGACCATCAGGTGCAACATTTTGTACTGGTTCCACATTGGAGAAATCTGGGCGTGCAGCAGGCTGTGTGACCTCTTCGACTAAGTCGGCATCAAACAAACCGCCACCCACGATGTCAATCGGTGTAGGTCGTGCCATTTTCTCTGCGGCTTGCACAAGTGCTTGACCCATTTCGCGCGGAGAGAATCTTTCGCTGGCATCTGATCGTCCCGCACGTTCCAACACTTGGGCGAGTGCACCAAAGTCAGCACTCACGGGAAGAAGTTTTCCTGCACGGTTGGTGAACGCGGCCGACACTGTCTCGGCGGCAAAAGGAACCTCTCCCGTCATCGCCTCCACCAAAATCAAAGCGAGCGAATACACATCTGACGATGCGCCACGTGCGCCACCTTCGGCGAGTTCTGGCGCTCCATACAGAGCCTGCTCCAGACCCAGAGATTCAAAGGGTCGCACGGGGGTTCCAAAGCCCACCACGCGCACGCGCTTGTCGAGGCCAAACACCAGACGTGTCGGGCGTAGGTCTCCGTGGGTGATGCCTTGCTTGGCCGCGGCATCGAGTGCCCTACACACGTCAATGCCGACAATCAGGGCCTGCGAAGGAGTGAGGCGTCGACCTCGGTCCAAGAACTCCCGTAATGAACCACCCGCAAGACGTTCGGCCACCATGTAGACATACCGCTCACCGTCGATAGTGGCCTCACCATGGTCGAGCACTGACTCGATACATGGGTGGCGCAAACTGGACGCTGTATCGGCTTGCTGTTCAAAGAGCTCCTGGGCATCGGTGGTCGTCGTGCTTCCGAGGGACGGATCTACCAGTCGCTCGAGAGGGCTGAGCCGGAGAGAGACCACTTCGTTCGATGAGAGGTCAGTTGCGTCAAACAGCACAGACCCAGAGACCGACAATGCAGCCTCTCCGCGAACTTGGGTCAGTTCGTACCTTCCGCCCAGGACGGTGCCGGGCATATTCTCTGGCTCCCTCATGACCCTACGAAACTAGCGTGTGACCACTACGGAGGTGTATCGCGGGGAAAAAACCGCGAGAATAGAGGCGTGAAACGCCCTCTCGACAAGCAAAAACTCCTGATGAGTGCCGGAATCAGCCTCGGGCTGGTCCTTGTCATTTTGGGGGGTCTCAGTGCCACCACCGGGCGGGACGCCCAGAACATCCCGGAGGTCATCGAGAAAATCTCCCCGGGACCAGGTGAGCAGGTTCTCCAACAGGCACAAATTCTCGTCGACTTCGTGGAGGGCTACGAAGCCTCTCTCACGGTGAATGGCATCGAGATTGAGACGACACGACTCGATGAGTTGTCGTCCGAGGGCAACACGTTGAGCCCCGGATCACAGCTCAACATTCCTCCCACCGCCATTTACGACCCCGGCAACTTCACCATCAGCTTCCAGCCTCAAGAGGGTGCACCGATTGAACGATTCAGCCAAGGTCTCCACAATGTGGTGGTGCGCTACTGGAAGGCCGTCGACGGCCCCACCAAAGCCCGCACTTTTGCCTGGGAGTTTGAGGCGAACTAGTTCGGCAATTCGCCGGTGCGCAAGAGAATCTCGAACCCTGCTTCATCAAGCATGGGGATGTTGAGTTGTTCTGCCTTTGAGAGTTTGCTCGCGCCAGGAGATTCACCAATGACCACCGCAAAAGTTTTGGCGCTGACGCTTCCTGGGCTCTTGCCTCCCCGCTTCTTGATGGCTTCTTCAGCACCCTCACGTGAATAGTTCTCGAGCGAACCCGTTACAACCACTGCTTTACCCACAAGGGTCTGTGGCTCACTGCTTTTTTCCACACGACCGAAGTCAACTCCTGCTGCACGCAACTTTTCAATAACTTTTTTGTTTGTGTCCGCGTTGAACCATGTGGAAATTGATTCTGCAATCACCATTCCCACTCCATCAATGGCAGACAGTTCCTCGCTGCTGGCTGCAGCAATTGCATCAACAGTTCCAAAATGCGAAGAAAGAGAATCCGCGGCAGCCGGACCGAGATGTTTGATTCCCAAAGCAGTCAGTAACTTCGGCAACGGCCGTGTCTTCGATTCAGTCAATGCATCAATAAGGTTTTGTGCACCTCGTTGAGCAAAGCCGTCCAACGTCAACAAGTGTTCAACTGTAAGTGCGTACAAATCACCCACGTCTTCAATAAGTCCTGCGTCAGACAATGCGAACACTGTGCGTTCGCCCAATCCCTCAATGTCCATGCCACCACGTGACGCGAAATAGATAATGCGCTGGTCTCGTTGGAATGGACATGAAGATTCGACACAGCGTGTGTCTGCTTGATCGTCAATCTTGACCAATGTGGATTTCATGTTGCATGGACACGTGGAGGGAAACTCCCACGGTGCAGAGTTCTTCGGGCGCTTAGAAAGAACAGGCCCCACCACTTCTGGGATGATATCACCGGCTTTGCGGACAACAACGGTGTCGCCTGGGCGCACATCTTTGGCAATCACTTGATCACGATTATGCAAAGTCGCCATGGAGACAGTGGAACCGCCAACAAACACCGGCTCCAATACGGCAAAAGGCGTCACCCGACCCGTGCGACCCACAGAGATTTGAATATCGCGCAATACGGTGTGTTTTTCCTCAGGTGGAAACTTAAATGCGATTGCCCAACGAGGTGCGCGCGATGTAAAACCCAGTTGTTCACGCTGGGAGAGATCATCGACTTTGACAACGGCACCGTCAATTTCATATCCCAAGTCGTGACGATGTTCTTGCCAGTGACGACAAAAAGCAATGACCTCTTCGAGAGAATCCACTGTGGTGATTTGAGGATTCACCGGAAAACCCAACGTCTGCAAGAACTGCAATGTGTCGTGATGACTGGAGAACTCTGACCCGCCTACTACTTCACCCAACTGGTACGCCCACAATGACAAATCTCGCTGTGCAGTAATGGATGAATCTTTCTGTCGCAAACTGCCTGCACCCGCGTTGCGTGGATTCACGGGCACTGCCAGTTGTGCACGACCCTTTTCAGCGCGCAATCGATTTTCTTCGACACGTTCAGCCTGCAGTTTGTGAAATGCAGCGATGGACATATAGACCTCGCCACGCACTTCAAGAACTTCAGGTGCACCTTTGGGCAACTGTTGTGGCAAAGAAGAAATTGTTGCCACGTTTGCTGTGACATCTTCGCCCACTTTTCCATCTCCGCGAGTGGCTGCCTGTGTGAGACGTCCTTTTTCATAACGAATACTGATCGCTAATCCATCGATCTTGAGCTCGCACACATAGCGCGGTACTTGCCCATCGAGACCTTTGAGAACGCGCTCACCCCATGCACGAAGTTCGTCTTCGTCCATGGCGTTGTCGAGGCTTGTCATGGGAACCGCATGCACGACCGGGTCAAATGTGGTGAATGATGCAGCACCAATTGCTTCTGTAGGTGACTGGGAGTCTGCAAATTCGGGGTGAGCTGCCTCTAGGTCGGAGAGCTCGCGCACAAGGGCATCGAACTCGGCATCGCTGATTTCAGGCGAATCTGTTCCGTAGTAGAGATCCA
>WLGS01000127.1 GCA_009703125.1 Actinomycetota bacterium
GGTTGCAGAGGAACAAGGTGTTCCAGCGAGTGCAATCAGTGGCACGATTCAAAATGACTTGCTCAAGGAATACATTGCGCGTGGCACCTACGTGTACCCACCGCGACCTTCGATGCGTGTCATCACCGACATCTTTGAGTACTGCTCAAAAAATGTGCCCAAGTGGAACACCATCTCCATTTCGGGATATCACATTCGCGAGGCAGGAAGCACCGCGGTGCAAGAGATTGCATTTACGTTGGCGAATGCAATTGCGTATGTGCAAGCAGCTGTTGATGCGGGTCTCGATGTAGACGACTTCGCTCCACGCCTGTCCTTTTTCTGGAACGGCCACAACAACTTCTTTGAAGAAGTGGCCAAGTTCCGCGCTAGCCGCCGCATGTGGCACAAGATCATGACCGAACGTTTTGGTGCAAAGAAAGAAAGCAGCAAACTGTTGCGTTTCCATACACAAACGGGCGGAAGCACTCTCACTGCACAACAACCACTCAACAACGTGGTGCGAGTTGCTGTGCAGTCGCTAGCTGCGGTGATGGGTGGCACACAAAGTCTTCACACAAATGGTTATGACGAAGCACTCGGATTGCCAACAGAAGACGCTGCGCGCATTGCATTGCGTACTCAGCAAATCATCGGGTACGAAAGTGGAGTAGTGGATACACCGGATCCATTGGCCGGTTCGTACTTTGTGGAATCACTCACCGATGAAGTGGAACGTCTTGCATGGGAATACATCGAACGTATTGATGCCATGGGTGGGGCAGTGGATGCCATTGAAGCTGGATTCCAGATGGATGAAATTGAACAGAGCGCCTATGAGTACACCAAGTCCATCGATGACGATGAGCGAGTGATTGTGGGGGTCAATAAGTTCACGGTGGATAACGAACCTGAACCCAATGTCTTCCCGATCGATCCAAGTTTGGCCAAGGGTCAACTTGCACGACTCAAAGAGTTCAAGGCCAATCGAGATCATGCAGCTGTTGATGCTGCACTGGAACGTGTGCGTGAGGCGGCTCGTGGAACAGAAAACATCTTGATTCCCATGAAAGAAGCACTTCGCGCTCATGCCACATTGGGTGAAGTAAGCGATGCAATGCGCGATGTCTTTGGGATGTACCAACCAGGTCGCTGATTAAGTGGACTCTTCGGCTAATTTGATAGCTGAAATGAGATTCAAACTAACTACCTCCCTATCTGTTGCTGCCATGCTCGTTGCCGTGGCCGCATGTGGCTCCTCGGAAGACTCCCGCACACGCAACGCAGCATTGGGCCCCTGCCGCGGGAGCCTGGTGGAGGTTGCCAGCCAGGAGTACATCGCAACACTTGCCGCCGAACAAGACAAACTCAAAAAAGCGTATGAACTCAGTGAGTCGTACGTGATTGGTGCCTCGTCAACGTATCTTCTGACCAAGAGAAACGTTCCTCTATCTCTTACTCTTGCTGTTGCACAATTTGATGTATTCGATCAAGCAGTCACAAAAACTGAGGCGCAGATACAACAGTATTATGACGCTGGGGGTCCGGAAGACTTGCGAGATCAATATCTGATGAATCGCGGCTCTCTTCCTATGCTGAAATCAGGGCGGAAAGGACTGCAAGCCGAAATGAATCGGTTATTGGCAATTCGCGGCGAGGAATTGACAAAGGCTACTGAGCAATACAATCAGTCCATCCGTGATCGCGATGAGGCCTATGCGAAGTATCTATCCGCAGTCGAGGCGTACAACAAAGTTGCAACACTTGCTTCTGCGCCGGAGTGTCCAGTAATTCTTACTGCCGGCGATGCAGAAAACTATGTGCGTGAGGTGGGCTCAACAATTCCGCCGACAACAGTGCAGAGAAGGGTTTTTCAGTTCATTGATGAACCTGCGCCAACAACGATTCCTCAACCAGGCGGCCAAGTAGACGAGGCATCGAATGGAGACAATGGTGGTAGTTCGCCATCTGAGACAACTATTCCGGTGACTACACCTCCAGACGACACAGACACTGATTCCACTTCAACAACGGCGGCTCCTTCAGATGGTGCCGGTAATGACATCACCGTAGACACGTTGCCCCTTCCCGTGGCACCGCCGTCGGTGGAGTACGTGGCTCCAACAACACAGGAAATTATTGAAAACATTTCTGAGCTGTTCTCCGCACTTGATAAAGATTCACCGGAATCAGAACAAAACACCGTTGTGGTGGCCGAGATTTTCGAGCAACTAAATGACTTATCGAAAAAGATTTCGAGTGGTGAGATCTCCATCACAAATGACCAGTTGAAGATTGTGTCTGATCAAGTTACGTCTCTTCTCTTCATCGTTGTGGTGTCAAATGCAAAGAAAAAGAAAACGGATTATGACTCCTCCTCGTCATCGTCTGTGAGCAAATTGTCAGTGTCGGTGAGTGCTACTGGATTTTCACCAGGCTCAGATGTGATATTTGCAGATCGTTCAGGGCGCCCTTTGCGTAACCTGAAAGCGTCTGACGGTGGTGTTGCAGTATTCGATGTAGACGTCGATGCCGCCGCAGATAGAGACTTGTTTTTGTTGGGCGGAAAGAACTCCGCAGGCGATGTAGTTGCAGTACCAGTACTTGTTGAGTTTGATGAAAATGCTGACACGGGCACAAGCACAACCATTGCGGACGAGAACGCTTCTACCGCTACCACTGTCGTTGATGTTGACGACAACGAATCAGGTGGAGATGGACCGGGAACTCCGTGGATTCTCTGGTTGCTGCTGGTCGCAGCTTTGTTGGCAATTGCCTATGGCATTCGAAAGCGGCTCACCAAGCGCACAAACGACGCTAAGTAAGCCAGTGCACAACCGGGGCAGGGCGATCTTTGGTGACCGCCTCGCGAGTGCCCCAACCTAGGTAGACGATGCCGACCACATGGTCGGTGTCATCGAATTGACAGAACTGAGTCATCGTTGAGTGTGTGCCCTTTGCGGGTGTGCTCCACAACGCAGTCATGCCCAAGGCGTCAATCAGCAACAACATGTTCTGAATGCCGGCCGCAACTGCATAACGATTTTCTTCGGTCTCTAACTCACTTGCACCAACAGCAGATGCAACCACCAACACCACAGGAGCACGACCATATTTTGTGCGTGTCTTGTCTACTTTGATCTGGTCGTCACCTTGTGTTTGCATGGCATCAGCAACTGCCTCACCAAAACGCGGGCGTGCATCATCTTGCAATACAGCCACACGTAATGGACGTGTTTTTCTGTGGTTCGGCGCAGCCTGTGCGGCAAGAAGGAGCCGCTCAATGATGTCGTGGGCGACAGGCTTGTCTCGATCAATTGTCATCGCACTGATGCGCGAGTGAATAATGCGTTCGATGTCGTCGGCTGACATTGCTAGTTCTTGTGAAGATCTGCGTTCAATCCGCCCCAAGAACCAGTGCGAGAAATAACTTCCACGGCACCAGTGAGTGAGTTGCGACGGTAGAGCAATCCGGATTGGCCAGAGAGCAGTTTTGCTTTCACGGCATTGCCAGAGGGATCCAAAACTACGGTGCCGGCAGTGACATAGAGCCCTGCTTCCACAATGCAGTCATCACCGAGGCTGATGCCGATGCCAGCGTTAGCGCCAAGCAGGCATCGCTCACCAATCGTGACCATTTCTTTGCCACCACCAGAGAGTGTTCCCATGATGGAAGCGCCACCGCCAATGTCGGAGCCATCACCGACGATGACTCCTTGCGAAATACGACCCTCCACCATTGACGCTCCCAAGGTGCCGGCATTGAAGTTGCAGAAACCTTCGTGCATCACCGTGGTGCCAGAGGCAAGATACGCGCCAAGACGAACACGGCTTGCATCGGCAATACGTACTCCACTGGGAACTACGTAGTCAGTCATGCGAGGGAACTTGTCTACTCCATGCACAGTGAGGTGTTCATTGCGTCGTGCAAAATTCCACGTGACTGATTCGATGGCACTCAACGGCACAGGCCCACGCGATGTCCATGCAACATTTTGTAGGTGGCCAAACATTCCGTCGAGATTGATGGTGCGTGGCTGCATGTGACGATGCGAGAGAAGATTCAAACGAAGATATGCATCTTCGGCACTGGCTGGACTTACTGCAGTATCAATAGCAATGGACACGGCACGAAACGCCACGCCTCGTTCAGGATCGGTGTCTATTGCAGATTCATGAGAGGGCAGTGATGACGGAGCATCACCTAATCCCAAGGCACGAAAACGAACATCGAGTGTGGCGCCATCGGCGTCCAAAGTGGCAATGCCCACTCCCCAAGCTGTAGTTGACATTTACATGACCTCCGGTCGAAGAGTAGGGAACAAAATGACATCTCGAATGGACTGAGCTCCACCAATCAACATGACAAGTCGATCAATACCAATGCCAAGCCCGCCAGTGGGTGGCATACCAAACTCCAAGGCGCGCAAATAATCTTCGTCTACGGTGCCTGCTTCGGCATTTCCTGCTTCTTTGGATGCTTGTTCGTCTTCAAAGCGAAGACGTTGTTCCACAGGATCGTTGAGCTCGGAATATGCATTTGCAAGCTCGCGTCCACCCACAA
>WLGS01000128.1 GCA_009703125.1 Actinomycetota bacterium
GAGCTTCAAGTGGTGTTCCATTAATGCGTGCTTCCAGCACTTTTGCTGCAGCATTTTCGCCGGGCAATGTTTTCACGATATGGGCCACAACTGGCTCGGCGGTCTCGGGAACGTGCTCTGTCTCGGGATCTACTTCAACGGGACGGGTGCGCAATGGGGTGGGCATAGTGAGTAGTTAATCATCTCTAAGTCGTCACCTACACTTTCATCGGTGAAAGATTTTGATTTCCGCCCATATGAATGCGGCCTAGCACTGTGCTGCAAGGGTGCAGAGTGAGCATTTTCGTAGATCAATGCAGATGGTCGCATAAAGACCACTATTGGTGCCACATGGTCAGTGATGTGTCTATGGATGATTTGCATCAGTTCGCTACACATCTTGGCGTACCACGTCGTGCGTTTCACGGTGACCACTACGACTTGCCACAACACATTCGTGACCTTGCATTGACACATGGGGCACAAGAAGTCTCAAGCAGAGAACTTGTGGCCATATTGACACGCACGGGATTGCGCATGTCGCCTGCACAACGGCGTGCCTATGTGCGTGAAGAGGTGATTGACCAAGGACCAGAAGTGCTGGCCCATATTCCTGGGCAATAAATTTCACCAGGGCCCGTCACTATCCACTCCAGAAGTTCTAATCCGGCATTGTGCAACATGGTGTGGGAGAGATTCAGTAATTCTCGGTCTTGGTGCGGCGAATGTGATGAGGTGCGACTACTGATGATCACTAGGCCAGTTGGACTGGGTAAGTCGGAACAGTCCGCAATGATCTCGTGCACAGTGTGAAGAGAAAGTGGTGCGAATCGGTTGAGGTGAATTCCGCGACGCATAGCGTCAAGGACAAGAACGATGGTGCAATCTCGCCGCGGGCGTTCAAAGACAAGCCCAGCGATACCTAGTGCTTCAGTTGCCGATGAGACCGCATCTACAAATGGGCGCGGAACATCGAGCAGCGATGATGTAAACAGTGGTGAATTAGACATGAGTCCTCCTAAAGATCAAAGGAGGAAGTCATGGATGACCCTAGAGAAGGGCTGTGTCAATCAGGGGAGAGCAAGAATCAGCATCACCGAAAGCACCATGGCACCAAGCGGTGCTACGTATTGCATCACAGGCGAGGTCTGTGAATGTCGTGGTGCGAGCATGACGTATCCCACAGCTGCCCCAGTGAGTGCGCCACCGAGATGTCCACCCACCGAGATACCTGGGATAACGAAGGTGATAATCAGGTTGATGAACAACAATGCACCAATACCTGTATCCATGGGATTGACACCGCGTCGTTGATACGCCACAGCAACCGCTGCCATCAATCCAAACACTGCTCCTGAGGCGCCGCCCGTGAGGCCATCGGGCTGGAGCAACAGTGCTCCTGCTGCGCCTCCACACATCGCGCTGAAATACAACAGAAGAAAACGTGTGCGGTCGAGCATGGGTTCAAGCATTTGACCGAGTTGCCAGAGCAACAGCATGTTCATTGCAATGTGGAAAATGCTGAAGTGAAGAAATCCTGATGTGATAACGCGGTACCACTCACCGTTGTCAATGAATATTTTGGAAATACCTAAATCAAATTCACGGCTATTGATGATTCCAGCACCTGTGACAACGTCACGTCCCGCAACGACCCACAGATACACCACAACGTTGATTGCAATGAGAACCTTTGTTGCCAAGATGGGCTGGGCTGCATTCCAGTAACGAGCACGTTCTTGTCGGCTCGGTCGAGCACGCTTCACACAATCCACGCAATGTGATCCCACATCGGCTTGCACAAGACAGTTGTTGCAGGCCGCACGATCGCAACGAGTGCAGTGTCGACCAGTGGGGACATCAGGATGCCGTGCACAGAATTCGAGCGCTGGTGGGGGAAGCGTCACGCCTTCAGTGTATGGGAAGGCGAAGAAGTCTTTTCTGTGTTCTTGTGAACGGCGATTTTGTTGATGCGGATTTTGTTAACGCGGTGGCGACTCGGCCAACTCGCGATTGGCGAGGTACCAATCCACTGTGCGCTGTAGGCCTTCGGCAAAACCCATGGTCGCGCGCCAGCCCAACATTTCCGCGGCCCGCGAGGGATCGATGCGTCGTCGAGGTTGTCCATCGGGCTTTGATGCATCCCACTTCAGTTCGCCGGTGAAACCTGTGACGCGTGCGATGGTTTCTGCTGTTTCGCGAATAGTGATCTCGCGATCAGATCCAAGGTTGATGGGTTCGACACCTTCATGCACTTGTGCGGCAAGAACGATGGCGGCCGCGGCGTCTTCCACATAGAGATATTCCCGACTTGCCGACCCTGTGCCCCACACATCAATTGTTGAGGCACCCGACTCTTTTGCTTCCACGCACTTTTTGATGAGCGCAGGAATGACATGGGAGACCGCTGGATGAAACTTGTCGCCTGGACCATAGAGATTTGTAGGAATGAGATACGCAAACTTTTGTCCGTACTGCGCGTTGTTCACTTGCGCGTGCACTAAGTGAGCTTTCTTTGCCACACCATAGGGAGCATTGGTTTCCTCGGGGTATCCATCCCAGAAAGATTCTTCGCGAAAGGGAACTGGTGTGAATTTGGGATACGAACACACCGTTCCCAAAAGAACAGTCTTTTCTACGCCGTGGGTACGGGCGGCTTCGATGACATGAGTTCCCATGAGCAAGTTGTCGAGATAGAGAGCAGCTGGTTCCACTTGGTTGTATCCAATGCCGCCCACGCGAGCTGCAAGATGGATGAGGTGTGAAGGGCGATGGGTTGCCAACATGTCAGAGGCCACACCGGGTATGACTAAGTCATATTCATCGTGTGTGGGGGCCACCACTTCGGCGCCTAGATCAGTGAGCTGTTGGACAACGACCCGCCCAAGGAATCCATTGCCTCCTGTCACCAGGACCTTGCGTTGAGCCCAAAATTCAGCCATGGATGCCATAGTAGGTGCGAAACGGCAAGAATGAGGGAGTGCGCATTGCCTACACCCTCGAACAATGTTGGCGCCGTGTGCCTGGAGGCACGGGAACCTCGGCCCTAGAGGTACTCACAGAACTGCTTGCGATTGATGAATGTGATGTCGTGGGGATTGCGGGAAGACACCGCCATCGACCCACCCCAGGATTCGCACCACCTGTACCTGTGGCAACGTTTCCTATCGGCGGGGCACTTTTGGTGGAGACCTGGACTCGCCTGAGATGGCCATTGGTGGAGTCACTTGTCGATGGTGTCGATGTAGTGCATTCGACCACAATCATCCCGCCTGCAACGTATAAACCACTTGTCACCACTATTCACGATGTGGCTTTTTTGCATCATCCCGATTTTTTCACTGCTCGAGGCAACAAAGTATTTCGTCGCAGTCTGAATGTGAATCGTGAAAAGGCCACACTGGTTTTGTGCTCGTCCACAGCGACAATGAATGATTGTCTCAATTTGGGATTTTCCTCGGAGCGACTGCGTCATGTCCCGCTTGGTGTACGCACTCATGCGGTAAGTGCGACTGATCGGCAACGTGTCCAACAAAAGTATGGATTACCCGATGAGTTTGTGTTGTTCGTCGGCACGGTAGAGCCACGCAAGAATCTTGCACGACTTGTTGCAGCTCTTGAATCGTTGCCTCATGCACCCGCACTAGTGATTGCAGGGATTGAAGGATGGGGTGAGGCGCAATTTGCTACATCACACGAGGTGCATCCCATTGGGTATGTTGCCGCAGAAGATCTGCCGGCTTTGTATTCGTTGTGCACCGTGTTTGCGTTTCCTTCCATCCTCGAGGGCTATGGGTTGCCGGTTATTGAGGCAATGGCTCACGGGGCGCCCGTAGTGACATCGCGTGGCACGTCCACCGAAGAGGTTGCAGGCGGTGCTGCCGTTCTTGTTGATCCACTTGATGTTGCTTCCATTGCATCGGGAATTCGCACTGCACTTAATGGACGAGATGATCTCGTCGCCCAGGGTTACGCACGTGCACAACAATTGCCGTGGTCGGCAACTGCTGCTCTTACAGTTGAGGCATATAGAGATGCGATGGAGATGCGGTCGTGAGCACGCAGGTTGCACCGATGCGCATTGCGGTCAATCTTTTATGGTGCGTGCCAGGTGTCGGCGGGAGCGAAGAGTATTTGGTACGACAACTCTTTGGTCTCACGGAAAACACGCATAACTGTGTAGTGGATGTGTACGCACCTAAAGGTTTTTCCACACGCCAACCAAGGTTGTCTCCACATTTTAATGTTGTGGAAGCACCTTCATCGTGTACTCGTCGAGTAGTGCGCATTGTGCTGGAACATACATGGCTTGCATGGCGTACGCGCCGACATGATGTTGTGCATCACGGTGGCGGGACAATTCCTCGTTGGGGAAATTCGTCAACGGTATTGACCATCCACGATGTGCAATGGACTGAGTATCCCGAATATGTAGCACCAGTGAAGTTGAAGTATCTCCAACGAGTTGTTCCTTCTTCGCTGCGGCGTGCAACACGAATTGTCGTCCCCACACACTTCGTTGCGTCAACATTGGTGGC
>WLGS01000129.1 GCA_009703125.1 Actinomycetota bacterium
CATCTGCAACATGCACAACCAGTGTTGTTGTAGCATCATTTGCGCGCACATGCGTGGGCATTGTTACGTGATGCCGATCGTATCGGTGGTGCACTTAGACGACTTGATGTGTCGCCACGTGGAGCAGGGGCATTGGCGGGTTCGTCACTTCCGCTCGATCCACAATTTTCCGCAACACAGATGGGCTTTGCTTCTGTGTTTGCAAACTCCTTAGATGCGGTTTCGGATCGTGACTTTGTTGCTGAGATTTTGTTCGACATTGCTCTTATCGGAGTTCATCTCTCTCGTATCGGAGAAGAGTGGGTGTTGTGGACGAGTGCCGAGTTCGGCTTTGCCTCACTAGATGATGCCTATGCAACAGGCTCATCAATGTTGCCTCAAAAGAAAAATGCAGACATTGCAGAACTTGCTCGTGGCAAGACCGGTCGCTTCATTGGCAATCTCACATCTGTGTTGTCGATGTTGAAAGGCCTTCCTTTGGCCTACAACCGCGATCTTCAAGAAGACAAAGAACCGTTGTTTGATTCTGTAGATCAAGTGATGCGCGCACTTCTTGCACTACAAGGAATGATTTCTACTGCAACATTCCACGCTTCAGCGATGAGCTCTGGTGCTGATGCCGACGCCTTGGTGGCCACAGATGTAGCTGAATGGCTCGTACAAAAAGGCATGCCGTTTCGCCAAGCCCACGGTGTGGTGGGCGCCATTGTGCGTGATGCCATTGCCACAGGTCGACCCATGGTTGACCTAGTGAGAGAACATGAACAACTTGGGAACGAAGCAGCACAGCTATTTGATTCAGGTGTGGCGGTGCAACGCCGAGCGACATCAGGTGGAGCGGGCCCCTTGGTGTCTGGTGAACAACGTGAGCGTCTACATCATCGATTACAACAATTGAAAGCGCAATTTTAGATGGCCTACACCGAGTTGATTCGTGTGCGCTACAACGAATGCGACATGCAGAATGTGGTATTCAATGCCAACTATTGGATGTATGCCGATGATGCAGTTGCTCAATTTGTGCGCCATGCAATCGCGGCCGAAACCAGCACAGAACCAGACTCTGTGAATTTTGCCGATGTGGGTTTTGACTTCATGTTGAAAACTGCACAAGGAACCTGGCACAAAGGTGCTACATATGGCGACATCATTAGTGCCACATGTGCGGTAACACGCTGGGGAAAAACATCATTTGATGTCACAGTGAATATGTCAGTAGACGATGCACCTGTGTTTGATTGCGTCATTACCTATGTCAGTACTACGCCAGGCGCCCCTAAGCCTGTAGAGGTGCCCGAGATGATTCGTCGCGCTTTAGAGAGATCTCTCTAAAGAAGCCACTTCAATCCATAGCCGTGGTAACCCACTTCGGCGACGCGGAAATGCTGGGGCTCGTCTTGTCCATTCCAGATATCCACTTGCACATCAGCATGTGGTCCGTCTGGTTCCATGCGCGCCCACACAAGGGGAGTAGTCGGTGTTGCGTGTTGACCTGCCTCGGAAATTGCCCGAGTGAGATTCTTTTGAACATGAGTTCCCAGGTATTGCCACACAATGGAATGAAAGATCATGGTGGCATGTTCACGAGGCCGTTCCAGTTGGTCGCGCACCCAAGTATCGGCTGATTGACGATCGACAATGGGTCGATGTTGTTGAGCAATCTCGATTGCCGCTTTGGTGCGTGCGAAACGATCCTTTTGGTCTGGCCAAACAAACGACAACAATCTCATTGCATCATCGTGGTCTGAGACGTCAACGGGAGAGATGTCTGTTCCTCGACGACGACGAATGCGTGCACCGGTAGGAGGAACTGTAGGTGTATGTGTAAACCAGTCACCCATCATGCGAATGGGCGAGGTGGTATCTCCCATGCGTAACTGATGTGAACATGCGTAATAGCGATCGCAATTGAGGTTCAATCCAGCGCTTGCTCCGACCTCGAGCAGATCGATGTCGTGGATTCCAAGTGAGGTCAACCAGTGCAGCAGTGTGAGGTGGACCACGCTGCGACCCACCTCATTTGTCTGCACTTGCTGGGTGAGAGCAACATCAATCTCATCAAGATGATCACGCATATAGGCAATGACATCGGCAGTGAAATCTTCCCTTGGCTTGCCACCCACACTTGGGTAATGGCGCGCGAGTCGCTCGTCCTTTCCCTGCAACACAATGCGATGTAGGGCACCAGCGAGCCGCAAGGGGAGCGCATCGTGAATGGGTCGCTGGCTTCGTCCTGCCAAAAGGGCATAGGTGCGACCATTGTCGGCATAATCCAGTGCAAGGTCATGGAAGAGTCGTGCGTACATGTGTGACCCCATCGCCTCGCATGACTGTGCTTGTACTTGCAACGACAGAAGCACTTGGTCTTGTTCTTCAAACAATGTGAGGTCTGGAGAAAATGGAGGAGAGGGCACGAAACAAGAATAGGACGCAGTAGCTGTGCCCTGGCATGGCAACATAGGTAGGTGACAACTCCGGGACTTCTTGCCGACCTGACAGCGCGTGGGCTTATTCACGACTCCACTGATGCAGCAGCCCTCGAGGCCCGTCTCAATGCTGGTCCTATTGGTGTTTATGTGGGATTTGACCCCACTGCAGATTCGCTCCATGTGGGCCATCTCTTGGGTCAGATCACCTTGCGGCGCTTTCAACTTGCGGGACACCGACCCTTTCCATTGGCCGGTGGCGCAACGGGCATGGTGGGAGATCCTTCTGGCAAGAGCGAGGAACGAAATTTGCTCGACGGCGAGACGCTTGCACGCAATGTCGAGAGCATCAAAAACCAATTGCAGAATCTTTTGGATTTCTCTCCTGGTGCATCGTCTGCCACTTTGGTGAACAACGCAGATTGGACATCGCACATTACTGCGTTGGATTTTTTGCGCGACGTAGGAAAACACATCACGGTGAATCAGATGATGGCTAAAGAATCTGTGAAGAATCGTCTGAACTCTGAAAACGGATTGTCCTACACCGAGTTCAGTTACATGTTGTTACAAGCAAATGATTTCAAACACTTATGTGCTGAACACAACGTGGAACTGCAAATGGGTGGTTCTGATCAGTGGGGAAATATCACTGCAGGCATTGACTTAATTCGCAAAACATTGAGTCGCAGTGCATTCGGTGCAACGTGGCCATTGGTAACGCGCAGTGATGGTCAAAAGTTTGGCAAAACAGCAAGTGGTGCAGTGTGGCTTGATCCATTGCGCACATCGCCATATCAGTTCCGTCAGTTTTGGATTCAGATGGCCGACGATGATGTAGAAAAATATCTTGCACAGTTTTCTTTGTTGCCACTCGAAGACATCAACGCAATTCTTTCCGATCATCGCACGGCGCCTGGTCAACGACTTGCGCAACGCACCTTGGCAAACGAAATGACTGCACTTGTGCACGGCCACGATGCTGCACGAGATGCCGAAGGCGCAGCAGAGGTGTTGTTTGGCGGCGATCCCACCACGGCGTCGCTTGCTGCACTCAGCGCTGTGGCCACCGAAGTGCCGACCTCAACAATTTCGCGTAACGATCTCGATGATGTGTTCGGACTTCTGGCACGTTGTGGAATAGTTGCCTCTACCTCTGAGGCTCGTCGCGCGGTGCAACAACGCGGCATTCGCATCAATGGCGTGCCCTTGGAAGACGGGCAAACCCTTGCCCACAACGGGTTTCTTCATGAAAAGTGGATTCTCATACGCAAGGGAAAGACCACCTATCACCTCCTCGAACTGGGTCAGTAACGCCTAGTTATCCACAGGCGCAGGTGTTTGAAAAACTTCTCAAACCCGTGTTGTGAAAGGGGTTTGGGCTCCGTTAGCATGGCAACTCGCCCCTATAAAGCGTTTCGTTTTATTGGGGATCGGTATCACTGCTCCACAGCACATACCGAGAGCATTTGCTCCTTGAAAACAGAAGAGAAGACTGAACGCCAGTGCGGGCAGCGAGGCAGCTTTTAGCTGTCGATGTTGTCTGTCAATTCAGGGATGGACTCCAATCCATCCCAAAACAAAAACAAAAATAAAGTTAGGAACTGGGGCTTCGGGGTTATTCCCCCCGAGCTCCACGGACTTTCCAGAACGCCACCTTCACTTGTGAAGGAAGTTCTTGACGGAGAGTTTGATCCTGGCTCAGGACGAACGCTGGCGGCGTGCTTAACACATGCAAGTCGAACGGGATCCATGTTGTAGCAATACTTCGGAAGATCTAGTGGCGAACGGGTGAGGAACACGTGAGAAACCTGCCCCGGACTTTGGGATAACAGTTGGAAACGATTGCTAATACCGAATGCCGTCGCGAAGTGGCATCACTTTGCGACGAAAGAATTTCGGTCCGGGAGGGTCTCGCGGCCTATCAGCTAGTTGGTGGGGTAACGGCCTACCAAGGCATCGACGGGTAGCTGGTCTGAGAGGATGATCAGCCACACTGGGACTGAGACACGGCCCAGACTCCTACGGGAGGC
>WLGS01000013.1 GCA_009703125.1 Actinomycetota bacterium
CCGTACTACACAATCTTCCATGCACCAGGTCAAGCTTCTGGCGCAGGGCAGTTCTCCATGTTGAGGCCGTTTGCGCCGTTCTCCGCCGATGACAGTCGTAAGGAATTGCGCTCGCTGATGGTGGTGTCGAGCGATCCTGCCAACTACGGCAAGATGAGCGTGTATGACGTGCAGTCTCCATTGCCTCCTGGACCTGCAACGGTTGCGGCTGAGTTTGAGAGCGACGCAGTTATCGCACAAATCATCACACCGTTGGACTTACGTGGCTCACGCGTGAAGTATGGCGATCTGCAGGTTGTTCCCATTGGTCGCGGACTGATGTATATCCGTCCGTTGTTTGTTCTTCCCGACAGTGCTGATGCAAAGCAGATCTTCGTGCGCAAGATTCTTGCTTCCTACGATGGGCGTTCAGTGATTGGCGACAGCATCACCGATGTGGTGTCACAATTGTTCCCAGGTTTCAATGTCAACTTGGGTGACCGGGTGGGTGGAAACAAGACTCCTGGAGCCCCCACAACCACGATTCCTGGTGCGCCTGTCACAACAGTTCCTGCTGGTGGATCTACCTTGACACCTGCGCAGTTGTTGCAACAGGCCGAGCGTCTCTTCATCGAAGCCGACGCGGCACTTGCCAAGACACCACCTGATTTTGCAACGTATCAATCCAAGCTGGCTCAAGCCAGAGCATTGGTGCAACAAGCACTTAGTGCAGTGCGTTAACTAGACAGCGCGCTGTAACAGTTGATTCGCCAAGGCCGCAAGGTCTTGACGGAAAGTTATTTCGTATCGTGCTTGCTCTTGGGCAAGTTTGATTTGTGCAGAACGTAGTGCGTCGATGACTTCAACTACCTGAGAGTCATCAGCGCGTTTAGAGAGCTCTTCAATCTCATTGCCGACCTCATGTAGTTGCCGTGAAAGCTCTGAACCCATGGACGAGATGCGTACTTCAAGTGCTGCGATACGTTCACCTACAGCTCGAGATACTTCGCGTTCTGACGCAGCAAGGGATGCCTGTTCTGCCACCTGATCACGCAGTGTGGTCACTTCTTGACGAAGAGTCTCCAGTGCTTGCTGTGTTTTTTTGTTACTGAGAAACATGAAGAAGGGCTGTCCTGGGGTGTTGTGAGTTGCAGTTGCTCCTTGTACCGTAATACTCCTACTACGACGCGGGGTGGAGCAGCCCGGTAGCTCGTCGGGCTCATAACCCGAAGGTCGCAGGTTCAAATCCTGCCCCCGCCACCATATTTAAGGTCCCGGTTTCCTGTGTGGAGACCGGGACTTTTGTTATGAGTACTTGCGGTGGAGGTTTACCCTTCGCGATCCAGAGATATTGGGATGTCGGGAAGTGAAACCCACGGCTGGCGGTCAACGCACCACACTTCAACTCCTGGCTTCACCATCGACTTGTCATTAAGGAGCCCTGCCTTGATAGCGACAATTCCATCGCGCTTCATGAGTTCTGAGATAACTGGTGACCCACATGTGGGGCAGAAGCGCCGTTCCACATACACATCATCGTTGTTCTCACCACGTTCTTGGTACGTGCGAAGCTCGCCATTAATAGTGAGTTGGGAACTGTGTGCAATGACGTTGACAGAGAATGCACCACCACTTTGTCGCTGGCAGTGTTCGCAGTGGCATACCGCTGTTGCCAACGGGTCTCCCGCCAGTTCAAAAGTTACTGATCCACACAAACAATGTCCTGATGTCATGAGCCGACTGTAACTCACTTCACGGTGGGCGCTGGACCTGAGTATTTGGAGAAAAAGGCTTCCTACTCGAACCCAAAGGGGAGACCTCAGTACGCTGTGGAGATAACTTCTACAACATCATGTAGTCATCGGAGGCAAACGTGAAGCAATCTCGCAAAATGGCTTCAGCTGTACTCATTCTTATGGGCTTGGTTCTCGCCTTGTCGCAATCATTCGTCACTGCGGTTACTCCTGCTCCTGGAAATGTCTCCAATGGCTTGATGTTGTGGCTAGATGCATCTGATCCTCTGTTCACAGGATCCGCACCCGCCAATGGCTCAAATGTCGTGACATGGAAAGACAAATCCGGCAATGCAAATGATGCCGTCATTAATCCTTATGGTGTGGGCCAAGCACATACGGCGGCAATTTTTGAATCAGCACCAAGTGGTTTCAACAATCGCCCCGCACTTCGCTTCAACAGAATTGACGACAACAGCGGATCAGTCTATGAAGTGAGCAACATAGACATTCGAGCGTCGTCGATATCTGACATCACCGTGTTCTCTGTATATCGCCCCGTTGCCCTTGCGTCTAACAATGGTCTATGGGGAAATGATGACGGCAACTGGGATCGTTTTTTCATAACTTTTCACCCTGGGTTTGGGGATGGCACCGATGATGGAGTGGTCGGACTCGGGCCCGCACTTGGTGGTGAGACCGTTGCGAACTCAGGTTCAACGGCAGCTCCCAGCCTGTTTGCAATTTCCTATGGTGGAAATCTGGTGAATGGAGCAAATGTTGGCGATACCAATGGCTCGTATGTGTACTTCAACTGCAACTTGCAACGCACATTCACAGACAGTACGCACTCAGCACTTGCTCGAACTCGCCTCAGTATTGGATGGGACGGCAATGAC
Organism: Actinomycetota bacterium; assembly: GCA_009703125.1. Lineage (GTDB taxonomy): Bacteria > Actinomycetota > Acidimicrobiia > Acidimicrobiales > Ilumatobacteraceae > UBA2093. The sequence continues at coordinate 2,612 of WLGS01000013.1, forward strand.
AGTGTTTTTGATGGGTATGTCGCGGAGATGATCGTCTACAACCGAGTGCTTACTTCTCAAGAGGTGGGACATGTGAATGGTTACTTGGCATCGAAGTACAACCTTGCATCTGGATGTGCAACATTTGCCACCACGACCACTTCACCTACAACCACCACTGTTGCACCTACAACCACGGTTGTGTCTACGTCAACTACTCCATCAACACAGGTGTCTGGTTCTGCGTTGTCAGCGCCCGTGGAGGCAAGCAGCCAGCTTCCTCAGACTGGCACACGCTCGTTGCTGAATTCGGTACTTCCTTTGTTGTTGATTGCATCAGGGTTACTCATCAGACGAAGTTCTCGCCGGCAGGTTCAGGTGTAGAAACAGTGTTTCGTGGCGGTCACCAACTGTTCTGGGCCACTAACAATTGTTCACGCATTACAGCAGACCGTTGAGAGACAAAGTTTCTCACTTGATCCACGCGTTCCATCCAGGTCATAAAGTCGTTGGAATTTCCCATGGGGAGCCAACGCTGTTCATGTCGTGGCATCTCATTGCGCACCTCATCAACAAGACCTCGGAGATGATGACGCATGCGGTGGGGACTAAATGTGTAGTCGAGATGAAATGCATATCTTTCAAAAAATTGCAGTCGTAGCTCAGGAAATCTCAACAGCCCATGCAGCAATTGAGCTTGTGGGGCTTGGGATCCGGGACCGATACGAGTCAAAAGTGTTCGCACGTTGACGTCGGGGTCATCGTTGCTTCCACCGACTCGGTCAAGATCAGTAATCATCCAACGCCAACGTTGATCATCGAATGTGCTCGGTGTGTTGCCATCGGCAGTAATGCTTCGCCACATCATTGTGTTGTTTGTTGGCCAGTCACTATTTCCTACATATGTGTGCGCAACGACATAGTCAAAAAAACTCTCTATGTCCATTAACTCTTCCAGCACAAGTCGATTGTTTGGAATGGGTGGAAGAGTTTGTGCGCTCGTAAGCAATTCTTGCCATGCATCGAGAATTTCTTGAGGTGTATCTTCAGGGTCGTTGAGATCAACCAGTACGGCATTATCTGCATCAATTCCGTACTTTGTTGCGAGGAACTGTTCGTCATACCGTTCGCCAAGTTGGTGAATGCCCCAATATTCTCCGTTCACATAGACGTTGACGGCTTGAAAGTTTTGCGTGGAAGCTGTGAGGCCTTCCATGGTTGATTGGAAGTACATGTCATTAAAGTGAAAACGATCCGAGAATCCTCGTTGATTGTTGCCACCATTGCGCAGAATGATTGTGGACCAGCCTGAGTATTGCTTTCCAAAAAAATCAGTCGTAAAGCGTGGCGTGCGGTAGTCATTACGTGCGTACAGTCGCAGAGATCGCATTGGTTGAATCAACGATGCATTTCCGTGTGTGCGCACCCCAACGTTGATGGCATCTTCGCAAGCCATAGGTGTGCAGTACTGAAAACGCACCGCATCGTGAACATTGGATGTATGGGGTCGTTCCCATTCACGACCAATTCCTGTGTAATTAGCCGGTGTTGCCCATTGAGAATTTGGATCAAATAGGTTGCTATTGCGCCATTGGGTGAACGTGGTGCCCGCGATGTAAATGCCTGAATCGGAATCAAAAAAATGGGCTGGGTTGAGCAGCAGTGACACAACGGGGAGAGCTTGAGAATGTTGTTCACCAATAAAGAAAGTCGCTGAGGTTTCAGCCGAGTAGAGCGAACGCACTCGAAGTGTGGCAGCCGGTTGAATTGTGGATGATGTCTGGGGTTTGTTGCGGAATATTTCGCTATAGCGCATTGTCGGATCAGTAATGGTCGTGTCTATGTAGGAAAGCGGACCTGTTCGTGCATCCGGCGCGGCAATAGAAATAGGCCCGGTGTAACGCAGTGTCTTCTCGGGGTTAGAGATGGGATCAGGAAAGCTTCCATCGATTGTGTAGAAAAGAGGAAATTCTTGTTCGGCTGGGTCCACATCAAGTGCGAATGACGCATCATAGAAACCTGATGCATGCGAAAGAGTGGGCGCTCCTAAGGCATTGTCTCTAAAGCACTCAGGTGCGTTGCGTGATGCGGGCGTGGGGTAGGCAAAGAAACACAACTTGCCTGGCGACATGAGTTGACGACCAAAAGAAGCATTGCTGGAGAGCTCTGGTATGTCGAATCTGTTGACGCCAGAGGGGTGATGTAGTTCTACGGCTTCTCCTGTCCGCGAAAGAAGAAAGTTGGTATGTAGTTCTCCTTGTGTGCGATTCTTTCCCGATGCATAGACAATGAGAAATTCATCGGGTGGGAGAGTGAGGTTCGGGAAAGTCCATTGGTCTGTCTCATCATGAATGAGTTGGTATCCCTCCAAAGAGATTGCTCTATCTGTTGGATTCCACAGTTCAATCCAGTCGGGGGAGTCCCCATCGGAATCTTGCAGAGTAGACGAATTGGATGTCATGACTTCGTTGATGACGATGTCGTTGGGTGTCCACCGATGTTCAGTCGATGATGACATCAAGAAAATGACACCAATGACAGGAATCGCCAGCAGTAACGACTTGCGGCTTTGAAAAAACCCTGAGACAAATTCTCGCATTCGATGCATGACACGTCCCAGGCGCATCTAAGAAAAGGTACTTGTTTGTTTCGTCTTTGCGAGAGGAGAGATTGCAAATATCTCGCACATTTCTTTTTGAGGTGATTGCAACTAGAGATTTCCTCGCTGAATCTGCTGTAATTAGTGAGTCAATTAATGCAACCGAGGGGCACGGAGCCGATGAGTATTCGAGGTGCGGCATATGTCGCGGGTATCTACGAACACCCAGGTCGTGATCTTCCCACGCACACCATTTGGGATATTCACACAGAAGTGGCAATGGGCGCACTCGCAGATGCCGGGTTGTCGATGGGCGACGTAGATGCGCTTTTCTGCGACGGCACTGCAGGCTTTGGTGTGCTCACATTGTGTGACCACTTTGGTATTCGCCCCAAATATGTGGACAGCACCGAGACCGGCGGCTCGTCCTACCTGGCACACGTGGGTCATGCCGCGGCAGCAATTGCTGCGGGCAAATGTTCTGTTGCCCTCATCACATTGGCGGGTAAGCCCCGTACTGGCTCACCGCCTGTGCAGTGGGCCCAAGGGCCAGAATCTGGTTTTGAATCCGTCTGGGGAATGGCAGGGGCACCCCACTCGTATGCACTTGCGGCACAACGTCACATGTATGAGTTTGGAACGACTTCGGCTCAGTTGGCAGAGATCAAAGTGGCAGCAAGTACTCATGCCCAGTACAACTCAAATGCGTTTCTGAAAAACGTTGTCACGGTGGATGAAGTGTTGAACTCTCCACTAGTTGCCGATCCACTGCATCGTCTTGATTGTTGTGTCGTCACAGATGGTGGAGGTGCGTTGGTTGTGGTGTCTCCTGAGATTGCAAAGAAACTTGGGAAAACGCAAGCAAAAGTTCTTGGTCACGGTGAAGCTGTGAAGCACACCAACAATGGCCGTATTGATCTCACATACACCGGTGCTGTGTGGTCTGGTCCGTTGGCATTCGAAGAAGCAGGTGTCAGTGTGGCTGACATTGATTACGCATCGATCTACGACAGTTTTACTATCACGGTGTTGCAGACCATTGAAGATCTTGGATTTTGTGAAAAAGGAAAAGGTGGGGAGTTCGTCATGGATGGTGCACTGATTGCACCGTTTGGTCGTTTGCCATTCAATACCGATGGTGGCGGATTATCGAATAATCACCCCTCTAATCGTGGAGGAATCACCAAAGTGATTGAAGCAGTACGGCAACTACGTGGCGAGGCACACCCTGCGGTGCAAGTGCCAGATTGTCAGATAGCGCTGGCTCATGGCACGGGTGGAAGTTTGGGAAGTCGACACGGTTCGGTCACATTGATATTGGGACAACACGACGCATGAATCGACTGCCTACTCCTGCACCTGTGGTTACTCCCACAACACAAGCTTTTTGGGATGCAACTAGCGAAGGCCGTTTTATGTTGCAGCACTGTGTGGCATGCGATGCCGTGGTGTGGTTTCCCCGCAACCATTGCCCAGAGTGTTTTTCGCCAGAGCTATCCACGTTTGATTGTTCTGGACACGGCACGGTCTATAGCTACACAGTGATTCGTAAGGTGGCTAATGCTTACAAAGAAGCCACACCATTCGTTGTTGCATACGTGGAACTAAAGGAAGGCCCACGCATTATGACCAACATCGTGGACTGTGCTCCAGAGGATGTATCGGTAGGGATGGCTGTCACATTGGTGTTTCATGACACGGGTGCTGGCAATGCGCTCTATCGGTTTCGCCCCACAAGTCAATAACACTTGGTGAAGTTATTAGTCTTCGGGCCAGCGTTCTGCGCGGTCGAGTAGTTCATCACGAAAATCTGGATGGCCAATGTTGGCTAGTGCGCGAGCTCGTTCACGAATGGTGCGGCCTTCAAGTTCTGCGATACCAAACTCTGTGATGATGACATCAACCTGATGTCGTGGCGTGCTCACAATGCTTCCTGTGGGGAACTGGGCAAGGATACGACTTGTTGTGACACTGTTAATCACACTTGTGGCAGGAAGACAAATAAGGCTGCGGCCTGCCAGATTCAAACCAGGACCTGCAACGAAATCTTCATGTCCACCTACACCACTGAACTGCACGCCATTGATGCTGTCAGCCATGACTTGACCGGAGAGATCTACGGCAAGTGCGCCATTGATGGAGACCATGTCCCGATTGCGCGCGATGCGCTCTGGTGAATTCACGATTTTGACGGGAAGAAATCGCACAGTGTCGTTTTCATGCAGCCACGTGTACAACTCGGGTGTTCCTGCTGCAAATGTGGTGGGAGAGTAACCATCGAACTCGCTGCCCTTGTTGTTGGTGACTTTTCCTGCTTGGCACAGTCGCATGAGACCTGTTGTAAACATTTCCGAATGAATACCAAAATCACCAAGATCGCCAGTGGCGAGAAATGTTGCTATTTGATTAGGTATTCCACCAATACCTGTTTGCAGAGTGCATCCATTTCGAATAAATGACAATGCGTAGTGCGCAATGGTGAGTTCTGCATCAGTGGCTGGCGCATCGGCAAGATTGAGTGGTTCTTTGTCGGTAAAAATCAGTGCGTCGATGTTGTCGACATGAATGCGATGTTCATGCTCTGGTGCAACACCAAAAGTGCGGGGAAATGCCTCACTGACTTCCACTATGACCAAGCGATTTGGGTCTGCAGCAGCACGATGCAATTCGTCAACACTGGCACCTGCATGGACCGACAAACTGACCCATCCATCAACGGGAGGCGCGCCTGCTGTGGCCATGACTCGAGGAGCAAGCGCTTCAAGAACTGGCTCAAAGCGACGGAAGTCTGCAGGCACGTAATCAATCGACGCGCCAGCATCTCGTAGAAAACGTTCAGCGGGCCCGAAAAATCCGCTGCGGTAATGCACGCCTGGCTTCATGAAAACTCCATACAAATCAGGCATGAGCGCGCCGAAAATCACCAGATTGGCGAAGTCGTCTCGTTCCCCAAGGGCATGCATGAATCCACCGGGAACTCCAGGACCAAGGGGAACCGCAAGAGTGTCGGTGGACCCAATAAGTGCAACGGCAGTGTGGAGATCCATGGTGGCCATGTGACCCATGGTAGGCAGGTAGGAGATGGTCGTGTTGGCTGGCAGGCTCAAAGCAATGCAACGCGACATTTTGATTATTGGTGGCGGCCCGGCTGGTTCGGCAGCAGCCATAACTGCGGCTCGCGCTGGGCTCTCTGTCACCCTTTTTGAAAAAGGACCTCATGGTCGTGACAAGGTGTGCGGCGATGGACTCACACCGCGCGCGATTGCGGCACTCAATGAGTTACGTATTAACCACTCGGTAGCTCATCGCATTGATGGCTTGCGAATGATTGCAGGAAAAAAAGAACGTGAATTGTCATGGCCAACTACAGATCGTTTTCCGAATCACGGCGCAGTGTGGCCACGTCAACGCTTTGACACTCACCTGATTGATGTGGCAATTGCAAGTGGTGCAGATGTGCGTTTCAACTCCGAAGCACTTCCACTTCTAGAAGATGGTCGCGTAATTGGCGTCACGGTGGGTGGAGAGAATTTTTATGCACCCATGACAGTTTTGGCTGCAGGCGCTCAAGGGCAAGCAGCAAAAATGTTGGGCGCCGAGCGTGACCCCAATGAACCTTTTGGCTTGGCGATTCGTGCGTATGCGCCCACACCACGTCATGCGGAACGTCACTTAGAAGCATGTTTAAGTTTGCGTGACGAACACGGAACTGCTGTTCCTGGGTATGGCTGGATGTTTCCTGCAGGGGATGGCACTGTCAACATTGGTGTAGGTGCACTGTCCACAATGAAAGGTTTCAAGAAATTGAACTTGAATACCTTGCTCGATCAATACGCCGCTCTAGTGCGTGAGTCATGGACATTGGGCGACTATGTAGAAAAACCACGCGCATGGCGTTTGCCAATGAGTTGCACTCGTCGCCACGGACCAGGATGGGTCGCAGTAGGAGATGCTGCGGGCTTTGTGAACCCCATGAATGGTGAAGGCATTGACTACGGCTTGGAATCAGGCATGCTGGCAGTGGAGAAATTCATTGAAGATCCCATGTCGGCACCTGTGGTGTATGACCGAGAAGTGGGTGAACGATTCGATGCATTCTTGCGTACGGGGCGACGATTCAGTTTCCTTATCGGGCATCCATGGTTGCTGCGCCCGGGTCTACGTATTGCGGTAGGTACTCAATCTGCAGCCGACATCACCTTGGCGGTAATGGGCAACTTGATTGATTCCAGTACACCGGGGGCTGCCGGACGAGTGATGCGCCTCGCCGATACTGCATTGAAAGTGGCAGATCCTGTGTTGCGTCGCACGCGCGCGGCTGCATGACGGATAACTTGAAGCTATGAGTTCACAAAAGCCTGACGTTGTAGTCCCCGAAGGAAATCCTCCCGCTGATCTTGTGATGGAAGACATCACTGTGGGAACAGGCGCAGAAGCAAAATCTGGTGCCAATGTAGAAGTCCATTACGTGGGTGTTGCGTGGAGCACACAGAGAGAATTCGATGCCTCATGGAACAGAGGGGACACCTTTGAATTCCGTCTTGGTGCAGGACAAGTTATTGCCGGCTGGGATCAAGGTGTTGCAGGAATGAAAGTGGGAGGCCGACGAGTTCTCACTATTCCTCCCCATATGGGATACGGCGCACAAGGTGCCGGCGGCGTGATCAAGGGTGGAGAGACCCTGATCTTTGTCGTTGACCTCTTGAACGTCAACTAATTGTGATGTCCGCCGGAGTCGTTGTCTACGACGGTGACTGCGGTATTTGTCAAGCGTCAGCACGCTGGATTGAACGACACATTCCCTCATTAGATGTGCAGTCTCATTATGAATACGGCGTCGAAGAACTTGGTTCAGTGTGGCTTGTGACCCCGACGTACAACTATGAAGGCGCAGAGGCTGTAGCACGAGTATTGATGTTGTCATCGAAGCGATGGATGCATGTGTGTGGCCGCATCATGAATGCTCCAGTTGTGCGTCTTGTTGCTTCTGGCGTATATCGAGTTATTGCACGGAATCGCCGGCACATATCGCGGGCGTTGGGATTGAACGCATGTGCGATTCCTTCCCCGAAGAACTAGAGATTTGTCAGATTCTGAGGAAGCATTCTTCGTCGTCGCCACCAACGTCTCACAGGCCCAGTTGCATATTTGCTCGTTGCACCGATAAGAGCACTTGAGATGAGCACACGCCACAAGATGTCAATTCTGGCCAAAAATGGAGCTAGCCAGACCGTGAAGATCACAGCCACGGGATAGACCCAGGCCACATCGGCAACAAAGCGCCCTACTCGTGAACGATGTCGGTCTACTTCACTCAGCGCGGTAAAGAATTGATCAGTGCCCGCGGTGACTGTGACGCGCTCGGATGCGACGAGAGAATCAGTGTGCTGGCGTAGTTGTTGACGGGATTCAGACTTTTCCCATTGACGAAGATGCAAGACATCAACAAAGCGAAACACCATCTGGTAGGGATCCGTGGCGTTGCCAGGGCGCAAAAGTGTGGCACCTAAACAACCTGGTGCTTCCAGTACGGCATCCAGCATGTCGTCGCACCACTGCTCAAAATCGGCCTCGTGGCCCTCTAGCGGGCTTCGTTCGATGGTGACGGTGACTGAGCCCTTGGCAATCTTGGGCAACTTTCCTGTTTTAAATTTTCCCGTAAGGTCTGCCATGCCAGTTACGGTAGTGGCTATCTCCTTCACGAGATGATCACATCATGAATACCGTCATTGTCTATTGCCATCCTGTTGAGGGAAGTTTTTGTTCCGCTATGCGCGATGCGGCACATCGGGGACTCATCGCAGCCGGACATGAAGTGGAAATCATCGACCTCGCAAAGGATGCATTTGATCCCATTATGGGTCTAGAGGAGTGGCAGGTGTACATGTCGCGCACGGGTCAAGTGCCCACGGAACTTACGCGATACGTCGAACTGGTTCGTGCCGCCAAGGTTCTTGTTTTTGTGTATCCCACGTGGTGGTCAGGTGTACCTGCACAACTCAAGGGATGGTTTGATCGAGTTCTCGTTCCTGGTGTTGCTTTTTCATTTAGTGATGAGGGAAAAGTGCGACCTGCACTTGAGCATGTGCAAAAAATGTTCATCGTGTCGACCTATGGCTCGCCAAAACTATATGTACGGCTTGTGAATGACAATGGACGTCGATTGATCTCCCGTGCTTTACATATTGCTACAAAAAAGCGTGCTCAGGTGACACATCTGGGACTTTATGAGATGGACAAAGCAACTGATGTGCAACGGCGTGAGTTCCTTCACAAGATTGAAAAGACGTTGGCAGAAATATGAACGTCCTAGTTGTCTACGCACATCCGTCAAAGGACTCTCTGTGTGGAACTCTGTTTGCTGTGGTGTGTGATGAAGTAGAACGCGCAGGTCATCAGTTGCGGACACATGACTTAATTGCAGAAAACTTCAATCCGGTATTCAGTGCATATGAGCGCATCAACCATGTCGGCGATCTTGCTCAAAAGCTTGATCAGATGCCAGAACTTCGTTCTCACGTGGAAGATCTGCAGTGGTGTGACACATTGATTCTTGTGTACCCCACATGGTGGTCTGGTCAACCCGCAGTGCTCAAAGGCTGGTTTGATCGAGTGTTAATGAATGGTGTCGCTTGGACCCTGCCAGAGGGGAAAGCGCGGCTCTCGCCCATGCTCACTAACGTGCGTCGGCTCATTGTGGTCACGACGCATGGGTCACCTAAGTGGGTAAACATGCTGCAAGGTGAACCTGGTAAACGGACCGTCTTTCGTTCGGTGCGACTGATGTTTCATATTCGTACACGCTGTACATGGGTGGGCGTGTATTGCATGGACAGACTTGATAAATCTGGACCTCGCCAGAGAAAAATCACGTGGGTTCGTCGTCGAGTGCGTCGCGGTTTGTCAAAGCGCTAACTCTAGGAATTGCCGTCAATATTGCAATAAGGCCAGCTAGGCGCAGCATGACAGAGACCGTAACTGCATGACGTGGGTGTTCAATTCCTGAGGTCAAAGTTGATGCGGCATATACCAAGATCAAGATGACACCAAGTGTGATGAAGAGTTGTGCAGGCCGCCGGCTCGGTGAACGCAGAAACATCAGTGTTGTTCCCGCAACAAAAAGGACACTCCATAATTGCCATGATCCAAAGACAACTGCAGGGAGCATCGGTCCGTTGTCCAGAGGGAGAAAATCACCGTTGGGGGGACTCAGCGTGGGTCCTAAAAGTGATGTAAGTCGAGATGCAGTATCAGTGGGATGTGTGACGACGTAAGTGACGTACGTTTTCCATCCGTCCGCTTTAGCCCATTGCGCCAGGGCCACCCCGCCTATGCGCATCAATCTGGGCGGAGATTGACCTAATGGCAACTGCACTATGTCAGCTACCTCGGGTGAGAGATCGGCGGGGTAGTCGTATCCGAAGGCCTCGCGTGCACCTGCAATATCGGGCATACCGCGCGCAACGAACCACTGATATCTCTGGTCATCGGTTATCACGCGTTCTGCCAGAACGGTGTAGAAGTTTAAAAGTGATGTCGATGAATTTGCTTGTGCTTGCACTGCACCCATCACTATCAACGCACACATTGCAATGGCGGTAAGTGAAAACTTCTTGCCTTTGGAGATGATGAATCGCATCAGATGGGGAAGTACAACAACTGCAGGAATCAACAGATGTGTTGGACGTGTCATCGCGCAGAACGCCAATGAAATGAACCACAGAATCCAGATGCCGCGCGTGGGTGATGTGATGAGTTGTAGAGATACAGCAAATGCCCATACAGCAAAGCTGATGCCCAGCGACTCGGACAAAATAGTGACGTCGTATCGAATGACTTCGGGAGACAGTCCAAGAACAACGACAAGCATGAATGAAACGCGAGGCCAACGCGAGATGCGACAAACAATGACCCCCAGCCAGATCCACACAGCAGAACCAATTGCAATCTGGAGTATCACACGAACAACATCTGACTGCACAAGTGAATACATCAGCGGCACTGGCCACATTCGGTCGATTTCGCCAAAGAGTTGAAAAGATTCGTACCCTTCAGAATCAGGAAAACGTGCGATGGGGCGACCCAGTGATGCAAGTGCGCGAATGACGATGGATGTCACAGCCATCAGAAAAATAGACTTTGTTCCTCGCACGGTCGCGACGTTGCGGAGCATAGCTACACGGTACTCGGGGTGTTCATTGCACAACATCGTCTAGTACGGTCAAAGACATGAAGACAATGTTGGTAAAAGAACTTGGCTCACTTGATGCGCTTGAAATTGTGGAGACCCCACGCCCTGAATTGGGAGAAGGCCACGTACGCATGGATGTATTGGCGTGTGGTGTGAACTATGTCGATTCATTGATGATTGAAGGCAAGTATCAGATCAAACCTCCAGTGCCGTATCGACCTGGCTCTGAGATTGTGGGACGTATCACTGAGGTGGGTGCAGGGGTTGACGGATTAAAGATTGGCGATCGTGTTTTTGTGCCTATTGGACAGGGCGGTTTTTCTAATGAGGCGATTGCTCATGCATCTCGTGCATTGCTCATACCTGAGTCATTGACCGACGGACAGGGCGCAACGTTCATGCAGAGTTATCTCACTGCATGGTTTGCTTTTCATCATCGTGCTGTTCTTCAAGAAGGTGACACAATGCTGGTTCTTGGTGCCGGCGGTGGTGTGGGCTTAGCCGCGGTAGATCTTGCAGTGTCGATGGGCGTCAAAGTCATTATTGCTGCGTCATCTCCTGAGAAACGACAACTAGGTCTCGATCGCGGAGCCTTTGCTGCAATTGACGTCCTCAATGAAGATGTCAAAGTACGCGCGCGTGAGTTGTCGGAGAACAAACTTGACCTCGTGTACGACCCCGTCGGAGGAGACCTCGCCGAGCAGTGCCTTCGTGCGTTGTCGCCTGGTGGTCAGTACTTGGTAGTGGGATTTGTAGGGGGGATTCCACGCTTGCCCGCAAATCACATTTTGCTTACCAACAGAACAGTTGTAGGAATTGACTGGGGTGCATGGATGTTGCGGAACCAAAAAGCCAATGGCGAAATGTTGATGGAGGTGTTGGCTGAAATCACCGCAGGACGATTGCACCCCATTGAACCGGTGGCATATCCCATGACTGATGCGGTACAAGCGATGCGTGACCTTCAGAATCGAAAGATCGCGGGCAAAGTTGCACTCATTCCTAATTTTTGAAGCGTGCCCTCACAACGTAAATGGTGAATAGCCAGGCGCTACAAGAGGCCAAGGTTGAATTCTTTCCATATGTTGAGCAAGACCTAACGCAACACCATCTTCGCAACGTGCAGAAATAATCTGCAGGCCACATGGGACGCCGTGGTCGTCCAGACCCATTGGCACACTTACGGCTGGATGGCCTGTGAAGTTGTTGTCCGGGGTATTCAACGTAATCATCGGATCAGATGTAGTGCCCGCAAATGACGGAAGCGGTCCTTCGGCAGGCCATGCGCGTGCGTTTGCTGTGGGTGTGACCAGGGCAGCTCCTTCAGCAAGAAGCTCATCAAAGCGTGCGGTGACCTCGTGGCGTTTTCTTTGAGCCTCAATGTATTGATCAATGGTCACAGACTTTCCAAAACGCAATTGCGTCTGGACATAGTCGGTCAGTTGATCCCAACGATGTTCTTCGTGGCGCAAACTTTGTGTGAGCTCTGCTGTAGAGATCACATACCAGCTCCAAATAGTGTCGTTATCTGAAGGTGAATCAACATTGATCACTTCAACACCACTTCGTGTCAGCACTTCGAGACATTGTTCGAAGTGGGCAGCAATCTCAGGGTCTACGTCGGCTCGAAATGTGCGACATGCCAGTACTCGAGTGGGCATTGTGGGTGTGAGGTTGATGCCATTGCGGGGGAGAGAAAGAAAATCTCCCGAAGCTGCACCCAAGGTGATGCTTGCTTCGTAGAGCACATCATTCACACTTGACCCTGTTGCGCCTTGTGTAGAAAAACCAATCCATCGCGGCAAGACATTTCGACCAATAGCGCCCATGGTGGGTTTGTATCCCACAAGACCCGATGATGATGCAGGGCCACGTACGCTTCCTCCGCCGTCTGAGGTGGTGGCAAGTGGAACAAGCCCTGCTGCTAGTGCTGCTGCGGACCCACCGCTTGATCCGCCTGGAGATTTATCTGTGTTCCAAGGATTGCGCGTGGGGCCGAAAAGTGAATTCGATGTGTATGCAGTGGCACCAAACTCGGGGCTGTTGGTGCGACCGATGATGATGGCACCTTCGGCACGTAAACGTGCGACCACGGTGTCGTCAGCCACATCGGCAGGACCATCTGCATAAAGGCGCGAGCCAGAGGTAGTGACGTGGCCTTGTACTCGGGCCATGTCCTTAACCAATAGCGGTAAGCCCGCAACCTTTCCTGTGCGTGGGTGCGTGCGCGCGATGTCGACTGCTTCTTCTGCATAGATGTCAACTACCGCATTCAGTTCTTTTGCCGCTTCAATACGCCGTAGCGATTCCTCTACAAGTTCAAGTGGAGAAATTTCGTTATTGCGGACTTTAAAAGCAAGTTCTGCGAGCATGTACCGACACTAGTGAACGTTTTTAGGGACGCGTACTAACGGACTGGTACCCAGCGCCAATCAAGTAACTGAATGGTGGGGTCTACAATTTCCAGAACCGAAAGCCCAATAACGGAAGCACGGGCAGACATCCCTGTATCGGGACGGATGGTGGCATTTTGTGGAGCACGCGATGCAGACGCAAGAATCATGGCTCTTGCTTGCGCTGCATAGGTTCCCAGTTGCTGTGCAATCTCTGTTGAATGACGTGCTGCGATCAGGCATTCAAGGCGAAACTGGCGCCACTGACGAAATGATGGAGACATATATGTCGTCAAGATTTCTGTCACCATGTCGCGTTGATTCTCGGCAGTGAAGACTCGTGCCCAATCCTTTGCGTCTTGAATACTTTGAGGTGGAAAGAGAACATCAAGACAATCAGACACAAGTGAATCTTTGTTCTCGTACAGCCCATAAATTGCTCCCACGCTGACTCCGGCGCGACGTGCAATGCGTGAAACTGTTGCGCGGTGCACACCAGAGCGAGCAATGACGTATTCGCTCGCGGAAATCAGAGCATCGCGAATGTCGTCATGGGTTGTAGGGAAGTCATATGGCGTGGCTTTTCTGTTAGGGCCCGACACGCGTGATGGTTTTGTGGCTGTTTTTATGGAGTGGCTAAACAATTCAAAAAGTGCAGTGGGGTCAATAGGTGTGATGGTGACTGTGTTGTATACAGAGTTAAGAAGCGCGGCTCCGAACAGTGTGCTGACTGCTGAAACAGCAGCTTGGCGGTTAGCTCCATCGGTGGAGGGTCCTACGCCAAAATCATCTAGCAGTCCAGCGATGTCTCTTTGAATAACTTCGGCGATGACTTCATCGCGTCGTGACGACACAATGATTTCCATCGCGCTGCCGAGATCAGGAATGGCATCAGGTCCTGTTGCCTGTTGAAAGAGTTCACTTATCTTTCCAATGTTTTTATTGCTTTGTGACACGACAGCATCAATAAGCAATGTCATTATTTCGGACAACATGGGCCAGAAACTCTTCTCCCACGCGAGCACAACCAATTCGGATCGATCATCACATCGTGCATAGATCACACCGCTTGAAAAACCGGCATCGGCTGCGACACGAGTAAGTGCCATTTGATCGACGCCGACAGTACGAATTGCTTTAGCTGCACTTTGGGCAACTTTGAGGTCGGTCTGTCGTGATTTCTCCGACTGTTTTGCACTCATTGCCATACTGGATTGTCTCACAAGTACGTGGGCAGTGATCAGGCGTACTGAGTGTGGTCTATTCGTGATTTTTGAAGTGCCGTTTTGGTCGACGACTTCGGCAATGAACTATGGAAGTTCCCAATTGATGGGCTCTTGACCCGTTTCAACGAGGTATGTATTGATTGAGCTAAAGGGGCGACTTCCCAAAAACCCCCGATGCGCAGAAAGCGGCGAGGGATGGGGCGCGGTCACAATGTGATGGCGCGGGGTATCGATGAGGTGCATTTTTTGTTGCGCATGTGATCCCCACAGAACGAATACACACGATGTTTTGTGCGTATTCAGATAGGAAATAACACGATCCGTGAAGGTCTCCCAGCCTTGATTGCGATGGCTGTGTGGATCACCCTCACGAACTGTGAGCACACTATTGAGCAACAAGACACCTTGGTGCGCCCATGAAATGAGATTTCCGTGCGCGGGAGTTGAAAGCGACAGATCACTCTCGAGTTCTCGAAAGATATTGCGTAGCGAGGGTGGAATTTGGATTTTTGCATTCACAGAGAAGGCAAGCCCATGTGCTTGACCCTGACCGTGATAGGGGTCTTGGCCGACGATAATGACTTTGGCGATGTCTAACGGGCACGCATCAAAGGCGTCAAAGACATTCTCCTCGGGAGGCAATACGGAATGGGATGTGCGCTCGCGTTCGAGATAAGTATGCAATGCAATGAAGTAGGGCTCGAGGCGCTCTTTTTCAAGAAATGCATGCCAATTTGAGAACATTTCCTCAGTGTACGAATGTGCCTCGCTGAAAAAAGCACAAAAATACACCATGTTTATTTACTTTGATGTGCCAAGGTTGCGAGAATAGAAGCCCCTATGGAACTAGCTCTCGCAATCGATCTTGGTGGCACAAAATTTGGTGTCGGTCTCGTGACGCGTGCCGGGGAACTTGTAGATCGCGAAGTTGTCCAAGTGGAGCATCATGCCTCGGGCGATGAGTTGTACGAAGATCTTGAACGTGTGGTCGTCTCCCAGATGCACCGTGCACAAGAACATCACGGCACAACACCTCTTGTCGTGGGAGTGGGCTCAGCTGGGCCGATTACAAAGAATGTAGAGACGGTGTCACCACTCAACATTCCTCAATGGCGAGAATTCCCGCTGCGCGAGCGCTTGGAGATGTCCACGGGATTAGCCGTGTATGGAGATGGCGATGCCAAGGCGCTTGCCTTAGCCGAGGGGTGGCTGGGAGCCGCCCGAGGAGTCGACAATTTCATGGCCATGGTGGTGTCTACGGGCGTGGGTGGTGGAATCGTCCTGAACGGTCAACTACTCGATGGGGAAAGCGGAAATGCGGGCCATATCGGCCATGTCATCGTGGAGCCCAATGGCCGTCGCTGTACCTGTGGGGGCCGAGGCTGCCTAGAGGCAGAGGCCTCTGGCCCAGCAATTGAGGCGATTACGGGGCGTCCGCCCACTCAACCCACCTATGAGATCATGGTCCGCACCGGGCGTCTTGTGGGACGCGGCGTTGCCTCGGTGTGTAACTTGCTGGACCTGAAATTGGTCTGTGTGAGTGGAAGTGTGGCACTGGGATTTGGCGCAACTTTTTTCAATTCAGCACAACGCACAATGGATGAATTGTGTGGGCTTGAGTTCTCTCGTAAGGCTCGCATTGTTCCTTCACGATTAGGTGATGAAGGTCCACTCATTGGAGCATCAGCAGTGGGTTGGCGCGGTCTTAATCGCACCGTCCACGCGTAAGAAGATTTAACGCATCCACTGCAAGAGGTCAACTTGCACTCGCGTGAGTGGTTGTTGCACATCTATCCATTCACCCATGCTGGGAATTGGGCGACCACGCGCCACAAACAACATTGAAGTGTGCATGTGCGGTGGCTCCAACATGTTGAGTCGTTGACGCTGATAGTGAAACGGACTGCGACCATCGGGTAATGGCAAGACACCATGAGCTGTGCCGCAACCAATCAATACAACTTCACCAGGTCCATCTACTTTGGTTTGTCTGTAACCGGCTCGCATGCCCGATTCAATCGGGTGATGATCTACTACGTCAGCGGAGAGCTGCATCATTGACTTATCACCGTGCCACAGTGAAGTTCCCATACGGATTTTAAAGGCGTATTCAGGGTTCATTGCTCGCAGTCGCATGTATGCATCTGCATTCAAATGAGAGACATAGACGGGTAGAGATGCATCGAGAAGCGAAAGCCAAGAAGTAATTTCCTTCAGCCACACATTGACATCACCTTCTAATGGTGGATGAATTGCATATCCGCGAATTGTGAAACGTGCGTTACGTACATCGGCTATCAATGCATCAAAGTCGCCCTTAGTAACTCCGTATCGCAATGTCGAGGATTGCAACTTCACAATGACCTCACCTGACCAGCCTGCACTTGTCAACGCAACGACATGGTGACGGGAACCAACTGTAAGAACTGTGTTTAACGGAAGGTTCTTTGGTGGCGCTGTCATTGTGGGGGTTAACACAATGGGAGTGACATTGCTCGGAATATCGCGTACTTCAAAGACCGTGCCTACAGCAATTTCAGAAGAGAGTTGACCAGCAAGTGGCATCAGATTCCATCGACGAAATCCGTAACCGTTACCTTTCACCACTGGAACAAGACCAGGCATCGACTTAGCAACTCCCTGTACATGTGCAAGCCATCGGGGCTCATTAACTGCAAGTCGAATTGTCACCCTTGTGACCGTAGTCGGCGCGACGACACTGTGAGTGCCGGCAGCAGACAACGAGCAGATTTCTGTCGGATTGCTCCTGCCCACAGGCCCACTCCGTAGGAGAAATTATCCAGGATGGAAAACGCCACAAATGTTGATGGGTAGCGCGGTCGTTTGACCAACAGTTCAATGAGAGGTGGCCCAAGAACACATAATGAAAACATCAGCGATACACGCTGGGAGAGCCCCGAGAGCAAGGCAAACAGGGGCCACCATGGGCGAGATACTGCACGAACGAAAAGTTGAGTGGTTGCCCATTGACCAATAGAGATCACTCTGAGCCGTTGACGCAAGTCCAGTTGAGTGCTGCGAAGAGACAGCATGAACCAGAGGTACACCGCAAACACCGAGGCGACAAACGGAAGAAAAAATCCGGTGAGTAAGAGAACTGGCGGGAAAAGAAGAAGGAAGTGAGTGCGAAGAGGCGCAGTGAGACGATGGTGGCGAGCATCAAGACCTGCCGCACTTGATCCATAGCCAAAGCGCTGAAGTAAAAAGTTTTTTACTTTTGTACGCGGAAGATGCGATGCAGTTACTGCAGGTGCGTAACGCACTGTGAGGTTGTTCTCAATTGCTCGCCAGATGAGATCCACATCTTCACCTGTCCGCATCGATACATCAAATCCATGAAGAGTGTGAAGAGCATCAACACGGGCGACCAACACAGCGGTGGGAACATAGGACACACGAGACATTGGGCGAACGACGGCGGGTGTGTCTCCTAAATCAAGGGGGGAGTGATAGCGCTCATAGTCTGCAAGTGCGCCACCTGTTGATGCACTCATCACACGGGGTGCAACGAAGTGAGTATCGCCATGTGCAAGAAATCCACCAAGGGCAAGAAGACTCTCTGTGGTCACCGAGACGTCGTCATCAATAAACGCGACAAACGGTGTACGCACGTGCGAAAGACCTGTGTTGCGTGCAGCGCCAGGACCTGTGTTTGAGTCGTGTCGCACAATAGTTGCGTTATCTAGGTCAAACGATTGGGGAGAAGCATCGTCAACCACAATCACAGCAACGCCCTGAAGTTGTGTGACCAGTTGTTGTAGACGTGTGTGTTGCTCTGTTGTGGTGATGTACGTGGGAATAATCACCGTCATCTCGCAGCTGTCGAGTGGCGCTGGCTGCGTCGGGTGAATAGCTCCTTGTGCGAGCAAACGTGAGGTGAGAGGAGTGTGTCCACTAGGGAGGGGTGCACCAAGTTCAAGAGCATCGAGAATTGCTGCGCCGGCCTGAGTGACACGGAACTGTGTCAGGGGTGAACCCGCCACGACACCGAGCCCATCTTTGGTGCGGAACCATTGGGTGTCTACAACAAAATCTGACATCACGCAGTAGGTGCGGGCCACCGAGTAATACAGGACTGTAATGCCTCTACGAGTGACGTGGTGTACAACGCCAAAACTGCCCGGCCATGATCTGCATGCGCATGTCGTGGATCACCCAATACTCCGTTGGGTGACACCGCTTTGACGCCAGAGATCTTCATGAGATTCATGTCATCCGTAGAGATCTCGGTGGCTCCCACTTCAATCACATCTTGTCGTACAAGTTCTGGTGCAATATGTAAAAGCAGTGAGGTTTCGGTATGTCCTGCATGCATGTCGCCACCGGTATAACGCGGCAGTGACCAGATATGTGACGAGATGTTTTCGTACTCAAGTGCCGAGGAGATTTTGGTGAGTGCGGGGATGTTCCCACCGTGCCCGTTCACAATGCAAATACCGCGTGCCCAAGATGCCGATCGTGCAATTGCCACAACGGATGCAATGAGTGCTTCTGTTCCGCTACTCAAACCGCCGGTGAAGCCCTCATGTTCGTCGCTTGCGGTGATGGGCAATGTGGGGGCACGGAGAAATTCATTCGCAGCAATCGATGTGTCGCCGAGTGCGGCATCAACAACAGCATCCACGATCACGGTGTCGGTATGCAGTGGCAAGTGTGGGCCATGTTGCTCCCATGAACCAAGGGGTAGCACCACAATGCGTTCAGAGACTTTGATATCTCCTGCGGTCGGGATGCCCATCTCAGTCAGGTGTGGAATGTCGTGTGCGGAAGTGTCGCACGATTTCAACAATCACAGTGGCAACAATGGCAATGGAGAACGCCGTGATGAATGCCTTGGTGTGGTTGTCTTGAAAACTCTTTCCACCAATGAATCCCAGCAACGTTGCATACAGCCCCCAGATAACTGCTGCGATTGCTGACCACTTAAGGAACCAGCGGCGCGATTGCCCGGTGATGCCACAGGACAACGTGACAATTGTGCGTCCACCTGGAATAAAGCGTGCAGTGATTAACAAGTTCCCGCCACGATTTTCAATTTGATGTTGCGCCCACCGCAATCGTTGGCGGCCCTTATTGGATTTGTTGTAACGCTGCTGCAGTCGCTCGGAGAAGAAAACTCCGATGTAGTAGGCGAAGTTGTCACCAAGGAATGCACCCGCCGCTGCAAGAAGAGCAATCAAGGGCCATTCCAGTTGACCAAGGCCAGCTGATACTCCACCAATGATGACCATTGTTTCGCTGGGCACTACTGGGAAAAAAGAATCAAAAAACGCAACAACGATAATGATGAGATAAAACCACGGGGAGGCTGAGTAGTCCTTCAGCCAATCGAAAATGGAGTTCACAAAGTCGAGCATTGTTTAGGTGTGTTGTCCTGTGACGGGGGGTTCGCTCCCCGAGAGTAGACGCTTGATGTTCGAGATATGACGCACCTCAATCAAGGCGCCAATGCCAATGAAAGCGAAAATCTCCCATGCGGGTTTGCCCAAGAATGCAAGTGTTGCCAGAACAAGGGGAACAATCACTATCGAGGCAAGCGATGCTTTCTTTGTCAATTTCATCGTGGCAACCCACACAGCTGCGGCCACAATCATTACTGGCGGGTGAAGTGCAAGAAGTACGCCACCACCGGTTGCAATTCCTTTGCCACCTTTGAACTGGCGATTGACAGGAAAGATATGGCCAAGAATGGCTGCTGCTCCGCAAAGATAGGCAGTCGGGCGATGACCAAGTGCAGCGGCTGCAGGCAAGGCGCCTTTTGCTGCATCAATGGCAAACACGATGATGCCGTACTTCCATCCCAAGGCACGGGCAACGTTGCTTGCACCAGGATTACCTGAGCCAAACGTGGTGATGTCTACGCCCTTGGCACGCGCCACAACAATTGCACTTGGAATTGTGCCAACTGCATACGACACTGCAATCGCTACAAGTGCAACAAAGATGTTCACGCAATGACCTTGATGCGCGCAGGCTTGGAATGATCCATTGAAGGTCGTGGAATGAGTGACACCGGCACTGACGAGAGAAGTTTTTCTCCTTCACCGCCTACACATTCGGGGTCGGGGCCATCGAGAGGGAGACCAGTGAAGAACTTGGCCGCCATGCAACCACCTTGGCATGCGTCGTAGGCGCCACATGACGCACATGCACCGGCACTTTGTGGTTCACGTAACTCGGTGAACAAATCAGATTCTTTCCATACCTTGGAAAATCCGCCAGTATCAAGCACGTTGCCCGCTTTGAACTGATCATGAATGACGAACGGGCATGCGTACACATCGCCGATGGGGTCAATTAAGCACACCACACGACCTGCACCACACATGTTCAATCCGGGCAATGATTCGCCTAAAGCGTTGAGATGGAAGAACGAATCGCCAGTCAGAACGTTTTCGCCGTGTGCAAGCAACCAATTGTAGATCTGGCGTTGCTGTGCATTGGTGGGGTGAAGATCATTCCACGAATCAGCTCCGCGACCCGACGGACGCAGACGTGTGACGCGCAGTTGGGCACCAAATGAATCAGCAAGAGCTTTGAAACCGTCTAGTTGATCCACATTGTGTCGCGTCACCACAACTGAAATCTTGAAGGGGCCAAAACCAGCATCGCGAAGATTTTCCATTGCACGAATTGCTGTGGCATGTGAACCCTCGCCACGCACTGCATCGTTTGTGGCGGCATCAACACCGTCGAGACTAATTTGGATGTCGAGATAATCCATGGCTGCAAGACGCTCAGCATTTTTCTTGTCAATGAATGCACCATTGGTCGAAAACTTCACACCGATGCCGTTGGCAATCGAGTGTTCAATGATCTCGAAGAAATCACGGCGAATCATCGGCTCGCCACCACCGATGTTGATGTAGAACACCTGCAAATCGCGCAATTCATCAAGAACTGCTTTTGCTTGTTCTGTCGACAGTTCGCGATCATCGCGTTGACCACTACTGGACAAACAATGCACGCACGCCAAGTTGCATGCATACGTCAGTTCCCATGTAAGACAAATGGGGGCATCGAGCCCGCCTTTGAGCTGTGAGACAAGATTGTTAACGGACACGAATGATCTCCGATGTAGTGAGCGATGAAAGGGCAGAGATAAATGCAGGCCAGCGCGCTTGGTCAACGCCAGTTGCATGCAATGCATCTCGAATGCTGGAGTGTTGACCGATAGTGGAAACGACCTTGACCATGTCGGGGTGGCGCAAGAAAACCAGTCGACGATTTCCGTAGTGGTAGGCGAGCGCACCAAAAGGCTCGGGCCGCAGGGCGACCTGCGGGTGCATTTCGCACGCCGACTCGAGCGTGAGGGTCATGAGAGAACTACAGGTGTGTGATCAGTAGACGCCGCACATGCCGTCGATAGAAATCTCTTCTACCAACAGCTCCTCGGTCACCACGGCCTCGATGGCCTCTACTTGGTCGGAGTCTTGAGTCGGGATGTTGTCCTGTTCCATGACTATGACAGTACCCCGAGTAGCCCCCACTAGAGAAGGCTGGCGGTCTATGGGTAATGTTCGGGGGCAGGTATTGGACCAAATTCGGTGCCGGCATCACAGACCAAGCCAAGGGAGATCTCGATGAAGACGAAGGCCGCAGTGCTATGGGAGCTCAATGCTCCATGGAGTGTTGAAGAGATTGAACTCGATCCACCAGGTCCTGGCGAGGTTCTGGTCAAGATTGCCGCCTCGGGTATGTGCCATTCCGATGAGCACTTGGTGACCGGCGACTTACCTTTCGCGTTGCCCATCGTGGGTGGCCATGAAGGTGCAGGCGTGATTGAACAGGTTGGCGAGGGCGTGAGCTGGCTGGCTCCTGGCGATCACGTGGTGTTTGGTTTCATCCCCTCGTGTGGTCGTTGTCCAAGCTGTTCCACGGGTCACCAGAATCTGTGTGACCTTGGTGCACTCATGGGATTGGGCAAGCAGATTTCCGACGGAACATCGCGCCACCATGCACAAGGTTCAGATTTGACATTGATGTGCATGTTGGGAACCTTTGCTCATCACACCGTGGTGAACGAAGCCTCGTGTATCAAGATCGAAAAAGATGTTCCACTCGACAAAGCATGTTTGCTGGGATGTGGCGTGGTGACTGGTTGGGGCTCGGCTGTGTATGCAGCAGA
>WLGS01000130.1 GCA_009703125.1 Actinomycetota bacterium
CGCGAAGCTGCAGTTCTATGCCCCAATGATCGAGTTCTTGTAGAAACCGACAGTCCCTTCTTGGCCCCGGTTCCTCACCGTGGACGTCCTAACGAACCTGCACATGTAGGTCTTGTGGGGACCGCAATCGCAGATTTACGTGGGCAGGACCCCGCTGAGTTCGCACGCCAAACAACGGCGAATGCACTTGCAGCATTTCCCCGCATACATTCATAGGTACATGGATCTCTCTCGCACCGATCGAAATCGACTCACCGTCGCAGCAGTCACCACAGGATTGCTGCTGCCGTTGTTGTTTATCGCAGGCGGTCGCAGTGCAGGTTCCACAGATACCAACACCACCGTGGCACCCACCACAACATTCGACACAGGCCTTCTCACCAACAACACGATCGATGCACCTGCGAATCTTGAAGGCCCCGTTGCTGTGGAATCGAACGCCCAAGGCGAGATTGCCTACCCTGCGGGAAATACTTCTGAGTCCTACAGAGGCATTGCCTCATTCAAAAGGTTTCCCGAATCAGCCAAGAATGGCTGCACTACAAATATCGCTCCGCTGGGTGCCACTGTCACGGTGCGCAACCTCAACAACGGACTCAAGACCACTTGCGTGAACATCAATATCGGGCCCACCTCTGGCACTTTCGACATTGTCTTGCATCTTCCTGTGTTTGAAGCCGTGGCCGAACTAGTTGATGCACCTCTTCCTGTAGAGATGTCCTGGTGACACTGTCTCGCACAGATGCATCTCGCCAATTAGAAGAGGCGGGACTACGCGCCAAACGAGCCCTCGGGCAAAACTTTGTGGTTGATGCGAACACCGTGCGAAAAATCGCGCACGCTGCCTCGGTATCGAGTGGTGATTTCGTTGTAGAAATCGGTGCAGGACTGGGCTCATTAACTTTGGCGCTTGCGGAAACTGGTGCGCAGATCCTTGCCATCGAAGTGGACACTGCGCTCATTCCTTTGTTGCAGCACAACGTGCAACATTTACCCAATGTCACCGTGTTGCATGCCGATGCCATGAAAATCAATTGGCCAGAGGTGCTTGCTGCGTCGGATTCATGGTCGCTCATTGCCAACCTTCCCTACAACGTGGCAACCCCACTTGTTGCAGACATTTTGGATTTTGTGCCTCAAGTGAAAAAGATGCTGGTCATGGTGCAAAAAGAAGTGGGTGAAAGATTTTGCGCAACACCTTCTACCGAGGCATATGGCGCACTGAGTGTGAAGGTTGATTTTTATGCCACGGCACGCATTGTTGGAATAGTGCCACCCACCGTGTTTCTTCCACGACCCAATGTTGATTCAGCACTTGTGGAGATCACACGCCGTGCACAACGAGCAGATGAGTCGGTGAATGCGAAGGAGTTTTTCTCTTTGGTGAAAATGGGCTTTGCAAAGCGACGCAAAATGCTGCGGGGTGCCCTAAACGGAAAAGTTGAACCCGAACATTTCGAAGTAGCCGGCATCGCCCCCACCGCCCGTGCAGAAGAACTCACCGTGCAACAATGGCTTGCGCTATTTCGCGCACTACACAACATCGCGCCATGACGTTTCTGGAATCACCTGCAAAGCTCACACTTTCTCTTCGCGTAGTGGGTGTGCGCGCAGATGGCTACCACCTCATCGATGCCGAGATGGTTGCTCTCGATCTTGCCGATCACATCACCATCACCGAAGCAGACACCACACACATCTCACTTACCGGTCCGTATGCAGACGGCATCGCGACCGATGCATCGAATCTTGTGCATCGCGCGCTGACACTTGTGGGTCGCACAGCTCATGTAACCATTCACAAAAACATTCCCCATGGTGGTGGCCTGGGCGGTGGCTCCAGCAATGCAGCAGCAATCCTTCGTTGGGCACAATTCACCGATCTTGGTCGTGCCGCGGCAATTGGAGCCGATGTGCCGTTTTCTCTCACGGGTGGCCGAGCCCGAGTGCAGGGCATTGGCGAAATTGTGGACCCCTTGGCCCACGAACAATGCGACATCACATTGTTGATTCCCCCCGTGCACACCCCAACTCCCCTCGTGTATCGCACATGGGATGAGATGGGCGGACCCACAGGAAGTGGACTCAACGATCTGGAACCAGCCGCCTTGCGAGCAGTTCCCGAATTAGCGCGGTGGCGCGAGCGCATCTCACAAGCTTTAGGACAAGAGCCACACCTTGCAGGCTCAGGCTCTACTTGGTTCGTCTACGGGCATGCCACTACCCCCACAGAGGGTTTGGAAGGGCTGCAGGTAGTACACACAACAACGCGCCCCGATGCGGGACGCGTTGAAGACCACCTAGAAGGCGAAAATTAACTATTTACGACGCTGATGACGCGTACGACGGAGCATCTTTTTGTGCTTCTTCTTACGCATGCGCTTGCGACGCTTTTTAACCAGAGAACCCATAAGGCATTAGAACCTATCGGGACATTTCAAGAAACTTAAAATCCGATACCGTAAAAGGGTCTTTCCGGGATCGTTCAATTGGCAGGACAGCGGGTTTTGGTCCCGTTAATAGGGGTTCGAGTCCTCTTCCCGGAACAAATTGCCCTTCATCTACACTGTCCCCATGAGCACACGGTCCATGGAAAAAGTTACAACGAAGCGCCTGTCGCTATTTTCCGGACGGACTCACCCCACGCTTGCACACGAAGTTGCAGGACACTTGAACATCGAATTGGGCGATGCAAATCTCGTGCAGTTTGCAAACGGCGAAATTCGTCCTCGCTTCACCGACAGCATTCGCGGTGGCGATGTGTTCATCATGCAGTCTCACTTTGGAACAGATGCAGGTTCCATCAACGACTCGATCATGGAACAGCTCATCATGATTGATGCAGCACAACGTGCATCAGCAAAAAGAATTACTGCAGTGTGCCCCTTCTACGGTTATGCACGTCAAGACCGCAAAGCAGAAGGCCGCGAACCCATTACTGCACGAATGATTGCAGACATGTTTAAAGCAGCCGGCGCATCACGCATGGTGTCTATTGACTTGCACAGCGGACAAATTCAAGGGTTTTTCTCTGGCCCAGTAGATCACCTCACTGCACTTCCCGTGCTGGAGCAATACGTGCGTCAACATGCAGAACAAGATCTCGTCATCGTGTCTCCCGATGCAGGACGAGTAAAAGTTGCAGAAAGATTCGCACAGCATCTCTCCGATAAGAACGCTGACGTTGCATTCATCAACAAGCGTCGACCCAAAGGCACCACCAATGTCGCTATCGCAAAAGAAGTCATTGGTGACGTCGATGGAAGATTGTGCATCTTGACCGACGACATGATCGACACTGGTGGCACCATCGTCTCTGCTGCAGAACTGTTGCTCGAACGCGGCGCCAAAGAAGTGTGGGCGATGGCTACCCATGGCGTTCTCTCGGACCCAGCTGTGGAGCGCCTCTCCAACTCGCCCATCTCGCGAGTGGTGCTCACTAACACCTTGCCTTTGAAGGACGGGAAGAATTTCGACAAGCTCGAGGTGCTCTCGGTGGCCAAAATCATCGCCGATGCCCTCTCGGCAGTGTTCGATGAAACCAGCGTCAGCGAACTGTTTGACGGCGAAAACCAGTCCTAGAGCCCCACATTTTCCTCGGCCTGCGGATTCGCCGGCCAAAAATCCTGGGAGGACACTCCCGGGGCCGTGTGGCAGTTCAATTTTGCCGGCATAGACTCGCTAGCCGTGTCCAATACAGCAACTCTCTCCGCCGAAGTAGGCCGCCAAACTGGCAGTTCCGCTTCCCGTCGCCTACGTGCGGCTGACCGTATTCCTGGCGTTCTCTACGGCCATGGCATGGAGCCTGTGTCATTGTCGGTGGCTCGTCGCGATTTGCGCGTCGCCATCTCTGGCCCTGCAGGTCAAAACACAATCTTGACATTGTCCGTTGATGGAAAGTCCTACAACGCAGTCATCAAAGAGATGCAGCGTCACCCAGTACGCCGCAACGTCAGCCACATCGATTTTGTACAAATCAACTTGTCCGAAGAAATCACCATGCAAGTTCCTGTGCACCTCACTGGAACAGCAAAAGCAGTTCTCTCTGCTGGTGGCCTTGTTGACCCTGCAGTGGACACCATTGAAGTGCGCACCACTCCAGCGAACGTTCCTAACGAGATCTTGATTGACATCACTGAGATGACACCTGACCAAGTCATTCGTTTGGCTGATGTTGCATTGCCCAAAGGCGTTACCGCAATTGGTGACCCCGACATGCCAGTTGTCACCGTGATGATCTCGCGTGCAGCAACTGAAGCAGCCAATGCTGCAGCTGCCGGTGAGTCAACTGACGCTGCCGCTGCTGACACTGGTCAATAACTAGACGGCCCGCGGGTCGTTTCATTCCCCCATGTTGCGCCGTTCGAATTCGGGTTCTGGCGACATGGATCGCATTCTCATTGTGGGTTTAGGTAACCCTGGGAAGAAATATGCACGCACGCGTCACAACGTCGGCAC
>WLGS01000131.1 GCA_009703125.1 Actinomycetota bacterium
AGGACATGCCAAGCCGGTCTTTTGTGCTGGCGCCGATTTGAAAGCTCTCAATGCAGGTGGACAAACACTGGGCACTAAGCGTGGTGGGTTTGCAGGTTTCGTATATCGCGAGCGCAACAAGCCCATCATTGCGGCCGTTGATGGATTAGCAACTGCAGGTGGATGCGAGATTGTGTTGGCTGCAGACATGGTGGTTGCAACAAGCAGATCCTCTTTTGGCTTGGCAGAAGTGAAGCGCAATCTCATTGCAGGAGCAGGTGGTCTGTTTCGTTTACCTCGCGCAATTGGCCAAGCAGTGGCCATGGAAGTCATTCTCACTGGTGAACCACTGGCCGCAGAACGCGCATACCAACTCGGTCTAGTGAATCGTTTGGTGGAACCAGGCAAGGCCGTAGATGAAGCTATTGCGCTCGCCGAAAAAATTGCCACCTCTGCCCCGCTGGCCGTAGCTGCTAGTCGCCGAGTGGTTCTTGCCTCTGCATACGCCACGGATGAAGAGCTCAAGGACATGACCAACAAAGAGTTCGCACCGATCTTGCAGTCCGAGGACACCAAAGAAGGCCTCATGGCCTTTATTGAGAAGCGTGCTCCTCAGTGGAAGGGTCGATAAGCGACTTCCCTACGGTGATGGTTTGGGCAACTAAACCGTGCCGTTCAAAAAGGTTCTTGAGTGATCGGTCGCCTGGCTGTGCTTGAGCCCCAATCCATATGCCCTTGAGTTGGGAAATCTGAGCCAAAGCATGCTGAACAAGGGCATCCCCTATCCCCATCTCGCGAGCTTCTTGTTCTACGAATACAAGAGATATATGCCAGCTGCCAGGTGTGATTTCGCCTGCAGTCAATGATCCAAACACTGTCGAACCCCAGCCTGCAACCCATGCGCGAGGCGCATCAAGCGACACCGGTTGTATCGATCCTCTGTACAGATCTGACTCTTGAGCACTAAGTCGAGCATGACGTACCAAAACGTCTGCATCAACTGGTGTGGCCTCTCGTACAAAGACCGTTGAATCCATCTGAGTCACAATTACTTCTGACGAAGCGAAGAATGCACCTCGCGAATACGCTGCGCCACCTTCTCTGCTTCTTTGGTTGCCTGCTTGACAGCAAACTCGCCAATCATGCGAGCACCTGGTGCTTGCCGCTGTAGCGAAGATGCAAC
Organism: Actinomycetota bacterium; assembly: GCA_009703125.1. Classification (GTDB taxonomy): domain Bacteria; phylum Actinomycetota; class Acidimicrobiia; order Acidimicrobiales; family Ilumatobacteraceae; genus UBA2093. Next base: position 1,163 of record WLGS01000131.1, read on the forward strand.
CTCGCTTGATTTCTTCCAGGCTGCCGACGCGAGGTGTTCGAAAAATTTCATTTCTTGATGGTGGGGCATGCGTCGTCACCCATGGGGCACACGGGCGCATTCTGGCGCACGAGCATGAAACACGAATTGCACAGAACTTCGTCTGCTCGTTTTGGCTGCAACGTCTCATCGGAGCCAGTGCGGTCGTCAACTTCGACTACTTCGTCATCCTCGTCGGGTAACTCTTCGGCAGTGAGGCGATCTTTGAGAATGGCAGCAAGGTCTTCCTCCACGTCATCGGGGGCAACCATGTCATCGTCATCGTCGTCGTCGTCGCTAGCAGTTGCTTTGCGCACCACGGTGGCACCAAGTGAGTCGTCATCGTCGTCCAGGTCCTCGTCGATGAGAACGTCCTCGTCGAGGTCGTCGTCAATAATGTCGAGGTCGTCTTCTCCCTCGAGGTCAATTTCTTCCTCAAGATCGTCTGGTTCGATGTCATCTTTTGCCACGTGGGACTCCTTCGTCTGCAACAAGGCTCGGGGCGGGATAATAGACACAATTTCGGCCAAAGGCACGAATGGTCTGAAAATAAGTGAGAAAAAGTGACCCGCGTCACCACTCTTTACTAGGAATCAGTCCTTTTTGCCTCCGCGCGACGCTCAGACTCCAAACGCTCAAGCTCTGGCGCTTCAGTGGTCATGTGGGTCATTGTGGCAGCGATGGCCTTGTGTCCGGCCACCTCGGCAATCTGTCGATGCATCTCTAGTGCCACACGTCGATACGAGGGGTGACCCTGTGGGCTAGAGCGTAACTCCAGCATGTGCATTGCTTCTCGTGCATTGAATTGCATGGAGTAGCGAATGCGATAAGCCATGGAGACCGCATAGGACGCCTGATGAGGGTTCTCGCCCACCAATGTGTCGTACAAGGCCGCAGAACGGTCCATCACCTCATCAAAGACCTCTGAGACGCCTGCAGCGTCAACGAGATCGGGACGGGTGTAGCCGTGATATGGCGTCAACTGTTGCCATTCGATGGTCAGCAGACGATGACGTTGCATATCCCTGAATGCTCCGTAGTCCGACAAGATGTCGAAACGGTAGTCAGTGCGTTCAAATGCGCGACCAGGACGGTGGCGGCGATTCTTGCGGTCGCCGACGTACTGGCGAAGAATGTTCTGCTTGTCTTCGTCACTCATACGATCAACTTTTGCAATGATCTGTGATTCGGGAAGATGTGAGTAGGCATAGCACGCAGATGCAATCAGCTTGTTTTCACCATCGGGATCAAAATCCACCAAAGTGACTTCATCGACTTGTGAGGCAATGGAGTCACTAAAGAGATCCTCTACCAAGGAACTCATGTGAGTGGCATTGGTTTCCAAATAGTTAGACCAGTCCACTCCCCGCTCTTGCACATCGACGCGACGCAAAAAGGATGGAATAACTTTGCGAAGTTCTACCAGCATCATGTCGGCGTACTGGCGAGCCTCGGGAAGTGGATGTGCGCGCATGCGCAACAGCAATTGTTCGTAGGCCTGACCACTTCCGTAAATTCCCACGTTGGATAACGATGATGCGGGTAATGCTCCGCGGACAGCATCAAGTGCCTTGGCTCGAGTGGCCTGTCGATACACGAAGTCGCTATCAGATTCCTGTTTGGGGATTGTGGCGCGTACATGGTCAGTTACTGCATTGGCAAGAGCGCTGTAGGAGTCGAACATGCGGTCCATGTCTCCGACATAACGAGTCCCGTGCTTGCCGGCAAGCAAGTCTGGATCGCGGTAGTAGCGATACCGGCCGCCCAGCCGCTCGTCATAGGCGATATAGCGAGTCGACTGCTCGAGATAGCTCATCAAGCGACCCCACTCGAGAATCTTGGTCAAGATGTTGGAGGCTTGTTCACAGGCAAGATGCACCCCACCCAACTGGGCCACTGAGTCATCTCCGTACTCCACAAAAACTTTTTCGTATAACGATTCGGCGCGATCTACTCCGACGGTTGCATCAACGGCTTGGTCACCACTTATTTCAAGATCGTTGACGAACTCATCTAGAAAGAGGCGTCGCAAGCTACGAGGACTACGGCTGTAGCGAGCAAACAACGCTCCTTTCACCACCTCAGGCAGATTCACCAACGCAAAAACTGGTTGGTCAAGATTGGTGAAATACCGACGCAAAATGTCAGCTTCATTGTCTGTGAATTCCTCTGGAACGTACACCGTCACAAGGAGCCAGCCTAGAAGTCCGTGAAGTTTGGGCGAGGGATACCCCTCACAAAACATCCTTATCGGTATTGGCTTGGACGAATTCTTCCCGAATGGCTGACTGCGCTTGGGTGGATGTCCAGTAGTCAATTGCAGTCATGGCCATCGCCTTGGCTCCATCAATGACAGCTTTGTCTGCAAGTAGACCTTTGGACTCTGTTGCAAATTCTTGTGTGTGAATAGACGTTCCAGGTCGAGCAGAGGCAATCATTGGATGAATAGAGGGCACTAGGTGGCTGATGTTTCCCATGTCCGTGCTTCCGACCACACGACGATGAGATGAAGGTGTCTGCACATTGCGACCCAAACTTCCCGCATTGGCGATGTACAACGCTGCCAAGGAATTGTTGGTGACCATATCTGCATAGGCGGTACCGGTCCATTGATGCGACACTGAACATCCGCACGCATGCGCACCTGATTCAAGAGCGGCAACAACACGAGGTTTCAGTTCTTGCAGTGAACTGATGGTTTCTGACCTGATGTACCACTCTGTTGCGGCATCGGCAGGAACAATGTTGGGTTTATCTCCCCCGCGCAGAAAAATACCGTGGATGCGTTCGGTAGGAAGAATGTGCTGTCGAAGTGCAGCCACAGCCATATAACCCAAAACCGCAGCATCCAATGCGTTGCGACCGTGTTGGGGCGCAGCGGCGGCATGGCTGGCTCTACCGGAATACTCAACGAGTAACTGCTGTAGCGCGATGGCATCAATACTTGTGAGATCTGCGTCGGCTGAATGCACCATCATTGCTACATCCACTCCCTCGAGCGCACCATGGTTGGCCATGACGAGCTTTCCGCCGCCACCTTCTTCAGCTGGTGTCCCGAGGTAACGCACTCGTCCGCCTGCTGATGTAGCAACGCTTGCTAATCCGATTGCTGCACCTAGGCCAGCGGCGGCAATGACATTGTGCCCGCATCCGTGTCCACTCTCGGGCAACGCGTCGTACTCGCTCATGACACACCCAGTGGGCCCTGTCCCCACATCGCCTGCGA
>WLGS01000132.1 GCA_009703125.1 Actinomycetota bacterium
AGGCACCTGTTGATGTCACCACTGAAACACCACGCTTCCCCGAGCGCATCACCGGAAAACTTTCTCGCACACTCACTGGCATTCGTATGAACCCTGTGTATTTGCGTCGTCAACGCAAGTTTGAATCATTCATGCGTGATCTTCCAGTAGTCGGCAAGCAAGCAGAACAAGGCGTGGAGGCATTTAAAGCAGCTGTGCGCGAATTCTTGCAACCACCATCATTTTTTGAAGCACTCGGTGTGCGCTACATCGGCCCTGTTGATGGACACGACATTGGCGAACTAGAGAATGCATTCGCCGCTGCCCTTGCGCGCGAAGATGAAGGCCCCATCGTGTTGCATGTGCTCACACAAAAAGGTCGTGGCTATTCCTTTGCCGAAGATGACGACGAAAAACATCTGCACGACACCGCAACCTTTGACCCTATTGATGGCCCACAAAAATCAGTCGTGTCGGGATACACCGGTGCCTTCAGTGATGCCCTCATTGCTGAAGCCAAAAATGATTCGCGCATTGTGGCAATTACCGCAGCCATGCCAGGGCCTACAGGCCTGTTGGAATTCCAAGAACGTTTCCCTGATCGCTTCTTTGATGTGGGCATTGCTGAACAACATGCCGTCACCGCTGCCGCCGGCATGGCAATGGGTGGCTTGCGTCCAGTAGTTGCGTTGTATTCCACGTTCTTGTCACGGGCATGGGATCAAGTGGTCTATGACGTAGCACTTCATCGACTTCCCGTGGTGTTTTGTCTCGACCGCGCGGGTATCACCGGTGATGATGGCCCTAGCCACCACGGTGTGTATGACATGGAGTTGCTCTCCAAGGTTCCTGGCATGAGAGTTCTTGCACCGTCATCTACAGATGATCTTCAACAGATGCTCCATGATGCCATGACACTCGCCAACGATGGCCCCGTAGTAATTCGTTATCCCAAAGGAAAAGCACGCACTGTGTCTGCCGACAAAGTAGGTAGTGGACAAAAAGCATTGCGCCTCGCTCAAGGCGATGGCACGGTAGCCATTTTGGCGATTGGTAAAATGGTGGGCATTGCCGAACAAGTGGTGGAAGAACTTGGTGCTTCTGGCATTTCTGCCACGTTGTGGGATGTACGCAGTTGTGTGCCACTCGACGAAGAGATGTTGGCAGATGCGATGCGCCACAAGGTTGTCCTCACCGCAGAAGATGGTTTACGTGATGGCGGTATTGGCTCCATGATTGCTGACCGCATTCATGCAACAGCGCCTTCTGTGCGGGTAGAGAACTTGGGTGTTCCCACCAAATTCATTCCCCATCACAAGCCCGATGCCATTTTTGCGGCACTCGGCTTGGATGCAGCCGGAATGTGTACCGCTGTGCGCCAACTTCTCGCCTAGCGTGAACCCACATGGATCTTGATCGCGAACTGGAATTTGCTGTCACCTTGGCAGACCTCGCCGATGCTGTCACCTTGCCGTTTTTTGAATCACGCAACTTCACCGTGGACATCAAAGCAAACCAGACCGAGGTCACCGAAGTAGATCGCCACACCGAAACCGTGATTATGGATATGGTGCGCACACAGCGACCCGATCATGGCTGGTATGGCGAAGAACACGGTGCAAGCACTAACAATGCTGAATGGACATGGGTGATTGACCCCATTGATGGCACATCTAACTTTGTGCGCGGAGTTCCCATTTGGGCCACCTTGATTGCACTCGTCCATCGCGATCGTGGACCTGTGATGGGTTTTGTGTCCGCCCCCGCCATGCATGCACGTTGGTGGGGTGTTGTGGGTGGCGATGCAATGCATAACGGTCATCGCATTCAAGTGAGCACCGTGGACACATTGAGCGATGCATCGTTATCTATTACAGAAAATGCACCGTGGCGCGAAGCTGGCTACAGCGAAGCAATTAAGAACTTAAAGAAATCCGTGAAGCGCGTACGTGGTTATGGAGATTTTTGGCAACACATGCTGGTCGCCCAAGGTGCAATCGATATCGCCGTTGATGCCATTGGTCTTGAGCCCTACGACATTGCCGCGTTGATGCCCATTGTGCAGGCCGCGGGCGGAATGCTCACTAATCGCGAGGGCCGTGCCGATTGGCGCAGCGATACAGCCATTACTTCTAACGGGCTCTTGCATCGTCATCTTGGAGAACTTCAACAGGGCTAGCTGCTCTGAGAAAACGTCTGCGTAGGCCACCAACTACGCTAAGTCACTATGGATATCCAGGACACCAAGAAGACCGTTATCCGCAACGCTCGCCTCGTTGATGGCTCCGGCGATGCAGAACGCACCGCGGATGTGTCCTTTGTAGACGGCCGCATCACCGATATTGATGCAGCCGGAAAAGCTTCTACTGCACATGCACATCGTGTTGTTGATGCAGATGGATTATTGCTCACTCCTGGTTGGGTAGATATCCACACTCACTACGACGCCCAAGCAACATGGGATCCCTGGTTGACGCCGAGTAGTTGGCATGGTGCCACCACTGTGGTGATGGGAAATTGTGGTGTGGGTTTTGCCCCCGCACACGATGATCGTCATGAATGGTTGATCGAGTTGATGGAAGGCGTGGAAGATATTCCTGGTGCCGCCATGACCGAGGGCATGACCTGGGGTTGGAGATCCTTTCCTGAATACTTAGAAGTGCTCGCCTCTAAAGAACGAGTGATTGATATCGGCACACAGATTGCACATGGCCCACTGCGCGCCTATGTCATGGGTGAACGTGGAGCCGCAAATGAAAGCGCCACTCCTGAAGATATTGCGCTTATGGCTAAACATGTAGATGAAGCCTTTGCTGCAGGAGCACTCGGATTCTCGACCAGTCGCACACCAATACATCGCAGCAAAAGTGGTGAGTTAGTTCCTGGCACACATGCCGATGAACAAGAACTGTTCGGTATTGCCGAAGCTATGGGCAAGCACGGCCGTGGCGTATTTCAATTCGCACCAGAGCACAAAATATTGCCTACAGATGAATGGCCATGGATGCGCGAGTTAGCAATGCGTAACCCTGGCGTGACGGTGAGTGTGAATCTCAACCAAGCAGATGAAGCACCCGATGTGTGGAAACAAGTAATGCGACAGCTGGGTCAAGCGGTCACCGATGGCGTGAATATTGTTGCCCAAGTAGCGGGGCGCTCAATTGGTGTGATGATGTGTTTGGAAGGGTCCTTTCATCCTTTGATGTTCCATCCCGCCTGGCAACAAATCGCAGACCTTCCCCATGAGGGACGCGTGGCCGCACTGCGTAACGATGCATTGCGTCGTGCGTTCGTCGATGACGTTCCTCGCGATAATGGCTTCTTTGAAAAAATAGTTCTCTCCCGATTGTGGAAGATGTTCCCTGTGGTTGATGCCAATATCGATTATGAGCCAGATCCGAAGACAGATTCCATTGATACATTAGCCAAAGTGCGCAGCATCAATCCGATGGAGATGGTCTATGACCAACTTCTCGCACACAACGGCACCGGCATGATCTACATGCCGTTTTTCAACTATGCCTATGGTGATCTCTCCATGACGCACGAGTTATTGAATAGCCCTCTTACTCGCAACGGACTATCTGATGCAGGTGCACATTGCGGTGCTATCTGTGATGGTGGAATGCCTACGTTTTTGTTGACACATTGGGTGCGAGATCGCAAGCGTGGTCCGCGCTTGCGACTAGAGACAATGGTTGCCCGGCAAACACGCAAGACCGCAGAACTATATGGGTTGCTAGACCGTGGCCTCATTGCACCTGGGTTACGCGCAGACCTCAACCTGATTGATTATGAGGCATTGAGTTTCGATATGCCCAAGATGGTGTATGACTTCCCCGCTAATGGACGTCGCTTAGTGCAACACGCAAAAGGTTATGTGGGTACGTGGGTGAATGGCGTGCAGACCACCGCGAACGATGAGTTCACCGGCGCTTTGCCTGGTCAACTGCTCCGCGGCTAACTAGCTAAATCGATCAGAGTGTTTTCAACTATAAATTCGAGAACAAGATACAAGATCACACATGCCAACTACCAGAGCAATTTCACCTTTTAGGGCTTGATCGTGGCTTGAAACAGTACATCACAAAAAATTCGAATTACAAAATTTCATTCTTTATTTTACGAATCGGATCTGAAGATTCAAATCGAGAAACACTACGCCTGCCATACTCCGGCGAATAGCGCCGTAATTGTGACGTGTTCTTGAACCACGATCGAATTTAGTATTCGAGAACAAATACTCACGGAAAACATCTCGATGATCAAAAAGAAGACAGACAACTTGTCCGTGCTTGTTAACAATCAGGTGGCCAGCATTTATGATGTAGGAACCATCCCATTTCTTAGATGGCGTCAAACCTAAGGCGATATCAACTAGTAA
>WLGS01000133.1 GCA_009703125.1 Actinomycetota bacterium
CCGATAGCGTTTATTAACGGAAGGGTGCCAGAGCGGCCGAATGGGACTGTCTCGAAAACAGTTGTGGTGTCACAGCCACCGCGGGTTCAAATCCCGCCTCTTCCGCCATTGCGACCCGGCTTCGGCCGGGTCGTTTTTGTTTGTGTCTATTTCTCTGTGAACGTTCGCCACGCTTTGTCCGGGACACGACCATCAATATGGGGAAGTCCGAATCGTGCGAGGGCCACCAACACTGGTTTTGTTTCTTTGCCACGGGCGGTGAGCTTGTATGCGACATGGCCGGTATCGGTCTTCTCACACTGTTCGATGAGACCGTGATGGATGAGGTCTTTAATTCGTTGGGACAACAAGGTGGGCGAAATGCCCGTGAGACTCTTGCGTAGTTCGATGTAGCGGCACGACGAGTGAATGAAGAGATCTCGCAGGATGAGAAGCGTCCAGCGGTCTCCCATGAGATCGAGAGACATCGCGATGGGGCAGTTCAAGTCGTAGCTGCGTTGCGTGGAGACGACGGATTTCTTGGAACGCGAAGTGCTCATGACTAAATGGTACATTTTTTGTACCAAAAGGGGAAATCATGAGTCAGACATCTTCAGCTACAGATAACCGTTCAAGTAGTCCATGGTCAACATTTGTTGTCACCGCAATTGCTGCATACATCTCAACCTTGGACCTCTCCATCGTGAACGTGGCATTTGCCGAAATTGCGGCGGACTTTCCTGACGTCAGTCGCGGAACCATCTCGTGGGTCGTTACCGCTTACTCAATTCTTTTTGGATCACTGCTTGTTGTCTTTGGTCGTCTCGCAGACCGTGTTGGTCGAAAGAAACTCTTTCAGATTGGCTCATTACTCTTCTTGACAGGTTCAGTTCTGTGCGCAGTTGCACCAACAATGGGAATGCTCATTGCGGGTCGTGCAGTACAGGGAGTCGGCGGCGCAATCATGACTCCGGCATCGTTGGGATTGTTGTTGTCTGTATTCTCGCTTGAACGTCGCAGCCAAGCAGTTGCATGGAATGGCGCAGTGGGCGCACTGGGTGTGGCTTCTGGGCCAACGCTTGGCGCTCTGTTTGTGGACGCCTTTGGATGGCGCTCAGCGTTTTGGATCAATGTTCCGATCTGTCTCATCGTTGTGCTGTTGGCAGCTAAGTACGTCAAAGAAACCCCTCGCATTGATTCGCCACGACCAGACATCGGTGCATCTGTATTCGTCACTTTGTCTGTCGCATCATTGGTATGGGGAATCTCCCGCGCTGAAGAACATTCATTTACAGATTCACTTGTCATCGGTCTGTTCGTTGCGGCAGTGGTCTTTGGAGTTGTCGTTGTGAAGCGCACGATCTCGCATCCAGTGCCGTTGATGCCTCCAGCAATGTTCAAGGTGCGATCGTTCTCAGTGGCAAATATGTCCACGTTCCTGTTCGGCGCAGCGTTCTCCGCGAACATCTTGAACAACGTTCTTTTCTTGCGTTCTGAGTGGAAGTACAGCGTGCTTGAAGCAGGGCTGTATTCGGTTCTTGCCCCCGTCATCGTTGCGGCAACATCTTTTGCAATTGGCCGACACATTTCGCGTATCGGATTCAGACGACTTCTCGTGGGTGGCCCGGTCCTCTTTGCCGCACTCGTCCTCATTGGTGCATTCATCTTCACGGAAACACCGACGCCATGGTCAGAGTGGTTGCCATTGATGTTCGTCTTGGGAATCTCTATCGGACTGACTTTCCCCACATTGTCTGCAGCCACAGTGCATTCGCTTCCCCCAACGCTTTTCTCACTTGGTGGCGCAATCAATAACACATCGCGTCAGATTGGATCCGCAGTTGGTGTGGCGTTAGTGGTCACAATTCAGACAACGTCTGATGGCCTTGCGGGTTTCCAACGCGGCTGGTATTTCACTGCTACGTGTAGTGCACTTGCTGGCGCAGTGGCATTGATGCAGCCACGTGTTGAACGTGTGTAACTGGGGTTAACAGAGTTTCTCTGCAAACGACACTTTCGTCGTTAACAAATATTTGTTGACGGTTGTGGTGACGCAGTCATTTTCTCCGTACCCGGTGTGACGGTTAGCCGTCACCACGATGAGGCGACCATCTTCTAGTGCAGTCGTCATTCGTCGTGAACTCTCGAGCGGTGTTGCAGCATCGCCGGTTGTACCGATGACAATGACTGGGCCAGCGCCCTTGCCGGTGATTGCAATGCGACGATCTGGCTTCGCCTTCCAGAAAACACAGCCGTATCCACTGGTGAACCCGTGCGCCAGTCGCGGTGCGACTGCTTCGAACTTTGGAAGATACGCATCTGTTTCTTCAACGGTGAGTGGGCCGGGATCATCGAGACACAGGATGGCGTTGAAAGCCTCTAACTCGTTTCCGTAAGTTCCATCGCCTTTGCGTTGGTAGTAATCGTCGTTCAGCGATAACAAACCAGCACCGTCACCCTTTTGTGCATCAGCGAGTGCTTGCTCTAACTCATCCCACATTGTCGATGAATACATGGCCTGAGAAATTGCGGTGAACGCGACTGACTGATTAACAGAAGTGCGCTTGCTGTCAACCTTCAGGGGTCGAGCATCAAGGTCTTCGATCAGCTTGTCGTAGGCGCCTTCTGCATCTCCCTTGTTGTGGAAAGGACATTTCACATCTTTCGAGCACTTCTCGAGAAAAGCTGTGAACTGCTTTTCAAATCCTTTCGCTTGGTCGAGGCCGCCCTGCATGTAGTCAGCGTCAGGGTCGGTTGCGCCATCTAGAACTGCAGCACGAACAGTGGTGGGAAACATTGTGAGCCACGCTGCCCCCAGTTCACTTCCATACGAAAAACCAAAGTATGAGATCTTTTCTTCACCAAGTGCAGCGCGGATGGAATCCATATCGCGCACTGTGTTGTTCGTAGAGACATACGGAAGAATGTCTCCGCTGTTCTTTTCGCACTCTTCCGAGAAAAGACGACTTGCTTCAATCAGAGTCTTCTTCTCTGCGGCAGTCTGTGGTGATGGGTCGGCGGTGAAGTACTTGTCGTAATTGTCGATGCAGTCAACGGCAGGTGTTGACTCGCCAGTTCCGCGAGGGTCCCAACCGATGATGTCAAAAGAGTCAACGAGATCCCCGCCGAAATACGTGGTGGGGTCTTCAGCCAAAAAGATTCCACCAAAACCAGGGCCTCCGGGGTTAACAAGCATGGAGCCGATGCGTTTCGCGGGTTTGGCTGCTGGGTGTTTCACCAGCTTCAAAGAAAATTGCCCAACTGAAGGATTGTCATAGTCATAGGGCACCTTGAATGTGGCGCACATGGTCGGGTCAAGCTCATCCCCGGTGCATGATTTCCATTTGATGGTGCCACCGACTGCTGGCGTGATGGAGGTTGGAGTGGCTTCGGACTGCGGGGCCGTGGTGTCTGACGTTGAAGCGGACGAACATCCCGCGAGAGTGGCAAATAAAACAGAAGCCATCAGTGTTTTGCGAAGCACTTAAGAGACACTAGGCCCAGGTTCGCCCGTAGCCTCATCAGGGTGCGAATGGGTCCTCATATGCTTCTCCCCGGTGATGCCGATGCTGTGAAGGGTGCACGAATGAAGCGTGCGTCTCTGCGTCGGGCTTGGCAGTTCTCGTCGCCGTATAAGTGGCAGATCATTGGGTTTCTTCTGGCCATTGTTGCATCGGCCTTGGCCGCTCTTGCGCCGCCACTTTTGTTCCGAGCAATTCTCGATACGGCAATTCCCGAAGGCAACCGTGGTCTCATCACGACTCTCGCAGTCATCTTGGTGATTGCAGCGATTGCCGATGCGGGGCTGGCAATTATTCAGCGCTGGTTGAGTTCAACAATTGGTGAGGGCCTCATCTATGACCTTCGTGTCTCGTTGTTCGACAAAGTGCAACGAATGCCCATTGCTTTCTTTACCCGCACACAAACTGGTGCATTGATCAGTCGTCTCAACAGTGATGTCGTTGGTGCACAGACTGCGGTTACGTCAACCTTGGGCAGTGTGGTTTCTAACGTCGTCGTGCTCATCACCACATTGGCCGCGATGTTTGTACTCGAGTGGCGACTGACGTTGCTCTCCTTGGTTGTCTTGCCGTTGTTCATTGCACCGGCAAAGCGAATGGGAATGAAGCTGGGTGGCATTGCGCGCGAGCAAATGGAACTCAATGCGCAGATGAATACGCAAATGAGCGAGCGCTTTAATGTTGCGGGGGCAATGATTGTCAAGCTCTTCGGTCGACGTGAACGAGAAGTCAATACTTTTGCAACGAGCGCATCAGGAGTGCGCGACACCGGTATCAAAGC
>WLGS01000134.1 GCA_009703125.1 Actinomycetota bacterium
CCTTGGAAATAGCTGAGGTACTTCTTTGCCGCAACTACGGCTTCTTCTTCATTGGCTACGTGAATATCCACCACACCATTGCGTGTGTGGGTTTCTATGGGGCCGATCTCTGTGGGTGCAACAATGCCGAGACCACCACCTTCAATCATTGCGGGCCCAGCCATTCCGATGTTGGAGTTTGACGTTGCAATAACCACGTCGCAGCAGCCCAGTAACGCAGCGTTGCCTGCGAAGCAATAGCCCGAGGCGATTCCCACTAAGGGCACCAAGCCTGACAGTTGAGCGAAGTAGGAGAAAGCAAGACAATCCAGGCCTGCTACGCCGGGGGCATCGGTGTCGCCAGGGCGACCACCACCTCCTTCTGCAAACAACACCACGGGAAGACGAAGTTGTCGAGCGATGTCGAAGAGGCGGTCCTTCTTGCGATGGTTTTGGTAGCCCTGTGTTCCTGCAAGCACGGTGTAGTCATAGGAAGCCACCACTACTTTGGATGCATCGGTGGGAAATTGGGAGTGTTGCACTGTTCCAATGCCGCCTACTAATCCGTCTCCCGGAGTATGGGCAATGAGGTCCTCGAGAGTGCGACGGCGGCGCTGGGCCGCAATTGCAAACGAGCCATATTCCACGAATGAGCCTTCGTCGAGGAGATCTGCGATGTTTGCACGAGCGGTGCGTTGCCCCCGAGTAGCCCGCTTGTGTTGTGCATCAGGTCGTGCTGCATCGGTGGTGAGATAGCGACGTTCCTGATAGCGGGCGAAATCGTCACGCTGTGTTGCATCATGTGTGTGTTGGGTGATCTTGGTCTGTGAATGATCGACGTGGCCTGGGGTGATGGTGATCAGCGTTTGACCTGCGCTGACGGTGTCACCTTCTTTGACCAAGATGCTGTGAATCGTGCCCTCTACCTCTGCGATAAGGGGGTGTTCCATTTTCATGGACTCAATAATCGCGATTTCTTGTCCCGCAAGAACTGCATCACCTTGTTGCACTGCAATTTTGAAAACTGTACCGATAAGAGGCGATGTCATCTCAGTCAATTCAGAGGCCATGGGCTCATTGTTTCACATCGCAAGGAGTCTCCATTCCTCGGGGAACAGATGCGGGGAAGTAGTTTCGTGGGGTGATTGGCATCGTGATAGCAGCATTTTTTGCGGGATGGTTTGTCTCCATGGTGCGGCCATTGCCTGCACATGCGATTTCACTTGCAGAGAAGTACGTGCTGATGTGTGCTTTGCCCGCTCTCATTGTTTCATCAATGTCGCGAGTAACTATTGAGACTGCATTGTTCGTTCCCATTGGAGTTGCATGGGCAGCAATGGCTACATGTGCTGCACTGATTGTGTTGATCTCGAGAATCTATTCATGGTCACCTCAGGTCACGGGCGCCTTGTTGCTTGTTGCCGTACTAGGAAACACAAGTTTCCTGGGCGTGGGCATGGTGGAGGGATTACTCAGCAAAGATCATCTTCCCGCAGCGATTGCCTATGACCAACTAGGAACCTTTCTTGCGTTGTCACTTTGGGGAGCATTTGTGACGAGCACCTTTGGTGGCGATGAAGTGTCATTGCGTGATCTTGTCCGTCGGTTGTTGAGATTTGCTCCCTTTGTGGCACTTCTGGTGAGTGTCCCTGTGAGGTGGCTAGAGGTTCCCGATTCTGTGTACTCAGTCCTCGATGGTATAGGGCGTACTGTGGCTCCCGTGGCTATGGCCACGGTGGGTGTGCGGTTTCGACTGCGCCTTTCGCGTCGAGTGGCGGTCCCTGCGCTTTGGGGCTTGATAGTCAAAATGCTGGCGGTACCAGCTGTTGTGGCATGTCTGGTGTTGTTGACCGGCAGTGGTGCCGATGTGATGTGGTCTACCTCATTGTTGCAATCTGCTGCACCTCCAATGATTACGGCAGGCATCGTTGCCACACGAGCAGGATTCGATGAAGAATTGGTGGCGTTCGTTGTAGGTATGGGCACCATCGTGGGCTTTGTGTCAGTTCCTGCATTCTCGATGTTGCTGTAGTTCTCCAATGAAAATGATGAGGCTGCATTCGGACTAGACATTGTCGTAATGATTTCTTTTCTTGATCGCCTTGAAGAACTGGCCGCACAGCAACCTGATGCCCCGGCGGTGACGTGCCAAGATGACACTGTTTCTCGTGCGCAATTGTTGACACTGGGTAACAATTTGGCTCTGCACCTCGCCGAACATGGCACCAAAGAAGGCGACATGGTCACGGTGGCTGTTCCGAACAGCATTGATTTCTTTATTGCATATGTTGCTGCGTGGCGTCTTGGCGCAACACCACAACCCATCTCTTCGCGTTTGCCGCAACGTGAACTTGACGCACTTATTGAATTGGCAAACCCCTCGGCGATTGTGGGGGTGAACCATGGTGAGTATCCAGGGCGCACATGCGTGCCATTTGGATTTCGTGCACCCGACGGCGACGCATCTCATCTTCCACGGGTGATCTCTTCGGCATGGAAAGCACCTACATCTGGGGGAAGCACAGGGCGCCCGAAACTCATTGTCTCTGGTGATCCGGCCGCACTCAATCCCGACGCGCCCGTGCCCTTATTGATGGATCCAGGTGGTTGTTTGGTGATGCCAGGGCCCCTGTATCACAACGGTCCTGCCGTGTGGAGTTGTCAAGCGTGGCTACATGGACTCCATGTTGTTCTCTTACCCAAGTTCGACGCAGAAGCAACATTGCAGGCCATTGAACAACATCAAGGCTCTGTGCTGTACATGGTGCCCACAATGATGAAACGCATTCTTCGTCTTCCTGATGACATACGCCTGAAATACGACATGTCCACTTTGCGTGTGGCGTGGCACTTAGCTGAACCTTGTCCCGAATGGTTGAAGCAAGCATGGATTGATTGGCTTGGCCCAGAGCGCATCTTTGAGCTGTATGCCGGGACTGAAGCACAAACAGCGACCACAATCAGCGGTATTGAATGGCTGACGCATCGTGGTTCTGTAGGGCGGGTCATTCCTGGAACTGTGAAAGTCACGGGCGAAAACGGTGAAGAGTTGCCCGTGGGTGAGATGGGTGAGGTGTGGATGAGAAGTCTGCGCGAATCGCCCACGTATCGCTATGTCGGTGCAACAGCTCGCACATTGGAAGGCGGATGGGAATCGCTCGGAGATATGGGTCGTCTCGATGATGAGGGTTACCTATATCTGGGTGATCGTGCCTCCGATATGATTTTGTCAGGTGGAGCGAACATCTATCCCGCAGAGATTGAATCTGCATTGCAAGAACACCCTCATGTGCGTTCTTGTGCAGTGATTGGTTTACCTGATGACGACAAAGGCAACATCGTGTACGCAATTGTTGAAGCCGATAAAAATCAAGTTTCTGAAGACGAACTCAAAGGTTTCTTAGGGGAGCGATTAGTGGCCTACAAAGTGCCACGTAGTTTTGAGTTTGTTGATGTACCCCTGCGTGACGATGCAGGAAAAGTGCGCCGTTCGGCACTACGACAAGAGCGACTCGACAAATAGCAAACAGCTATTAGATCTCGACGTGCGTTCCCACTTCAAAGACGCGGTCCACGGGAAGATTGAAGAACCTTCCCGCACTATCTGCGCCACGATTCAGGAAGACGAAGAGGTGTTCTTGGGCTCGGTTCATCCCGGGTGCTTTGCCCGCAATGATTGATTCATGTCCGAGGAAATAGGTGGCGTGTTCACCATCAAATTCCAAACCGGGATAATCCAGTTGCGCTAGTGCTGCAGGTACATCGGGATCTTCCATAAATCCAAAATCCAATTGCACTTGGTAGACCCCAGGGCCAATCTTGGTGACATCTGCACGATCCTTCGGATCAATGCGCGGCTCACTCGCAGTATCTACTGCAACGATGAGTGTGCACTTATGGAGAACTTTGTTGTGGCGAAGGTTGTTCACGAGTGCAGGTGGCGCCTTGCCGAGGTCTTTAAACATAAACACGGCAATCCCTGATACGCGTTTGACATCTTCGGTCTCGTCGAGAACTTCGGTAATGGGGCGTTCGCCTCGATGAATACGTTGGGCAACAAGTGCGCGTCCACGGCGCCATGTGGCCATTTGCACCATCAAGATGACGCCGACAGCGAGTGCGAACCAGCCTCCGCGTGGAATCTTGACCAGGTTGGCGCCCATAAAGCCAATTTCAATGAGCAGCAATGGAACACACAGCAACGAGGCGCGTAGTGGATGCCAACCCCAGC
>WLGS01000135.1 GCA_009703125.1 Actinomycetota bacterium
CCGCACAGTTCTCACTGTCGGAAGCAGACCTCATTGAAGATCTCGAATTGGCAGCAATGTGTGGTTTACCCCCGTACACACCGTTGGAGTTGACCGAGGTGTATATCGATGAAGATTACGTTCTTGTGGGTCCGAACAAATATTTTGAACGCCGTTTGGAACTTACAGCCAGTGAAGCATTTGGCTTGAGTCTGCTTGCTGCTGCTGCAGAAGACGTCCCAGGATTTTCTCGAGACAAAGAGTTAAAGAGCGCTCTTAAAAAGTTACGCAAGGTGCTCGGCGAGGGCGTGGTCGATGTCGATGTGGAGGCTCCCGAGTTTCTTGAAATAGTGACCGAATGCGCCACCAGTGGTGAACGCTTGGACATTGTGTATTGGACCCCTGGGCGAAACGAGGAATCGCGTCGTCGCATTACGGTACGTTCGGTGTTTACCGACAAAGGGCACTGGTATGTTTCGGCTGATGATGATGCATCTGGGTCGTCGCGCCATTTCCGAGTAGATCGCATACGTGCTGCAGAAAAAACGGGAGAGTTTGTAGCAGTTCGCGTCGACAACGTCACCATCCCGACATGGTTTGCCAATGCCGAGGGGAAAACGGTTGCTGTTCTAGAGATTGAGCCACGTGCATCGTGGATTGTGGAAACGTATCCCTGTCAGAAAGTTGAAGAGCTTGATAACGGGAACATGCGAGTGGAACTTGTTGTCACCAGCGAGCATTGGTTAAGTCGACTGCTATTGCGTGGTGGCGATGCGGTGAAGGTGATTTCACCAGAGACCCTCGTTGACGTACGACGTCGAGTTGCCAAAGAGATGCTCGCCCTCTACGACAGCAAGTCGTCGAGCTGATCGGCTGAAGTGATGTTCATCTCACGCATGAGATGAAACAGAAGTTCAGCGGTTGCGGTGGCATCCGACCGTGCTTCGTGGGCGCGCTCACGCTCGATGCCATAGTGGGCGCATAATGCATCGAGGGTGTGTTTACGAGTGCGTTCTGCATCTGTGCGGCGGGCTAACTGCAATGTGTCCACAAATGAAGTGACCGTCATATCGAATCCCACTCGTTGGGATTCTGCGTGAATGAAACCAATATCGAATCGTGCGTTATGCGCAGTAAAAAACTTGCCATCACTCATCTGACGAAGGCGAGCAAGCGCATCGCGCAAAGGCATGCCATTGGCTACTTGGGCCTCAGAGATTCCATGGATGTGCTCTGCACCGTGCACGTATTGCTCTGGGCTTTCCGGCTTCACGATGGTGTCGAAGGTGTCTACAACGTTGCCACTTCCATCAATGACGATGGCAGCCATTTGTAAGATGCGATCTGTAGCGGGATCGACGCCTGTCGTTTCGAGGTCTACGACTGCAAAAGACACATTCTCAAGAGCAATCGGTGGGGGTGTGTGTTGTTCAGTCATTAGGTCGCAGAGTATTTCGTGGGTGAGGCATAGTTAGAAAAATCACGGTGTATCAAGACGGTGGCGTCATGACATCAACAATTGTCTGGCGGTCAAAGTAATCACGCCATAAGGAAATTTTGCCGTGATGAATCTTGAAGATGCCAGCGACAGGCAAAGTGGCCCAACGACCGTGAATCTCCACTCGGTCATCGCGTTCATTCATCACAATTGCATCGTCGATTGTGCCCGAAGATGTCTGATGCAGGATTTCCCAATCAATACCCGAACACATAGAGAAAAATCCAGCAAGCGTGTCAGTGAGTGCGGACGGACCAAAGCTTTTACCCATGGGAACATTGTCGTATTCAAAATCTTCGGTGACCATCGATGCGGCGAGGTCAAGATCTCGGCGTACGAGAGCTTCGATGAAATGTCGCACGAGGGCATCTGGTGTGTTTTCCATGTGACACAGTGTGTCACAAATGGCTACAGCAACTCAGCGGCGAGACTTGCTACTTCACTTCGTTCACAAGATGCCAATGTCACATGACCAAAGCAATGCTGATGTGCAAACGCATGAATTAACACGGCTAGCGCATTGTTCGACTCTCCCATGTAGGGAGCATCAATTTGGCTGGTGTCCCCAGTGAAGACAACCTTTGTTCCCTCGCCAATGCGGGTGAGAATTGTCTTGAGGGTGGTGGGCTCGAGATTCTGTGCTTCGTCCACGACGACAAATTGTCGATGTAGAGAACGGCCGCGCAAGAAAGTGACTGACTCAAGTGAAAGTTGTCCACGGGCTGTGAGGTCATCAATCAGTCGGCGGGCGTCGTTGCTACTGCGTTGATCAGTGAGTGCAACAATCGCGTCATGGATTGCCGACATCCACGGGTCAAGTTTTTCATCTAATCCACCAGGGAGAAATCCCACATCTGCTCGTCCCACAGGAACAAGTGGTCGATACACAGCGAGGCGTTCATAGTTGCGAGACTCCACTACTTGTTCGAGGCCGGCTGCAATTGCCATCACGGTCTTGCCTGTGCCTGCACGACCATCCAATGCCACAACACTGACGTCTGGATCAAGAAGTAGTTCAAGAGCGAATCGTTGTTCCTTGGAGCGAGCGCGAAGCCCCCATGCTTCTGGTGAAGCAGCAGGTAGCAGTTCGACCATCTCGCCGTTGCAACGCACAAGAGCAGACTGCGAACCCGACTTCACAACCGCGAATTCATTGACCACCAATTCGGTGCTTTCCGCAAATGCCTTGGTGGGTACTTCGCCATGTTCGTAGAGGTCATTGACGAGAGAACTGGGAACCTCAAGGGTGAACCAGCCCATCGGACGGCTCATTGCTGATCGACCTACGGGTTGATGTTCGGCTGCAACAAGGCCCAAGTGGGCCGCCTTAATGCGAAGGCCTGCGTCGTTGGAGATGATTTGTGTGGGGCCAATCTGGGACTGGCCAAGGGCAGCACCGATAATCCGGTTATCGGGGATATCGGGGTTGAGTCCATTGTCGAGCAGTGTGGTGCGCTGAATTCCGTTGACCTCTATATGCAAGGTGGCGCCATGTGGGTCGGGGCCAAGTGGCACGGGCTGATGGATGAATCCGCCCGCACGGCGACGGAGATCTTCAATTGTGCGCAGTGCAGTGCGCGCTGCGCGACCTACATCATCGGGACGACTTTTGAGTCCATCAAGTTCTTCGACGACTGTGAGTGGAATAACTACATCGCATCCAGGGAATGAATGAAGACAACCTGGGTCTGCAACCAGAACTGAAGTGTCAAGAACGATGCGAGTGCGCACGGACGAACCATTCGTGTGGACACCTTGAGTGGAATCGTTAGTCGATCCACTTGTGGTGTCGATGTGCTCCGCAACACGTTCGATGGTTGTCATCATGGCACCTGTGAATGTGGCATGTGGTGGATGCTGCGAGAATTTTTGTGCTCAATGTCTTGTTGTCGGAGCAATTTTTGAGATTTTTTCAAAATTTTTTTAAATTTTTTTCCGACGGTGAAATGACCTACGTCACTGATTATCTGGGGTCAACAATGGGGTTGCTATGTGGTCTATCCACAGGCTGTACGCATTGAGTGTGCAGTGGTTTTGTCGTTGTGTCTATCGCTGCATGACAACGAATTGTGATGTGTGCAATCTTGGGAAACCCTTGCAATTATTGGGAAACATAAAATGACGCATGAAGATCAAGCAAAAGCAAATGCACGGAAATCTTCATAGCCACAGTGTGTGATCACCAACGTGGAGTAGTGCGCACATCCATGTTGCAGACGTTGAGTCGCATCTGTACTCGGTGCACTGAGAGAGTGCAAAAAGTGAGATAATTGCATTTGCAACGATTTGAATGCTTGCAATTGTGTGAATTTGCTACTCAACTTAAAACACCACTCCGATTCCGAGGAGGAAACAACAATGACCAAAGCAGAGCTCATCGAAGAGGTAGCAAAGCAAGCAGAGTGCACCAAGGCTGATGCCGAACGCACACTCACCGCTTTCTTTGACCTAGTAGTGGCTTCTACCAAGAAGGGCGAAAAAGTGGCATGGCCGGGCTTCGGCTCGTTCAGCACCACTGCTCGCAAAGAACGGACCGGTCGCAACCCACAAACGGGTGCGGCAGTAACGGTTCCGGCCTCCACTGAGATGAAGTTCACAGCGAGCTCACCATTAAAAGCTCAGCTGAACCAAAACCGTAAGTAACCACTTACCCAACGAGAGGAAACTCATGTGGCAGCATAGAAGAA
>WLGS01000136.1 GCA_009703125.1 Actinomycetota bacterium
ATGCCAACCCCAGCGGTCGGTGAGAACTCGGAAAAAGATGAACGTGGTAATCACCATTGTCATGGTCACTGCAATGCCGTAGGCCGCAGCGAGGTTGCTTGCTGTTTGAAAGCCAAGCACCAATCCGATGCAGGCAAACATCAATGCCCAGTTCACAAGCGGCACATAAATCTGGCCACTTTGGCTTTGTGATGTGTGTCGAATTTTGATTCGGGGCAAGTAATCAAGTTGCACTGCTTGCGCAGTGAGGGAAAAGACGCCGGAGATTAAAGCTTGCGATGCAATAACAGTTGCGCACGTTGCCAGGAGAACGATGGGAACAAGAATGGGATCGGGCACCATTCGGAAGAACAAACTCTCCACGTCTTCGGGGTGTGACAACAGGTAGGCGCTTTGTCCCCAATAGTTCAGCACTAACGCGGGGAGAACAATTCCGTACCATCCCAGCATGATGGGACGTCGTCCGAAGTGTCCCATAT
Organism: Actinomycetota bacterium; assembly: GCA_009703125.1. GTDB lineage: Bacteria > Actinomycetota > Acidimicrobiia > Acidimicrobiales > Ilumatobacteraceae > UBA2093. Next base: position 480 of record WLGS01000136.1, read on the forward strand.
CTGCATAGAGGGCCTCGCCACCGGTAACCACGAGAAAAATGGAGCCTAAGGAAAGAAATGCTTTTCCAGTTTCGTGGGTAAAGTACTGAAAGGCGTAATAGGGATTCACCGATTGGATGATTTCGGGATTCTGCACAATCTGTGAGATACCAATGATGGCAAGAGTGGAAAACCACACCACCATGACGGGTCCAAACACTTTTCCTACTGCACCTGTGCCGCGGCTTTGCACAAGGAACAATCCCATCAAGATGACAATGGCAATGGGAACAACCCATTGATCAAATGACGAGGACACTTCTTGTAGTCCCTCCACGGCACTGAGAACAGAAATAGCGGGAGTAATGATTCCGTCTCCATACAAAAGTGCCGTACCGAAGATGCCCAAAGTGACTAAGGCTGATGTGCGTCTTCCATGTTCTCCGCGCTTTGGCATAACGAGTGCGGTAAGGGCGAGAATGCCGCCTTCGCCATGGTTGTCGGCGCGCATGACAAACATGAGGTACTTCAACGAGATGATGATGATGAGTGACCAAAACGCAAGTGAACTAATGCCATACACATTGATGGAGTCGACAGTCATTTCATGGCTGTGTTCGGTGAATGCTTCCTTGATGGCATAGAGAGGGCTGGTGCCGATGTCGCCATAGACCACACCAAGTGCTCCCAATGCGAGTGCGGTGCTGGCTACGGGGTTGCCGTGCCCATGCGATGTTTCTTCTGAGGCCTCATCGGACTGTGCAGCAGCTGTAGCTTCGGCAAGCTCGCGCGCTTGTTCTACGGATTCCCGCCCAACGGTGTTATCTGATCCCACAGTTACGACAGGCTACTTGCCTGCACCATCGCTTTGTGGAACGCATCACTGCGATGTGTGTAATCACCGATATGCGAAGGGGTGGGGGCAGCGGGACTCAAGATGATATTGCTTCCTGGAGTAGCTAGCGATATGGCAATTCGTACCGCATCGCGTACATCGTGAGTGAGAGCTCGGTGGCATTTGTGGAGCAAAGATTCAATTCGGCCAGCTAATTCATCATCGGGGTCGCCAAGAAGTACAACAGCGGCGACATGTTCTTGGGTGTTCAACACATGAATGAGTTCTGCATAATCAACAGTGCGGTCTTGTCCACCCATGATGACAATCAAGGGTGCATCTGTGAATCGTTCAACCGCTGCCACCGTGGCCAGTGGATTAGAAGCCAGTGCGTCGTCGATGAAGTGCACACCGTTTACTTCTCCGATGTTGTTTTGTCGTGATGGCAGGGGCGCGAAGTTTTCTATTGCATTGAGGACATGTTCGGCGGTGAGTGAAGGCTCTACTGCATACGCAGCATGAATCGCCAAGGTGAGGTTGCGCGGAAATGTTGTATTTCCCATTCGCTCATACACCCCGGTCATGCGACTGCGTTCCAAGATGTCGCGCACATCTAGAGGCGAAACGTAGTGATGTGTATGTGCGGTTGTTGCCAGAAGTGAGTTCATGACCGCTTCGTCATCTTCATGGAAAATCATCTTGGTCAGTTGTGTGTGTGCAAACAAATTTGACTTGTCGTAGTGGTAGCGCTGAAGCGAACCATGCCAAGTGATGTGGTCCTCGCCCAATGCGGTGAGTACACCAATTGAAGGCGAAGTAGTGCAGTCACTTGCTTGATAACTCGATACCTCTAGAACAACGGTGTCAATATCATCGGCAATCTGTGTCACTGGAATTCCAATGTTTCCTGCAAGTGCAACCGATCGGCCAGTAGACGAGACGAGTTGTTCAATCATGGTGGCAGTGGTGCTCTTGCCTTTAGTTCCCGTGACGCCAATGATGCGCTCTGCGGGTTGATCGGCAAGCCAAAGTGCGAGCAAATTCGATGATCCAATGCCACGTGTGGCGAGGTGTTCTATTTCGCTTCGATAGCGGGAGATTCCCGGGGAACGTATGACAAATCCAATGTCAAGCGATATCAATTTAGAACTAGAGATAAGAGGAATGCCCAGTTCATGAGCGGTCTGTTGCGAGGCAGTGTCTGAATCGGGCGTATCGCTGACCAATATGACATCGCAATTTTGGGCGATGCACCGCTGCGCAGCTGCGCGTCCATCGCGTCCGCCTCCCCATACGGCAACGGTCATCTGAGAAACTGTGCTCAATCTCATGGGGTAAACACCTGGGCGACCAGTTGATGAATATCTTCGGGAACAAAGTGCGGCTGTTCCATGGTGGGAGTTACGGGCGTGACAGGAGAAATCTGACCAATGGAGGCCACGACCACATGATGTTTCCATGCCGACGAGGCAAGCAAAGTTGTTAATGCATTGCGGGCCGACTCAATTTCGCCGACACATTCAAATGGCTTGTTGTCGATATCAACTAGGTCGGTGAAGCCAGATACTTGAGATACGTCATCCAATAAATCTTTCCCAAAGATCTCAGTGAGACGCGCGGGTGAAAGATGTGGTGCAAGGGTCAGGAATACGGATCTACATTTTGGACAGTTATTGCACCAACGATCGCTGCGCCGCTCTACGTCACGGAGCATTGCCTTGTTGCAGCTCATAAACGCGGTGTGGAGTGGTGAACATGAGTGGGCAAAAGCTCGAGCAATTTCATCATCGTTACGGTCGCGTAGGGCGGAAAAATAATTTATGGGGATTCCCGATGAAACAAGTGCACTACGCATGAGACGCTCGAAATCAAAAGACTTGCTGTATTGGTGATTGATGTTGTAGCCATCCACAATGCGTGTGGGTTCTGACGAACTTTTCTCATTTGCCATGACTACGTGGCCACATCCGTGTACATCTGCGGCAAGAAGCGAGATCAGCGAGTTAATCGCGGTCACAGGTACATGCCCGTTTAGCGCCCCTTGTGTATTGAGGGCAAGGAGTTGTGCGTCAATATGGCGTGTGACTGTGTGTAGTGGCAATGACAACCGTTGGGCAATGTCTTCCACGTATGGGTTTTGTCCAATCGATAGCAGAACAGGTTTAAGTGCGCACAGAGCCGTGGCGACCACGCTGGAATCTCGGCCACCTCCCATGGGAATAAGCAACTTGTTCTTCTGGTGGGGTGGGGTGGGTGCTTCGGAATTTCTCGTGCCGTGTCCGTGAAGGGTGAACATGGGCTCATAGGCAAGTGAGTTGTGCGCAGCAAATTCACGCATGCCATGGTCGTAGAGGGACTCCATCACTTCGATCTGTGCCTCGGTCAACGAATACGCGCTCGCATCTATGTCAATGGGTGCAAATGCTTTTGCATAGCTCACCACTGCAGCCAACGAGAGCATGTCGAGCAATGTCCGACGTGGCGGTGTGAGGTCGAAGGCAGTGTCAAATTCAATGCGCTCTGTAAAGATCGTCCCCGCGACGGAGTACCGAAGGGCGACCGTGGACCCAGTTAACTCCCAGGGCAGAACCACACAGGGGCTCTCAGAATCAGGTCTCACACTGCGAGCCTATGTCTAGGGAAAACTTGCGCGGGCTCATCGGGAAGAGGGACCCCGGGGCAATGCCAAAACAGGGTGGCGACAAATGTCACATTTAGGCCATGATAGGGGGGTGATTCACCATTACTTAGATGCCCGGGCCGAACTTGATGCCGAAGGCTCGATGTTCGCCACCACCACCATTGATGTTCGTGG
>WLGS01000137.1 GCA_009703125.1 Actinomycetota bacterium
GGAAACCATGTAGGTCACTATGAAGTCACTGGGCGAGCACTGGCACATGCTTTTGAACACGTGAAAGCCAATAGCCATTCAGGAATTCGGCTTGCAGCATTCACATCAGCCACAGGGTCAGCCGGCACGATTGCTGCCGGTGATCGGTTGAAAGATATCTATGGCACCAAAATTGTGGCGGTGGAAGCACTTGAGTGTCCCACAATGTTGGAAAACGGTTTTGGTGAACACAACATCCAAGGAATTGGTGACAAACACATTCCACTCATTCACAATGTGATGAACACAGACGTAGTTGTAGCTATCTCTGATAAGGCCACAGATGAACTTGACGTGTTGTTTAATACTCCAGAAGGACACAAGTATCTCGTGCAACGCCACGGTCTTTCTCAAGAACTTGTGGACTCGTTAACTCATTTTGGGTTTTCGGCGATCTGCAATGTGTTGGCCGCAATAAAGACTGCGAAACTTCTGGGCTACGGCGCTAATGATGCAATCGTGACTATTGCAACAGATGGTAGCGAGTTGTATCCAAGCGAACGGGTGAAGACTTTGGCATCTCGCTACAAGAATGCATTTTCGGAAATTGATGCTGCTGAAGCATTCAGTGAACATCTTTCATCAGTCTCTACTGATTCGATGATTGATTGCACAGACCGCGACAGAAATCGCATCTTTAATCTCGGCTATTACACATGGGTAGAGCAGCAGGGCACACCACTTGAAGTATTTGAAGCGCGACGCTCGCAATCATTTTGGAAATCAGTGCGCAGTTATGCACCGGTGTGGGATGAGTTGATTGACGATTTCAATGCACAAGTTGCGCGAATCGCAAAGTAGTTCTTGATGTCCACTCGCGTCACAGGCATGTCGTGTTCTGTGTGTGGTGTACAGGTGTCACTTGTTGTGCCAATGCAGTGGGTGTGTCCTCGAGCAACTTCTGCAGATCGTCACCACGTTTTGGGATTTGATGTCGTCGCAGCAGACGTAGATAATTTCTCTTCCGAGAATCCTTTTCTTTTCTTTCGTGAACAACTTGCAGTAGATGCCTTTGGTGCAGCAATTGGACTCAGTGAGGCAACTCGTATCGACATCATTGCCTCACTTGATGCAGCAGTCGCAGGTGTTGCGGGAACAGGATTCCGCAAGACTCCTCTAGCGCGCGCAGACGAACTTTCGGATGCATTGGGATTTGCACCATCAGGTGGTGTGTGGGTGAAGGATGAAACTCACAATGTTGCAGGCTCACACAAAGCTCGACATCTCTTCACGGAGTTGGTCTATTTGCTGATGGCAGAACGTGCAGGGCTAACTCCTTGGTCACAGGAATCTGACCGACCACCACTTGCTATTGCATCGTGTGGAAATGCAGCCATCGCTGCCTCCACACTTGCACGTGCATTGCAATGGCCTATCGCGGTGCACGTGCCAGTGACCGCACAAGAATCAATGCTCAAGGCACTGTATGCATTGGATGCTGATGTACGTATCTGTCCACGACGCGACAATGATCCCCCAGGGGATCCTTGTGTGTGGCGTTTTCGTGAATTAGTGCAACAGGGCGCGCTTCCATTTGGTGTGCAAGGAACAGAGAATGTGTGGTGCCTTGATGGTGGGCGCACATTGGGGTGGGAAATTGCTGAACAGATGCCCCAGATAGATCGCGTGTTTATGCAAGTGGGTGGTGGAGCATTCGCTTCTACATTTGCCTCAAGTTTCTATTCATCAGGTGGCAGTGCTCGTTTACACGCTGTGCAGACCGAGGGGTGCGCACCGTTGGTGCGTGCATGGCAGCGTTTTGTGGAGTTGGGTGAACCTCGACACATTGGGGCTACATGGTCAGATGTGATGTGGCCATGGGAACAGACTCCTGTGTCATTTGCAGATGGCATCTTGGATGATGAGACCTATGACTGGATCGACATTGTGGGTCACATGCGAAGTTCCCAAGGCGGGGCTATACGTGCAACGGAGAGCAACATTGTGCGTGCTCACCACATGGCACACGAATTCACCGATATTGATGTCAGCCCAACGGGAAGTTCTGGATTGGCTGGAGTACTGGAAATACGTGACGAATTAGACGCAGATGAGAAGGTACTTGTGGTCTTTAGCGGGCAAAGCCGTTGACAACAAGAGGGGTTACGGTCTGCCTGAGCAGGTAGCCTGCAGGTATATGAGTAGCAATGGTTTTCCAGTACCACCCGCAGCACTCGACGCAGGCGGAGATCCTCGAGCAGACATCTTCACTCGACTGCTGAAAAACCGCGTGATCATGTTGGGCACCGACGTCAATGATGACATCGCCAACAGTTTGTGCGCACAGTTGTTGTATCTCGAGGGCGAGGACCCCAATGCCGATATTTGGTTGTACATCAACAGCCCTGGTGGTTCGGTGACAGCAGGCATGGCAATTTACGACACCATGCAATTCGTCAGTTGCGATGTCGCCACGGTGTGTATGGGTCTTGCTGCATCCATGGGTCAGTTCTTGTTAACTGCCGGTGCAGAAGGAAAGCGCTACACCTTGCCAAACGCACGCATCATGATGCATCAGCCGTTGGCTGGTCTTCGTGGCCAAGCAGCAGATATTGCAATTCAGGCAGAGCAATTGCGCTTCACGAAGCGCCGCATGGCAGAACTTATTGCCCACCACTCAGGTCGCACCGTGGAAGACATTCAGCAAGACAGCGAACGCGATCGCTGGTTTACCGCTGAAGAAGCCAAGGACTACGGCCTAGTGGACAAAGTGATTGTGCGCCGCGGAGAAATTCGCTAAGAGTTTTCAGGGGGCCACAGTTGTTGTGGTGCCAGGATTCGGTACATCAGTTGTAGGTGTAGCGGGAATAGTTGTCGTGGCAACACGTGGTGGCTCCACATTTACTCCGGTGGTGATATCAACCGCACACGTGCTCTTCACCCAGTCGCGCACAGTTAATGAGGATTGATTCGCTGCATAGCTTGCATCGGCCAACGCTTGCAGTTGTGCAGTGTCGTTGGGGTTTACTTTTTCTGCTTGCTGCAACAAATCGGTAAGAACAGCAAGATCTTTTTCAATCGTTAGTGGTGCCACTTCCAAAAGACGTTTATATCGTCCCACCATGGCCGCAACCTCTTGGGTGGTGGCCATTGGTTGACCAATGGCGGGAAGTTCCTTGGCCAGTTGACGACAAAAGTTTGTTCCTGTGCGCTGTGGGCCTCCACATGAGATGAGCACGGCAGCCAACACTACCCACGGTGTCTGTCGGAGAAATCGGCGCGTACACATCGCATTGATTCTTTCAGACCAGCACCCAAGGGGGACTGCACATGTATGCAGCAATCGCATCTTCTGCGTTAACCGGAACTGTCGGCACCCCTGTCATTGTGGAAGCCCATGTTGGCCCAGGGATTCCAGGGTTCACCGTTGTGGGTCTACCCGATGAAGGATGTCGAGAGTCGCGAGACCGGGTACGCGCAGCACTTTTATCGTCGGGGCTTTCGTGGCCTAATCGGCGTATCACTATCAATTTGGTGGGCTCGGGTGAACGTCGTGGTGGTGCAGGGATGGATCTTGCAATAGCGGTGGGGTTGTTAGTGGCAACTGAGTTAATTCCGGCACACGCAGTGGAACAGATGGCATTCATCGGTGAGTTAGGTCTTGATGGTTCGTTGCGTTCCACGCATGGCATGGCCCCATTGGTTGCAGCTGTTGCAGACAGAGAAGTTGTTGTGGGTTCTTCATCGATCAATGAATCGCGTCTTGCGCGAGTGCCGAGATTGCGGCACGTGGCGACATTGGGAGAACTGGTGCAGGTTCTTGTCGATGGTCACCCGTGGCCAACACTTCCCAGTGACCCACTTGAAGTTGTAGAAGAAGACCTTGCCGACATGGCCGATGTGCAAGGACAGGCAAGTGCGCGTCTTGCACTTGAAGTGTGTGCAGCTGGTGTGCATCACTTGTTGATGATTGGACCGCCTGGTGCAGGTAAGTCCATGTTGGCAACGCGATTACCTAGTTTGTTGCCACGACTCAC
>WLGS01000138.1 GCA_009703125.1 Actinomycetota bacterium
ACCTCTTCAGGTCTTGTGAGTATCAACATGACTAATGGAAACTGTGTTCCTCATCGGGCCAAGTGCGTGCACGTACGTCTTTAACGTACGAACTCAAAGAATCAATGACGACAGATCGCACTTCTCCAAATGCCTTAGAGAAGGTGAACTGTCTTTCGCTAAGACCGAGAACATCATGGAGGACCAAAACTTGACCATCGCAGTGTGGTCCTGCACCTATTCCGATTGTGGGGATTGACAGTTGTTGTGTGACCTGCTCTGCCACATCAAGCGGTATTCCCTCCAAGACCAAAGCACAGGCACCAGCTGCCTCGATAGCTAGTGCATCTTCAATCACTCGTTGACGTGAGCCAGCAGCATTTCCTTCGCCGCGTCCTTGAACTCGGTTGCCACCCATACGGTGGTAACTCTGTGGAGTGAGACCGACATGACCCATCACGGGAATGTCCATCTCGACAATTGCAGCCACTGTGTCTGCCATGTAAATGCCACCTTCGAGTTTGACTACCTCTGCACCGCTTTGGATGAGTTGTATCGCATTGGTGAGAGCATCTTTGTGACATGTCTGATACGAACCAAAAGGCATGTCACCCACGATGAGAGACATGGGCTTGGCATTGGCGACCATACGCGTGTGATATGCCATCTGTTCCATCGTCACGGAAAGTGTGTTCTTGTTTCCCTGCATGACCATTCCCACAGAATCGCCCACTAGCAAAACATCAACACCTGCAATATCTGCGAGTTGTGCAAAGGTGGCGTCGTAGGCGGTCACCATAGAAACAGGTTGACCGGCTTTTTTGTGTTCCAAGAGTTTGGGAACTGTGAATTTTTGACGTGATGCGGGGGTCATGGGGGGTTCCCTTCAAAATCAGACTCTCAGGCTATGAGGAATATCTTTCGCAATGACGTCCAGTTTCCCAAAATGCCAGTGTTCCATGAGTGCGAAGTCTGGGATTCCACAAGCTGCCATGCCATCACTAGTGTTGCTCCATGGCGTTTTCCGTCTCCCACATAGTGATCAACAGAGTGTGGGACTGGGTGTGCATGAAAGGCTCCATTCATCCAAAAACCAGAAGGAGCAAGAAATTTGCTTCATTCGGTAAGGAGAGTCTCATCATGTGGCCCCACACAACCATATTTAACGAGCGTTATATCAGTGTGGGCCGAAATACGCTGATTGGCAAAGATGTAGCTCTCTCAGCGGGAATGGTGCCCGGTCAGAAGTGTCTCAACGATGTGGTTGTCTCTATTGGGGATCGCTGTCTCATTGGTCGTGCGAGCGGAATTGTTGGTCATCTCTCCATTGTGATTGGCAACGATGTTTGGACAGGGCACCATGTCTACATCACAGATCAGAATCACGACTACCGAGATGTCACAGTTCCGATATCACAACAGTCTCAACCCGAGCGCGCAGTATCCATTGGTGACAATTCGTGGATCGGGCATGGGTCAGTGATTCTGCCTGGCGCAGAAATTGGCAAACATGTTGTTATAGGCGCCAATTCCGTTGTTACAGGAAAGATTCCTGATTTTTCAGTCGCTGTAGGTTCGCCCGCGCGAGTCATTCGACACTATCGACCCGAAATTGGTTGGGTCGATGGGGAGCCGTCACACTGAGAGGTCAAGAGGAGGTTGACATGTTTTCATGTCGTTCTCCCTTGCAAACTTTCCAATACGTTCGCTGACAGGAACGCCTTCAATTTCTGTTTCAGCAAAGAATGGTCGTCGCTCTGCAGTGCGTAGTGCTTCAATGAAGTCACGGCGATCTTCGATATAGATCCGATATTCCCTAATCCACTCTGGAACAATTGCTTGCCCTTTCGCGTCGTTAGGAACATCGGCTGCAATGTCGTTAATTGCTGCCTCTAGCGAGTCCGTGGCAATGACGACGATGTCAGCCTTTTTGTTGAGGTCTTCACGGTTGGTGGGGTCCAAGCGGTCCAGGTTCTCCATGGCGAATCGTTCATTCTCTGCAATCTGGCAACGAGCTTCACTACGCGCCATCCAGGCTTCATCACCGATTCTGTTGATGCTCTCTCGTGATGCAAATCCAAATGCGTATACCCACATTGCCCCAATGAGAACACAAATGCCGGTGAGCAGAATCTTTACCCATGAGTTTTTGCGAGACACATTGTTTTCCACAACCTCAAAGGATATTGCTGACTACGATGAACACATCAAAAGATTGCGTATTTTGCCTATGCGGCTTGGCACAGTAAGAAGGAAACTCACGGGCGGGGGCTTTTTGGCTGTCGCATTGATGAGTTTTATTTCATCTTGCGGAACGTCCGTTACCGATGTGTGTTCGCAAGCAGTGTCAGTTCCAAGTTTCTCTACCCGATTCATTATGGGGCTAGACAATTTCAGTGAAGACCAATACGAGAACCTTCGCGTCGACTCTCTGCGCACAAGGACAACAGTTTCGCAGTTACAAGATCTTTATCCAGACGATGTAGGTGTGGGAGCAGTACTGCAGAAACTGGATTCCTTTATTGATGCAATGGACTCAACGCAATGGGACGTCAGCCTTGCATTACGTAATCCCACGGCGGTGCAGGGTGCGATGTCGCTTGGATCTACAGAGACGATTGCCCAGGCAAATCAAATTGATGCACTTGTGATTGCTTTATGTGGTCTTCCATCAACGTTTGTACCCAACGATGCACCTGGAGCCACACTGCCCATGCCGTGGATTCCCGCCCCGAACGACACCGAGCCTGACACCAACATTGTCAATGATGAGTCGGAGATTTATGCCCTCGGAGAGATGGTCGGCACTCTCTTTCAACTCACATTGACTCCAGATGAAGTTCGATGTATCGGCCAGGAACTCGTAGATGTTGTCGACAAGAGCGATGCAACATCAAATAGCCAGCAGTATCAGATGCAATTTCAAAAGGCATTCGATGTGTGTGAGATTCCATTCACTTTGCCGGTTGAGTAGCAGCCCTTAAGGTTGGTGACATGGAAATTGTGATTCTGAGACATGCTGAGCCTGAATGGGTGAAAGACGGATTATCAGTCGATAATCCACCGCTCACACAACGAGGACAGATGCAGGCGCAATTTCTCGCAGGCGCTTTACAAGACGAACATTTTGATGAAATTCTCGTTTCTCCCTTAGTGCGTACCCAGCAGACTGCACAGCCCCTCTTGTCTCTTAAGAATCGTGCTCTGGAGATTGAACCTTGGCTCGAGGAGATACGTAACCCCATTTGGCACGGTACGCCCCAAGAAAAGGCAGAGGCTGCATGGAAGGCCCAACGTCTCTTGGCGTCTCATGAACGTTGGCAAGGTATAGAAGGTGGGGAGCGAGTCGATGAATTTGTTGAGCGCATCAACGTGGGGACCTCACTGTTCTTAGAGGAACGTGGTTTGCGTCGTGCAAATAGTGATCTTCCTATCTGGCAAAGCAATTCGGATTTTGATGGCGAACGCAAGATTGCGCTGGTGTGCCATGCGGGAACTGGAAGTGTTGCTATCTGCCATATGTTGGGTCTTCAGCCCACGCCTTGGGAATGGGAACGCTTGGTGATCGGGCACGCGACCATCAATCGAATCTCCACGTTGGAGCTCGGTGACGGAATTACTTTTGGGCTGACTTTGCTGTCGGGTAATGACCACCTCGCGCCTGATATGCGTACATTCTGAAAAGAGTCTGTTCGGCTGTAAGGCCTCAACATCCAATGCCTAGTGTGAGGACATGTCCTCACCAGATGCTGCTCATCCTGATCTTCTAAAACTTTTTTCGTTTCAAGTTTTCTCCAAACTTGAAGGTGCAGTAACGGCAGGAATGATTCATTTGGGAGACACCTTGGGTCTCTATGAAGTTCTTGCTAAGAGCCAAGGATTGACCTCATCCGACTTAGCTGAATCGGCGGAACTTCATGAACGTTGGGTGAGGGAGTGGCTACATAACCAACTCGCTGCTCGCATA
>WLGS01000139.1 GCA_009703125.1 Actinomycetota bacterium
AATCGCGGGGAATTGCGATCGGGGAATTCGGGAGAACAGTACAACCGCGAGTTCTGTTCGTAATCAAAAGGACTGTCCACCGACAAGACTTCAATTGTGTCTCTGTCGAGCCCAACCCTTTCGGGCATGGACTGGGGGATTGTCGCGCTTGTGAGAACCGCACAGTGTGTACTCCATACCTGCTGCTGCAAAATGTCGCCTACGTGCAGCGGACTCACTTTGAGCAAGGGGCGATTGTCGTTTCCTTCGACAAAGAAGACAAAACCTGTTGAACTGCCAAGAACCAAATCGAGTGACTCCACCAGTCGAGTGGATTGTGTCTGTGCTCTGTAGATCTTTTGTTGGGTCGATTCATTGTCGGTGGTGATCTCGCGAAGTAAGCCAATCTTTTCCATGACTTCAAGGCGAATAAATTGCAAGATCTCAACTATCTGCGACGGGATGGGTGTGGGTAGCCGGTTCCCAATATGCGAGACCAAGATGGTACTGAGTCGCAAGGCTTGTTCTTCGAGTCGATTTGTCAATTCAGGTTCGGCAAACACTTGTCGCATGGAACTTGCGGCCGAGGAAACGCGACCCCCAGAAATTGTTGTGCCCACGGTGTCGCTAAGGATGGCCTCCAGCTGATGTGCCTCATCAAAGATGACTACTTCGTGTTCGGGCAAAATGTTTCCACCACTGGCTAAATGCAGCCCATAGAGATGAAGATTCACCACGATGACATCAGCGGCAATGGCTGCATCTCTCGCTTTCTCTGCAAAACATTTATGTCCACTTGGGCATTTTGTTCGTCCAGGGCATTCATCGACGCCCACACTGATGATCTTGCGCGTGTTCTCATGTGTGGTGAATGTCAATTCTTCAAAGTCGCCTGTTTCGGTTGTGTGAGACCAGGCGATGAGCTGTTCAAGTTCTTTCCTTGCCTTCTCTTGAACTGGGCCAGAAAAGAGATCATCCGGCTGTTCTTTGTATTCTACGATTCGTTGCACGCATGCATAGTTGCTACGCCCCTTGACAACAGCCCAAGTGAAGTCTTGGCCCAAGGTGCTCTTGAGAAGCGGTAAGTCAGAGTGGTGGAGTTGGTCTTGTAGAGCCTTGGTGGCTGTTGCAACAACTGTCTTTTTTCCCTGAATGATTGCAGGCACGAGATATCCAAGGCTTTTTCCCGTACCCGTTCCTGCCTGGACAACAATGGACCGCTGTGCATTTATGGATTTAGCAATGTTGTAGACCATTTCAATTTGGCCTTGTCGTTCTTCGGCTCCAGTGAAACCAGATGTGGCTTGCCGCAGTGCATCAATTGCGGCATCGCCGGATTGTGAACGCGCGGTCATGAATGAGACTTTGAGTACTGAGTGAGCGAGGTGCGATATTCCTGCGCGGTAAAGTCAGGCCACGTGCGCTCTGTGAAATGAACTCGTGCACCTTTGATCTGCCAGAGAAGAAAATTAGAAATTCGGGTTTCACCAGATGTTCGGATGAGAAGGTCTACTGGCGGCATGGTGGGGTCATAAAGATTGCGTGCAATGCTGTCCGTCGAGACCGGACCTTGAGTCATTGCGTGACGTACAGCCCTAAGTAATTCTGCGCGGCTTCCATAATCGAAGGCAATTGTGACAGTTAAACCAGTACCGCTCTTCGTGTCATCTATTGCGCGTTGGATGGCCCTTTGCACATAGATGGGTGTCTTTGCTCCTTTTTCATGGAAGGGACGACCAATCCATCGAGTACGAGCATTTCTTTGTCTCATCTCCTCGGTCCGACCAAATAGTTTTCGGTGCAGTGACAGAATGTGACGCACTTCTGTTCGGGGACGAACCCAATTCTCGGTAGAAAATCCAAAGGCTGTAAGCCAGCCCACATTCGATGCCGCAGATTCGCGCACGATGGTGGCTAGTGCTTCTTCACCTGCGGTGTGTCCTTCGGTGCGTGGGAGGCCTTTGCGTCGCGCCCAACGTCCATTTCCATCCATGATGCATGCGACATGGAGCGAGGCAGGAACTTGAGAAGACATCAGGTCACAAGACTAGTAAGAGGGCTGGAAGGATTGTTTGCAAGCGGACTTAGGTGTGCGCATGGAATACTTGGCTCATGACCGATTCTGCCCTCTTCGAAGGCTTGGCCCATGTGGTTGTGGCAGGGGGAACCCCACAAGAGTGGTTGGCCATGTCGCCAGAACAGTGGTCTGTACGCGTTGCGACCTTGTTGGAAGGGGCAAGTATTGAGGGCGTTCAATGGATCACGTTGCTTCCACATCATGGTGAAGTGCTCTCTCTCGACGAACGAAACCAGCTCAAAGGCGACCTCGGTCATCGTCACAACTCCGAACTAGTTGGATTGGAGATTGTCGCTGCCGGACATGGAGAGCGTTACGTGATTCGTAACGCCGCGGGCACGTCTGTGATTATTGACCCCTCGCCTGATGGTCATGTGAGATTTGCAGCCACTGTGGAATCACTTCGCGTTTCGGGAGTGGACCCTGAGGACATTGACGAGGAGTTTTTGTCGCGAGCCATCCTGGCTCCTGCTATCGCCGAACCCGATTTGGTGATCATTCTTGGACCACCAGATCTCATACCTGAATCCATGGTGTGGGAACTGGCCTACAGCGAATTGGTATTTCTTGACTTGGGTTGGGATGATCTCACATCAAGTGATCTTGAACTTGCAATTGATGATTTCACGCGACGTCATCGTCGTTTCGGTGGTCTTGATTCGTGAGTGTGTATCGCGATGCCGCTGTGGTGTTGGGTTCCTACAAGTTCGGAGAGGCCGACAGGGTGGTCGTGCTTCTCACTCAGAACTATGGAAAAGTCCGCGCCGTAGCTAAGGGGATTCGGAAAACAAAGTCCTCCATTGGTGCTCGTTTGGAACCGATGAGTCATGTAGATGTCTCGCTTCGAACGGGGCGAGATTTGGACACCATCGATCAGGTACGACTTATTGAACCTTTGCAGGTGCTTCGTTCTGATTTTGATCGATTGCGCCAGGGTCTATCCATGGTCGAGGCGGTCAATAAAATCACTCCGGACCGGGAGCCGGTCCCACATTTGTTTGAGGTGCTGACCCGAGCATTGCATTTTCTGAATCAACAGTCGTCCCCATTGCTACTGGCATCTTTCTTTTGGCGTTTGATTTCTCTTGAAGGAGGAACGCCTCAACTTGACGAATGTGTGGATTGCAATGAACGCGAGAATCTTTGCTACTTCGATGTACAACAAGGTGGGGTGCACTGTGGGGCATGCAGGAGTGGTGTGCCAATCTCGGAGTCGGCTATAGAAATTCTTCGTTGGATTCTGGGAGGGAGAATGAATGAAGCTCTTGCGCTAGAGGAATCAATTCCTGTGCATGAGGTGAATCGACTTGCTATGGAGGCAATGGAAGCACACCTGGAGAGGCGTTTAAAGAGCCTCGGTGTGTTTGACCGACACTTGTAGGCTTGCTCTATGCCCGCAAAGGACCTTGAGCAAATAGTCAACCTCTGTAAACGGCGAGGATTCGTCTATCCGAGCGCCGAGATTTATGGCGGTTTTCGTTCGTCCTATGACTATGGCCCACTCGGTTCGCTCATGTTGCGCAACGTTAAAGATGCGTGGGTGCGCACCATGGTGCAACAGCGTGACGATGTGGTACTCATCGATGCGGCAATTCTGGGACCACCACAAATTTTTGAGGCATCAGGTCATCTTGCAAACTTTTCAGATCCCCTTGTGGACTGCACTGTGTGTAAGCGACGATTTCGTCAAGACCACATTGAGACGCGCGATTGTCCGCAATCTATGAAGGGGTGCACATTTACCGAAGCACGTGAGTTCAATCTCATGTTCAAGACTGCTGCTGGCCCCGTAGAGGGCGCAGGAGCAGATGTGTACCTGCGGCCCGAAACTGCTCAGGGCATGTTCGTGAACTTTGCGAATGTCTTGCAGAC
>WLGS01000014.1 GCA_009703125.1 Actinomycetota bacterium
ACGGAGGGATGCGGCCAGATACTCCCATTAATTGGGACAACATGACTGCAGTGGTGGAAGGCCATTATGCAGAACATGACCGTGGCAATGCATCACCTGAGGCAATAAAGGACCTTGAAGTGCAGTTACGCGCTATGGGCAAAGATGCAACATTTCATGTGTATCCAGGCACGCATCATGCGTTCTTCAATGACACACGACCTGACATCTACGATTCCGAAGCGTCAGCAACTGCGTGGACCCGCACGCTTGCCTTGTTCCGACGAGAACTTTCCAGATAGAGATTTCTACGACAACTGCGCAATTGCTTCAGCAATTGCAATGGCGCGCTCTGCGTTAGCGACGTGAAGATTTTCAATCATCTTTCCGTCTAACTGCACAACGCCTTTGCCTTCGGCAAGTGCTTCATTGAAGGCCGCAATCACTTTTCGCGCATGTTCCACATCGTGTGCGCTAGGTGCCCACGTGTCATTTGCGATTGCTACTTGGTCGGGGTGAATCAGAGTCTTTCCGTCAAAGCCCATGTTTTGACCTTGCACGCATTCAGCAGTGAAACCTTCTGCGTTTTTGATGTCGTTATAGACACCATCAAGAATGACCTTGTCTGCTTCGCGAGCGGCGAGCAAAGCCATGTGCAAACTAGGCACAAGTGGTGCGCGGCCAGGCACCTGGGCGGCGCGAAGTTCTTTGGCGAGATCGTTTGTGCCCATCACCAAGACGGCAACACGCGGGTGTGCCGCAATTGCGCGACAATCCATGATGGCAGTGGGGGTTTCAATCATTGCCCAGATCATCATTTCCTTCGGTGCGCCTGCAGCATCGAGTGCACGTGCGACCTCATCTACTTCGGCCACCGAATTGATCTTTGGAATCACCACGGCCGAGACACATGCAGTTGCAGCAGCGGCAACGTCTGCGTGTCCCCATGGTGTGGCGAGTGCATTACAGCGAATAGTGAGTTCTCGTTTTCCGTATTCACCACTGTTGACAGCCGCTAAGGCTTGTGCACGAGCGACGTCTTTTGCATCAGGCGACACGGCATCTTCGAGATCAAAGATGATGGCATCTGTTGCGATGCTTTTTGCCTTTTCGAGTGCACGCTCGTTGGCTGCAGGCATGTACAAGGCAGATCGGCGTGGTCGCAGTGTGCTCATCGGAATCCTTTTCGAAGAAGTGAATGTGAGGTGAACGTTATGAAGTGAAACCGTACGAGGCTGCAAGTGCAGGATCTCGCTCGGCGAGTTGACGGGCAAGTTCTACAACAACTTTGCATTGCTTCACTGATGCGTCGTCTTCCATTTTCCCATCCAGCATGATTGCGCCGGTGCCATCACCCATGGCGTCGATGACACGTTGTGCCTGACGCACATCTTCTGGACGAGGGCTAAAGACTCGCTTGGCGATATCGATTTGTACAGGGTGCAAACTCCATGCACCTACACAGCCCAACAGGTAGGCGTTGCGGAATTGGTCTTCGCATGCAACAACATCTTTGATGTCACCAAATGGTCCATAGAACGGCAACACACCGTGCATCACGCAGGCATCCACCATGCGTGCCATGGTGTAGTGCCAAAGATCTTGTTGATATGTAGTGCGAGCACCTTGATAGTCGTCACCGGTGGGGTCTTGACGTACGACGTAGTCGGGGTGGCCACCACCGACACGAGTGGTTTTCATGCGACGGTTTGCTGCCAGGTCGGCTGGCCCCAAACTGATGCCTTGCATGCGTGGTGATGCGCCACAGATTTCTTCCACATTTGCAACACCGCGGGCAGTCTCCAAGATTGCATGCAAAAGAATGGGCTTCTTCAAGCCTGCGCGTGCTTCCAACTGTGCGAGAAGACGATCGACGTAGTGGATGTCTTCTGGGCCTTCCACTTTGGGAATCATGATGACATCAAACTTGGCGCCAGCTTTGGTGACGATGTCAATCATGTCGTCAAGGAACCATGGTGAATCCAAGCTGTTGACACGCGACCACAACTGGGTGGAGCCGAAATCAAGTTCATTGGCGACCTTGATTAAGCCGTCACGTGCGGCTTGCTTGTCGGACATGGGAATTGCATCTTCAAGGTTTCCCAAGATGATGTCCACATTGGGAATTGTCTCGGGAAGCTTTGAGACCATCTTTTCGTTGTGAGGCGGAAAGAAGTGGATGACACGACTGGGCTTAAAAGGAATCTCGGTGACAGGTGTGGGAGCACCTGCGGCGAGAGGTTTGAAAAAATCACGGGCTGAACGCACACCTTTACAGTAGGTCGTAGCGTGTGGAATGTGAAAGCCGAGTACGACGCAATCCTTTTTGATGCTGGCGGAGTCTTTGTGATTCCCGATCCTGCGGTTTTGGCGCCCACTTTGGCCTATTACGGGGCCACCCTTGACCACGACCAGTACCACCGCGCCCATTACGGAGCAATGGCGGCTAAGTCTCGTGCGCAGGTAACTGAAGACGATTGGTCCCATTACAACCGGCGCTATGTCGAATTGGTGGGGGTTCACCCCGATGAGCATGACTCAGCGGTTTATGTGCTGTCACGCACACGACATGCACACCTATGGCGTGCACCCATTGCAGGAAGTAGCCAGGTGCTGCGTGCACTTAATCAACGGGGCACACCGATTGGTGTGGTGAGTAATGCATCGGGCCAGGTTGAAGAGATTCTGCAACGCAGCGGTATTTGCCAAGTAGGCGAGGGGCCACTGCCGCAGGTGCGCTGCATTGTTGACAGCGATGTCGTGGGTGTTGCAAAACCAGATCCCAAAATCTTTGATTTTGCACTTCCGTATTTTGCGGGCATCGAGAAATCGCGCATTGCCTACGTGGGTGACAGTGTGGTGATGGATATCGGAGGCGCACACGCCGCTGGACTCACGCCCATTCTGGTTGATCCCTATGATGACGCAGTCGACTTAGTGGACTGCCGAAGGATTAGTACTCTCGAAGAGTTGTTGTAGCTACTTCTTGGATGCGTCGCACAAGTTCTTGGCGATGACCTTGAGGCACAGTGTTTCGTCTGCGCCTTCAAAGATTGAGAGCACACGAGCGTCAACGTAGAGACGGCTCACGCTGTATTCCTCGGCGTATCCATATCCACCGTGAATCTGCATCGCCTCTCGCGCTACCCATTCGGCTGCTTTACATACGTAGGCCTTGACCATGCTGGCTTCCATTGCGCCTTCACCTTTGCCCATGAGGCGTGCAACTGCGTAGGAGAACTGGCGAGATGCTTGAGTGATCACAGCCATGCGTCCGAGTTTCACTTTGGTCAATTCGTATTCGCTGATGGGTGTTCCGAATACCACTCTGTTCTGTGCATAGTCCAGCGCGGATTCGTATGCGGCTTGCATTACGCCTACAGCGCGAGCTGCAGTTTGGAGACGACCATTTTCAAAGCCGGCCATTTGTAAATAGAAACCTTTTCCTAAACCGTCACGTCCACCAATCAAGTTGGTTTCTGGAACCCACCAGTTTTCGATGGCGATTTCGTAACTGTGCATGCCACGGTAACCAATGGTGTCAATGGGGCGACCTTCCATTTTTCCGCCACCATCTTGGGTGAACATGAAACCATGCGCATCTCCAATGGGCTTAGGAACGATGAACAATGACAAACCACGGTGAGCCAATGAACGATCAGGGTTGGTGCGTGCGAGCAACATCAACACATTTGCGCGTGCGCCAAATGTGCACCATGTCTTTACACCATTGATTAACCAGCCGGCCTCTCCGTTAGGGCCTGCTGCCTCCACTGCCGTTGTCTTCAACCCTGCAACGTCCGATCCGTAGTCGGGTTCGGTGACAGCAACGGCAGAAAGAACCTCAGCGGATGCGAGCTTGGGGAGCCACTCATGCTTCTGTTCTTCGGTTCCACCCTTTACCAACGCGCGAGTGAGAATTTCTGGGCGTGTGATGAGTGAACCACCAATGCCTAGCGATCCACGAGAAAGTTCTTCAGTTGCGATGACAGAGGCCATGTACTCGCCTTCGCCACCTTCGCTGAAGCCGTCATATTCCACCGGAACGCTCAAACCGAACGCACCGATTTCTGCGAGTCCTGCAATGACGTCTTCGGGTACATCATCGTTATGGCGATGTACATGTTCTGCTTTCGGGGCGATGACCTTCATTGCATAGGAACGGAAGGTGTCTTGCACCATTTCAAAATCATCTGCGAGATGGCGGGGACCTTGAACATCTGCGAGCGAGGCAAGAAATGCGGGGTCACGATAAGTGGTAAGAAAATCATTTGCGAATGCCAAGTCGGCAACCTGCACACCCCACAGCGATTCACGTCCAATGAGGCGAGTGATGAAGTCATGGGCCATATCGGCGGTGAAGGCACACGTGATGTTTCCTTCTGTGGTGCCTTTTGCGCCGTAGTCAAGTAGCGAGCGAGCCGTTTCTACCTGTGCTGCTACGTGAGCGATGTCGTAGGCAAGCGTTTGTTGAGCATCAGGGCCACCCTTGGCGACAAGCGATGCAATGGCTTTGTCGACCATCCCGCGTGCTGCGGAGATGATCGAGGCGGCAGTATGGAGGTCTGGCTCAAAGGTGCTCATCTCCGAAACGCTAGTGATTCTTTGAGTGCTTTTGTGAACTGACGGCACTCATTGACGTGTCTTTGGTCCGAAATACCTACGGTCATTGGTCACGCCTAAAGTCAAGGTGAATGAACCGTGTATCCGTGCCCGATGACTGGGAGCACCTCTGCGAGGAGATCGTGCAGCGCGACCCCGCCTTGGGTGCCACCCATGCGTTGGTTGTGAAGCATCGAGGTTCGGTCATTTATGAATGGTACGGACCTGACCATGACCACTCCTCGACACTGATTTCCTGGTCCATCGCCAAGAGCATCACTCATGCATTGGTGGGAATCGCTGTCCGTGACAACGTGCTCTCCTTGGACGCCACACATCTTCGTCCTGAGTGGATTGATGATGTCCGGTCGCGTATCTCGTTAGATCATCTGTTGCAGATGACTAGTGGGCTCGAATGGGTGGAGGACTACATCGACAACGCCGTTTCAGATGTCATCACCATGTTGTTTGGAGAATCTGATTTTGTGGGAGACCACGCAGGCTTTGCCGCATCCAAAAGAAGTGCACATGAACCTGGTGTGCACTGGTTGTATTCATCTGGCACCACCAACATCGTTGCGTGGGTTCTTGGACGTGCACTAGGTGCTGTTCCAGGTGATTCATCGGTTGTGAAGAACTTCATCACCGAGCGGTTATTCGCTCCACTTGGCATGCAGAGTGCGATAACAAAATGTGATGCAGTGGGCACTTTTGTGGGATCGTCCTATGTGTATGCCACTGCGCAAGACTTTGTGCGCTTTGGTGAGTTGTATCTCCAAGACGGAGTAGTGGATGGCCATCAAATCTTGCCGACAGGTTGGGTGGATTCGGCGAGAGAAGTGACCGCATTTGACCCGGACATGGGCATGTCATATGGGAGGCATTGGTGGCTGTGGCCGAATGATTCGGACTCACTGATTGCTCATGGGTATCTGGGACAGATTCTGTGGGTTGCCCCACAACGCGAGTTGGTCGTTGCGCATCTGGGGAACACTGATGCTGCACATGGGGCAACACTTCGGTCAATGGTTGCAAGGTTGGTAGAGGTATTCCCTCAAAACACCATCTCTACGGGTCACGATGGTAGCAATGCCTAGAAACAGGAAAAAGAAGAGTGGCTTTCGCCGGACACTGCAGATAGTCCTGCTTGCTGCTGTCGTCTACTTCTTTGTGCTACCTCTCATTCCTGGTTTTCGTCAGGCAGTGAAAGACCTTGCTCGAATTGATCCGTATTTGCTTGTTGTCGGCCTTGGTCTTCAATCGTTGTCTTTATTTGCCTATTCGGCCCTCACGAAAGCTGCGTTAGGTCAAGAGGGCAACCGCATCGGTGTGTTGCGTCTTTTCCGTATTCAGCTAAGCACCAAAGCGCTCGGCAACATCGTCCCTGGTGGTAGCGCGGCAAGCTCTGCACTTGGCTACCGCCTCATCACCATGTGTGGGGTGCCTGGGCCCGATGCAGCTTTTGCTCTTGCTACGGCCGGCATCGGATCAGCGGTGGTGTTGAACTTTGTGTTGTGGTTTGGCTTGCTCGTCTCTATTCCCGCTCGCGGCGTGAACGCAATTTATGGAACGGCTGCGTTAGTTGGTGTTGTGTTGATGGCATTTGCGGCCTTCGTTATCTTTGGTCTTGTTGAAGGGCAAGGTCGTTCAGAGCGACTGGTGCGTTCTGTGGCTCGGCGACTGCGTCTTGACGAAGATCATGCAGCAGAAGTGTTGTCCCATCTTGGCGGACGCTTAGAGAATCTCTATGCCGACAAAGTGTTGTTGCGAAAAGTGGTGGCATGGGCCCTTGCCAATTGGCTTCTTGATGCACTTTCGTTGTGGGTATTCCTACGAGCTTTTGGTGGCAACATCGGTTTTGATGGTTTGTTGGTGGCATTTGGAATTGCCAACGTGTTTTCTGTTATCCCCATTACTCCTGGTGGTCTAGGAATTGTCGAAGGTATCTACATTCCCACTCTGGTCGGCTTTGGCGTCATCTCACGCACTGCAACCGTGGGTGTGTTGTCGTATCGCGTTGCCCAGTATTGGATGCCCATTGTTGTGGGTTGGTTGTGTTACCTCTCGCTGCGAGTGGGACCCTTTGCGATTGACAGACGTCGCAAACTTGCTCCATTCCCTCAATTGGCTCAAACACAAGCGGCTCGTGGTTTGACCACTGTCGACTGGGTAGAAAAGTTTGCGCCTCGCGACCGCACGGGCCAATTCATCATGCCTACGTTCGAGCCTGGTGACTTGGAGTTCATCGACGATACGGATGGATTCGACCGACCGAAGTAGCGTGAAGCCCATGACTACACATGAGCGCCCCTTTGGTCGATGCCTGGAAGATTTCACTCCAGGAGATATTTTTCGCCACTGGCCAGGAAAAACCATCACTGAATACGACGATCATCTTTTTTGCATGATCACGATGAATCATCATCCTTTGCACACCAACGATTGGTTTGCAAGCGAGAGCGTGCAAGGCCGCAACGTGGTTGTCGGAAACTTGGTGTACTCGTTGGTGTTAGGCATGAGCGTGCCCGACGTGAGTGGTGCTGCGATTGCAAACCTTGAAGTGGAAACTCTTCAACACAAGTTCCCCACTTTCCATGGCGACACCATTCACGCAGAAACGCGTGTCCTTGAAGTGGCTGAAAGTAAGTCCAAAAACGATCGCGGCATTGTCACGGTGGAGACAAAAGGTTTTAACCAAGACGGCAAAGAAGTCTGCTACTTCCGTCGTCGTGTCATGGTGTGGAAGCGTGAATTTGCACCATCGCGTCGTCGTCCATATGACGGACAGGAAGTGTGGGGCGAGTAAGCCGACACAACACATTGGTGGAAGCACTTCTTCAATGGGGTGCACCTAACCTGCGTGATTTGCCATGGCGTCGCACTCGCGAACCGTGGAACATTTTGGTAAGCGAAGTGATGTTGCAACAAACATCAGTAGACCGGGTGCTCCCGAAGTATGAAGCATTCCTTGATCGGTTTCCCCGTCCTCATGCATTGGCCGAAGCCAAACTTGGCGACGCATTGCAGTTGTGGTCAGGCTTGGGGTATCCGCGTCGATGTAGAAATTTGCATGCCGCTGCATTGCGCATAGTTGATGAACACAATGGCCAAGTGCCATCAAGCTTGGATGCTTTGCTTGCACTTCCAGGGATTGGCCCCTATACCGCGCGCGCAGTGCAGTGTTTTGCATTCGAAGACGTCGTTGCCGTGGTAGATGTCAATGTGTCGCGCGTACTTTCACGCGTAGAGGGCACTGCTCTGGCGGCGCGCCCCCTACAACAACTTGCCGATGCTCTGGTGCCAAAAGATTCTGCGTGGGTGTGGAACCAAGTGATGATGGATTTTGGCGCACAACATTGCACCGCACGCACGCCTCAATGCGCGACATGTCCTGTGCGTGGTGTGTGTCGATGGAAGGGAACCGGTGATGACCCTGCCTTGGGATCAGCAGGCGTGAGTCGTCCTCAGTTGCGTTTTTCTGGATCTGATCGTCAAGCACGAGGAAGAGCCATAAAGGCTGTCATCGACGGAGCTTTTTCAACGTCTCAGATTGAGAATGCCATGCAGTTGTCTGACGACAAGCAACGTGCAGAACGTTTACTCAACGACCTTGTTGCCGAGGGGCTATTGACGCGACGAGGCGGTCGCTTTAACTTGCCGTGAGGAAGTCGATGATGAGTGCATTAACTTCCGCTGGTTTTTCAAGTTGAAGAAAATGGCCGGCGCCTTCAACGATCTCCACCTGTGCCCACGGGCTGAGCACGCGAACCGATTCAGCCACATCGCGTCCAATGCAGCCGTCGTTTGCGCCGTGAATGTACAACGTAGGCATCGGCAACTCGCCTGAGCCCGCATTTTGAATCTCGTCGTAGCGCGCATCACGGGGTCCTGAGCCCAAGGTGCATCGGTAGTACCCCAATGCTGCTTGCAGGTGTTCTGGTTCGCGAAGACATTCCTTGCAATTCTCTGCATCTGATGACCCCTCAAGATCGGGTGACCAATCGCGCCACAACATGTCGATAAATGCCAGATCGTTCGCAGGCACAACAAGGTCAGAGAGTGGATGTTGGAAATAGAACATGTACCAACTCTTTTTGGCTTGTTCAAGATTGCCGACAAACGCTGCGCCCATTGCAGGTCCTGGTGGCACCGACATTCCCACCACTCGCTTCCATCGTTGCGGCTCAGATGCTGCAGCGCCGTACACACTCGGTGCACCCCAGTCGTGGCCAATCAACACAGCCGAACTGTCGCCGCCCAATGCTTCGTGCAATGCGTTGGCATCAGCCGAGAGAGCCCCTGTTTGGTACATGCCATCGGGAGCAATGCTGGTGGGTGCGTAACCACGAGTAAATGGTGCCACCGCGCGAAAACCGGCATCTGCGAGAGCCAGCATGAGATGACGCCAGCTATGGGGTGAGTCGGGAAAGCCATGCAGGCAAAGCGCAAGTGGTCCTGTTCCGCATGACAGATACGTGAAGTCAATGCCGTTTGCTGTTGTGGTGTGGGTGGTGATGCTGTGAGCCATAACCAAACCGTAGCCCTGTTGATGCGACAGGCGTCACCTGTGTGGCTATGTACATACTGCAAAAGGTTTCGTAGCGTTTATGTGATGGGGGAGACATCGCTACACGTGACATTTCATGGCGTCCGTGGGTCCACGCCATGTCACGGCCCGAACACAGTGAAATACGGTGGCAACACCTCATGTGTGTCTATTTCCTCCCGCGGAAACCGCACGTTGTTGCTCGACCTAGGAACTGGGTTGCGTTACTTCGGTTTGGATTATGCACAACAGCATGATGAGCCACTCAATGCAGTTGCTCTTGTGACTCACCTTCATTGGGATCACATTCAAGGTCTTCCTTTTTTTGGGCCCATCTTGCAAGACGGTGCGCGACTCGAGTTGTACGGACCTCGCCAAGATGATGGTCAAAGTTTTCTTTCTGCTGTGTCGCAAGCTTTTCGTCAACCTACGTTTCCGGTAGGTCTGCATGACCTTCGTGGAAAGTTTGAATTCCACGACGTGATGGATTCTGACTTCACTATTGATGACTACCGCATTCGCTCGCGTTCAGTTCCACATATTGGCCCCACTGTGGGATACCGCATTGAACTGGGTGATGTTTCTGTTGCCTATATCTCTGATCATCAACAACCCACTGATGGCACTTTCGCTGTTCCCGATGGCGTGCGGGAGCTGGCTCAAGATGTTGATTTGTTAATTCATGATTCGCAATACACCGATGAAGAATTCACAGTGAAAGGTCACTGGGGACATTGCACGCCTACTTTTGCTGTGGACATTGGTACAGCATGTGGCGCCCGTCGTATTGCTTTGTACCACCATGATCCCGACAGAACCGATAAGGAACTTGACGCTGTGTGTATGTCTCGGCCGAATGGCCCAGGGGTGTGTGTAGCGCGTGAAGGTACGACAATCACTCTTTCGTAAGTGTTGGTCTACTGTGGGGATGTGACCACAGATTTTGACTCTGCTTATTTTCGGGCTGTGCTCGGCCATGTACCCACATCTGTTGTGGTGATTACAGGGTGCGACAAAGACGCACAGCCCGTAGGAATCACAATCGGATCATTTGCGTCCGTGTCTCTTGACCCACCGCTTGTTGGATTTTTCCCTGGTCTGCACTCGCGTTCATGGGCAGCAATCAAGGAGTCGGGCAAGTTTTGTGTGAATGTTCTTGGTGCAGATCAAGAACAACTGTGTTGGACATTCGCAAAAGAAGGTGACGACAAGTTTGCAGGACTGAAGTGGTCACCATCTCCCACGGGTCAGCCGCTACTCGATGGAGTTATTGCCTCTATTGATTGTGTCATTGAATCAGAGACCGTCACGGGTGATCATTTCTTTGTTCTCGGGCGCGTGGTCAGTCTCGAACATGCAGTGGGTGCAGACGATGCCATGGTGTTTTTCCGTGGCAAAGTCACCGGTGCTCATTTGCCGAGTTAAAAGCGATGCTTGCGCACCTTCTTGCAGCCTTCGTTGGTGTGATCATTGCAGTGGCTGGCGCCATCAAACTTGTCAATCGCACTCAGTGGCAACAAGACGCTCGTGCACAACACTTGTGGCCTCTGGTGGCACACGGGCTTCCTTTCGCAGAACTTCTCATCGGTGGACTCCTGATTGGTCTCACTCCATCGGCGTTCGTACTTGGAGTGGCCACATTGCTGCTGCTTATCTTTACCGCATTTCTCGTGGCACAAATTGCGACGAAATCACAGGTGCCGTGCGCATGTTTTGGTTCGCGCTCACGGCGTCCACCATCCACACGCGATGTACTGCGCAATCTGGGGTTAATGGCCCTGCTGTTTATTTCTGCGGCGTTGAGTTAACGCTGGCGAGAGCAAAACTTAGGGTCTTTGCTTCTTCCCGCCATTGTTCATAGCGGCCCGACGGTCCACCGTGTCCCGAGTCCATCTCACACCTAAAGATGACCTTGCTCTCAGGGGAAAGGTGTCGAATCTTTGCTGCCCACTTTGCTGGTTCGTGATAACTCACACGCGGATCATTGAGACCTGCAGTGATGTAGAGATCGGGGTATGGCACTGCACGCACATTGTCATAGGGGGAGTAGCTAGAGATATATGAAAAGAAAGGTTCTTCGCGGGGGTCGCCCCATTCCTCCCACTCGGTCACCGTAAGTGGCAATGAAGGATCACACATTGTGTTGGTGACATCAACAAATGGCACTTCAGCAATTGCACCTGAGAATCTTTCTGGATTCATTGTGATGCATGCACCTACGGCTAGTCCACCTGCACTGCCACCGCGAATAACGATTTTCGTGCCGTCACACACTGCCGTATCTGCAAGGTGTGTGGCACACGCAATGGTGTCGATGAAAGTGTTCTTCTTATTCAATAACTTGCCGTTTTCGTACCATTGCCGACCCATTTCGCCACCTCCACGTGGATGTGCAAGTGCCCAGATCCAACCACGATCAAGAAGTGAAAGTCGCGCAATCGAAAACCATGGCGGAGTCGAAATCTCATATGCGCCATAGACGTACACAAGCGCAGGTGCGGAGCCATCAAGTGGAGTGTCGCGATGGCGCACATAGTCGACTGGAATGCGTGTTCCATCGTCACTTGTCGCCCACACTCTCTCTGACACATAGCACGAGAGATCTACTTCCAAGACTTCAGTACGTTTCAATGTGGTGAGCGTGGTGCCAGCAATGTCATACGTTGCAACAGTTGCTGGCGTTGTGAGTGATTGATAACTCAATCGCACTGAAGTGGAAGCCCAGTCAGGGTTGACATCAAGTTCTGCCTCGTGGGGCTCTTTGGTGATGTGAATATCCGAGAGGGTGCCGGCGCGGTCGACCACTGCCAGAACCTGTTGACCTTTTTGCCATCGCTGCAAGATTGCGTGATTCTCAAAACAATCGAATCCAGTGATGCGTTCGCCCGGTGTATGAGTAATGAAATTGCGCCATTGGCCTGGAGTGGATTCGTCGGCAAGCATGACACAGAAATCTTGAGCATCAAGATTTGTGAGAATGGCAAAAGAATCGCCCCAGTGATCTACCTGGTACTCCACATTGTTGCGTCGCGGCGCAACACAGACTGGGTCTGTCTCGACAGCTGACGCATCAATCAGCCATGTTTCACTAGATGTCTTGCTTGAACTTTCAATCGTTATCCATTTTCCTGATCGCGTAGATCCGATGCCTACGAAGAACCGTTCATCGGTTTCTTCGAACACCAAAAGATCACTGCTTGCTGGAGTACCCAATCTGTGGCGCCACACTTGCCATGGACGCATGGCATCGTCGGGCACCACATAGAACAAGCAGTTGTCATCACGTGACCATGCGACTCCGCCCCAAGTTGTATTCGGGACGATGTCGTCAAGGTCTGTTCCTGTGTCGAGATTGCGCACCCGGAGCGTGTATTTCTCACTGCCGTCGGTATCGCTGGACCATGCAAGCAGTCGATTGCTATAAGAAACTTCAAAAGCAGAGAGAGAAAAGTATGAATGTCCTGCCGCCTCAAGATTTTCATCCAGTAGAAGCTCTTGGGAGGCAGTCTCAAGGGTTGCTCCACGAGCATGTAGGGCGTACGCCTGTCCGGTGAGCGTACGCGAGGAGTACCACCAGCCATTATGAAGCACAGGAAATGTCTCGTCGTCTTCTTTGACGCGAGTCTTGATCTCTTCAAAAATTGCTTCGACGTTCGAGTTGTGTTGAACAAACCACGCGTCGGCGAAATCGTTTTCTTGACCTAAATATGACAACACTTCAGGGTCTTTTTGCTCAAGAAGCCAGGCATAAGGATCGTCAATTAGCCCCGTTTTTCGGGCCCATTTGTGTTCTCGACGAGAAGCAGATGGGGTGGCAGTTGTCATGGGCCACAGGCTAAGGCGACATTGGCGGTACCGTGTCATCCGTGCGTGTTTGGATAGACCAAGACCTCTGTACGGGTGATGGATTATGTGTAGATCACTGCCCCGATGTCTTTGTGCAGATGGAAGACGGAATTGCCTACGTCGCTGAACGAGGGGCGCCACTCAACGATCCAGGCGGTTCGGGTTCGTTGGCCGAGGTGGCCGATAGGGACATCGCCGCAGTAGTGCAAGCGGCCGATGTGTGCCCAGGTGAGTGCATTTTCATAGAAATTGACGCTCCATTTAGCCAAATAGCACCCGTGTAATTCCCCAAATATGAGACACCCATCATTTATGGTGGCTTCCTATATGGCACCTCGGAAAAACTTTGACCACATCAACACAGGCCTCGCCGATGCTCTGGGAGTAGTAGGTGAGTGGTGGACACCTTTGATTGTGGTGGGTATCTCAAATGGGGCACATCGTTTTGAAGAATTGCAAGGCTCTTTAGGAATTGCGCGCAATATCTTGACGGATCGTCTTACTACCTTGGTCACGCACGAAGTTGTTGCGAAGCAGATGTATTCATCAAAGCCAAAGCGCTATGAGTATCACCTCACTAACAAGGGCATTGCGCTTCTTCCTGTTTTCTCCGCATTGCATAGCTGGGGTGAGCAGTGGGTAGTGCCCTTTAAGAACAACGATTAGTTTTCTTCAACGCATTGTTAGCGTCATAGTGTGAATCGTCGGATGCGCAAAACTTCGGTAAAAAATCTTCTGGTATTTCCTGCCTTGTCATTAGTGGTGGCAACGGGTTGTGCTCCCATCGATTCATCGTCATCCACGTCGGTGGGCGACACGTCATCAACGGTGGAAAGCAACTCCGATGCTTCGGGCGATCAACAGATTTCGACGGACACAACAATTGCCCCTAAAGGTTCTTCAGCAAGTGGCTCATCCGATGTTGATGCCAATGGTGCCCAAGTTCCCGATACAACAACTGGCACACGAGGAAACACGCCGCCGCCAGAATCGCAGAGTTCCACTGGAGTATTCGCGTTATCTGTTCTCGAACGCATTGTGCAAGACAAAGAAGTAGGTAATGGCTATTCCCGTGATTTGTTTCGCCATTGGAGTGATGCCGATGGAGATCAATGCAACACTCGCGAAGAGGTACTGATCGCAGAATCGTTATCGCGCGCTCAGGTAGATGCATTTGGATGCAAAGTGATTGCGGGGGATTGGTTTTCGCCTTTCGATGGTCTTTCCCACACAGATCCCAGTGATCTCGATATTGACCATCTCGTGCCATTAAAAGAGGCATGGGACTCAGGCGCTCATGCGTGGTCGTCATCGAAGCGAGAAAGATTCGCCAATGACCTCAGCGATGGTCGCGTCCTTATTGCAGTGACGAGTGGAGTAAATCGATCCAAGGGTGATCGAGATCCATCTCAGTGGCTTCCTCCCCGCGGTGCCTATACATGTACGTACGTGTCGGACTGGATTGCCGTGAAGTTTCAATGGGGCCTCAGCATGGACTCCAGCGAATGGGGCCGACTAAAGAATCTGCTTAATGGTCAATGCGCCGGCACAACCATTGCCGCATGGGAAACATCGTCCACTCCAGAGCCACCACAAGCGCCATCGAGCCCCGCTCCTGCTGAGGAAAAGG
This sequence comes from Actinomycetota bacterium, assembly GCA_009703125.1. GTDB lineage: Bacteria > Actinomycetota > Acidimicrobiia > Acidimicrobiales > Ilumatobacteraceae > UBA2093. Next base: position 14,604 of record WLGS01000014.1, read on the forward strand.
ATGAGAACCCCACTGACGCACCCGCGTTGCCCACCATCCGGCCAGGTGCATTTTGTACACCTGAAGGCGGATTAGGCACGTATTCGGAGAGGGTCTATGTCTGTGCAAAAACCAGAACAACTGGTGAACCATATGGTGATGGGCGAGCCCGCTGGCGCCAGCAGTAGCTCCACACGTGGAGCCGGGATGATTGCCCGATAGCCTCGTCTCCTATGTCGAAAAAGACCAAAAAGCGCAAGGCGCGCATGCGCCGCTCCAAGGCCAATCACGGCAAGCGTCCGAACATGGGTCGGGGCTAGCCTTTACATCTGTGGCCGTTCTTCTTGCTCTTCATGCAGGAGGACAGACCAAATCTTGGGAATCCATCGGACTGAAGTTCGATGGATTTTCGTGTTATCTGGCAGATGTTGCACTTGAAATTCACGAGGGCACCCCTGGTCTCACGGGTTGGACAATTGGCGCAGAACATCCTGGCGTATTCAACATCGATGGAATTGCAACCACTGTTGTTGCCGAGACTCACCCGCATGTGACTTCATCTCCTTGTGGAACCGAGAAAATCACGGGACTTGACCATGTAGTGGTGATGACGGACAATCTTGATCGCACCTGCGATGCATTGTGTCAACACTTAGGTGTTGAGGTACGACGCGAACGTGATGCAGGCAAAGGTGTGGTGCAGCGTTTCATCAAATTGTCGAACACCATCATCGAAGTGGTGACGGGACCTCATGTCACGGCACCAGGTGCATCTTTGTGGGGCATGGTGATCAGCGTGGACAATATGGAGACATGGGCCGCACAGTGTGGTCCAGATGTCACCTCAACACCGAAGCAAGCAACACAGCCAGGTCGATTGATTTCCACTGTGCGTGCTGGAGTGGGTCTAGGGGTTCCCTTTGCTGTGATGACCCCGCATGTGTCCGCAGGCGACTAGAGAGCTAGTTATCGTCTGAATCTTCTTCACCACTGAGTTGGCGAAGATAGCGCGCCCCCACTTCGCACGATTCAGCAATAGGGCACCAACGACATTGTGCGCCCGGGCGTACATCGGGTTCTCGAGTTTTGAGAACAAGGTCAGCAATAAGGAGTGTTCCGTGTGCAGTACGGCGCACCGCGGACTGTAAGAGGCCTTCGGTAACGTCCTCGCTCTCGAGTCGTGCGGCATCGAGTGAATACGACCCAAGTTGTCGTGGCGTTTGACGAGAACGCAAAGACTCCACAAGTGCATAAAAACGTAAATCATCTCGATGGGTGGGAGTGAGGCGGCCTGTCTTGAGATCGATGATGACTTTCTTGCCGGGACCGCCGAGGACCAAATCCATGCGCGAAGAAAAGATCACTGAGTTGTCGAACAATGAATACGAAGCGGAGTACTCCACCATTGGTCGCCATTGCGCCTTAATGGGTGGAAAGCATTCAATAAAGTTTGTGACCGCGCCAAGCACTGCGCCTCGAAGCTCAGCCATTTCGTGTGCAGTAAGAGACACAAGAAACCCCGATGCGCTCTCACGCGGATTTTCGGCGACACTTGTGATGGCAGCATCAACAATTTCCGCAGGAATGACTGGGCCGCGCCAATTCAAGAGAAGTTCGATGCCTTTGTGCGCGATGGTGCCACGCACGGTGTTGATGTTCCAGGCAAATGGTGCCTCGCGTTGCAGCATGTGGAATTTTTCGCATCCGTGCACTGTGGCAATGTGATGCTTATTGACCCGCAGTGGAGCTTCAGCAGAAAAAGAATGCGCAATCGGGGCAAGAGCGACGGTGAGTTGTTCCTCGATGGATTCAATGACGTGGGAGGGCAGCGGTTCCCATTCGGGCGGGATGCCCAGGGCATCGATGATGGCTTGTTGCAGGGGGTTGAGTTCGATATCCACGTCGATAATCACACTAGGTGTCGGCAGTGTCACGGGACAGATGCTCTGTCACACCCCTTTGGCAAGATGTGTCCATGGGTGCATCTGCGACAACAAAATTCACTGCCGCAGCACGCGTGTTGGCTCAGCGAGCCGCAGAACTAGATCTTGTTGTGCCGGGTTTTCGTAGCCCGCCACGAATCGTGGGGGTCAATCGCAGCATTCGCCGAGGCCGTGACGGTCAAGGGGGAGTCGTTGCGGTGCGTATTGCAGATCGACCATTCACCGCAGCGGTGGGAGACATGATTGAAGGCGTTCTCCACATCAATCGTCTCGAGCCCGCAGAGGCGGATCGTGTGCGCACTCAGCTGTGGCGCACAATGTTGCAGTTCACAGTGGAAACAACCCCTGCTCGTCGTCAGACGTCTGAATCTTCATCTTCAGATCAAGATCAAGACAGCGGAGTGTCGTTCGGGCGCGTAGCCTGAAACGGTTCCAGCCCGGATGGCGGAACAGGCAGACGCAGGGGGCTTAAACCCCCCGGATGGCAACATCTTGCGGGTTCAAGTCCCGCTCCGGGCACAACTTCCATTTCCTGAGTCGTTGCACTTCTTCAGCGAATAGCCCGATCAGCATCGGCAAGATAAAACCAGCCAAGAGTGTGGGTCTCATCGAAAGCCACGAGGCAAAAGACACAAGCGGCGATGTGGGCACCACAGTTCCCAAAATCTCATCGTCAAGCACTGTCCATGGGTCTGGCTTCTCGTTGGCATCGCCGTGTGTGGTGAACATTTGCCGCACTCGACCTGAGGGGTCAGTTCCCGACCATGTGCGTGTCACTCGATGAGTGATGAGTTGACCTTCGCGGAAGAAGGTGACCACGTCGCCCACTGCGGGGATTAATTGTGGATCGACTGTGATCACCTCCTTCACGCTGATCGTGGGCTCCATGGATCCGCCGGTGACCACAATGTGTTCATGTGGTGAGCGGGCCGTGTGTAGCGAGCCAAGAGCAACAACGGTGGATCCGCCGATTCCCAAGATGAATGAACTCACCATCAGGAACCGGCGGACCACAGTCCAGCTGGTGGAATTTATGACTGCCATGTCGCGATTGTGAGCGAGACGGAAGCTGATTTACCAGCAGCAGAGTTAGAAGTTCCATGGGGCAGCGAGACCTTGAAACACAATGTCTCAGACTGACCTGTCTCTAGTTTTTGTTCACCGACATTAAGCTTCTTCAAAGTGGCAGAAGCGCTCACCAAAGATGCAGTGGACATCTCTTTGGCCGAGCAATCGGTGGCGTTGTCTACCCTCCATGTCTCTACTTCAATGACGTCCATCAATGAGGCACCTGCACCTTTGGGGTTAACTGCGGTGATTTCGTAGACGAAGTCAAGTGAACCAGAGTTCACAAAGTTCAGTGGGCGGTACAACACATCGCCAGGCTTGAGATTTGACAATGGCAACAGAGTTCCATCTGCAGATGTGATATCCACCCATCCGGTAGAGACTTCGAAATCCACCGAGGAAGTATCGGTGAACATGGCCCCTGTGGAAGCGGCCACTATTCCAGCTGTTGTTGCCAGCAATGTGATGATGGAGAGCATCAATCGGGCAAGTTGACGAACAAATGAGGGAGTGTTGTTTTTCATGTCTCCACTAAAACATCCCACACAACAAAAGTCACCCAAATTCGGTACCCAGCGCCTAGTACCGAAGTACTAGGTCAATGTGAGAGTTGTTGCTCACAGGGCTGTGATTTATGCGTTATGAGACGTGATTTAGTTGATGGGGCAAGTCCATTGCATGACGGTTCCGCCGTTTTCTGCTTCTGTCAATGAATACTGTCCGCCACGATCAGTTGCGCGAAGTGCAAGCGAAGTGATTCCTGCTTTACGTCGCTTCTTACCGCTTGGCCCTATGCCATCGTCTTGCACAGTGATCTCAATGCGAGATGGCGTGACATGAACATCCACTTTTACAGTCTGTGCGCGTGCATGTCGCGCCGCATTAGAGAGCGATTCTTTGACAACATTTTCTACGTCATGCACAAGATCATCGGGAATCTCTCGTTCGATATGTAGAGAGAGTGCGGGGGGAGTTGACCATGCGTTCGCAAACAAAGCCACAATGCTCTCGATTGTTTCGGTCAATGGGCGTCGAGACGTAGGTGTCATCTCAAAAATAGTGCTTCGGATTTCAGTGATGACTTGATGAATAGCTTCGATTGCCCATTCTTTTTCTTCACGCGCGCGAAGATTCAAACTGATCGCGAAAAGGCTTTGAATGATTGAATCGTGCAGATCGCGACTGATGCGAGTGCGCTCGATGGAGAGAAGTGTCTCGCGCGTCGCTTGCGAATAAGCCTCACGTTGTGCAATAAGTTCTAGTTCCAATCGAGTCATCTCACTAAGGTCAGATCCAATCTCCACAACGAGGTCTCCTAGGCGAATCCAGGTGACTTCAATGCGCACCAAGGTTTCTGGTGGGCGATAACGATCCACCGTCTCTTCGGAAAGTTCAAAAATCTGGTGACACTGGCCCTTTTCCCATGCTGTACGTACGAACGACAGTGCAACATGAGGTTCGTGGTAGGTGGCCATTATTGATTGACGGTAGACAACGGGCTTTACACGAATGGATTCGTACTCATCGTTCCACCACACCAACTCTGTGTCGCCAATGCGGTTTGCGTCATCGAAAATAATTCGATGAATACCGACATAGTCACGTAGTGATCGAAGAATTGTCTCGATGTGCTGATGCGAGGAAATTGACGACGGAAAGAGCTCTTTACACGTCATGTGATGGTTCGGTGGTCTGTGGGTCCATAGAGGAAGTTGCCACCATGACAGCTAGTTGTGTGCGATTAGCCGCACCCACAGTGGTCAAAATCTTGGATACGCGATTCTTGATGGTTTGTAGACCAAAGTGCACTGATGCGGCAATCTCGCGGTCGGTAAGACCTTTTGCAATGAGGTCAGCGATTTCTCGATCTACGGGGTCTAGTAGGACAAGTTTGTGTCGGGAGCTGTGACTAATGCGTTGGGAAGCTTCGCGGGCTGCGGTCGCGTCAATTCGTCGAATGTGGGCATGTACATCTCGAATAGCTTCGACAAGATCAGATGTGGGTGAGCCTTTCAGCACGATTGCATCAGCGCCACTTGTGTAGGCCTCTACGAGCAACTCATCGTCCATGAAAGATGTCAACAATACGATTTTGACATCAGGAAGATGATTCTTGATCCAGTGGGTGACATCGTGGCCAAGGCCATCTTGCAGTCGTACATCAATCACAGCCACGTCAACGTCTTCGGGGTGTTGTTCAAAGTGGGCGATAGTTTGCTCGACCGAGGCACACGTAGTGACAATCTGAAAATCCTCAACGTCGTCCAACACTTTGGCAAGTGCATCACGCACCATGTCATGGTCGTCGCAGATGAGAATTCGTAGCGACATTACCCTTCACCGTAGGGCGGAATTAGTCCTTTTTAGGGTGGATGAATGTACTTATCTAGTGGAATTGCGGTTTTGGTCTGTCATCCTTGTAACCGTGCAAATAGATCGAATTCGACTCGTGACTGTGCCTGTAGAACTTTCTGCACCACTGCGCACATCAGATGGAATTCACAAGTCTCGCGAAGCAACCCTTATAGAAATCACTGACTCTCAGGGATACGTGGGGTGGGGAGAAAATGTTGCACCCACTGGAGTGCACTATGTGGGCGAATCCCATCAGGACTCTGTGCAGACGATGCGCGACCAATTCATTCCACTTTTGGTGTCTCGAGAGGTCGCAGTGGAAGAAATGGATCGCAATGGTTGGTGGGGTACCGAGGCCTTCAACTTTGCAAAGCATGCACTGGAGTCCGCTGTGTGGGATCTCCATGCACGGAAAGAAAACACGTCACTGAAAAACATTCTTGGAGGCCAGCTCGACTCCATTGTTGTGGGTGTTGTTGTGGGTATGTCGGACACCATCGACGAAGTGGTAGCCGAATGTGTACAACGGCGCAACGAGGGTTACCGGCGCATCAAGATAAAGATTTCACCTGGCCATGACATAGAGGTAGTTCGCCAAGTTCGAGCAGTACTTGGTGATGAATATCTGCTCCAAGTGGATGCAAATGGTGCCTACACAGTTGAGCACATAGAACATCTGAACCAACTCGATGCGTTCAATGTGCAATTCATTGAGCAACCATTTGCACACGATGACATTGACTCACATATTGCGCTCGCTCGCCAAGGCCGCGTTCGTGTCTGTATGGATGAATCCATCTCGTCACGAAAAGATCTCGAACAGATGCTCGATCTTGGCGCATGCTCGGTTGTCAATATCAAGCCTTCTCGTGTGGGTGGTATTGGTGAGGCCGTTGCAATGCACAACATCGTGCGGGCACGAGGAGTAGATGCGTGGGTGGGCGGCATGCTCGAAACAGGGATTGGTCGAGCCTCTTGTTTGGCAGTTGCATCACTGCCTGGCTTTACGATGACGCCCGACTTATCGGCATCACGCCGCTATTTTGCCCGTGACATTACTGATCCATTTGAGATGCATGACGGTGAGATTCGTGTCCCAAAGGGTCCAGGAATAGGCGTTGTTCCTGCTCCTGACATCCTTGCGAGCGACGCAATTCGTATTGAGACCGTGTTTGAGCGTTGATTCATGGCACGATGTGCAATATGAAAACAGCTAAGTCTTTCAGTCTTGAGGCGATGATTGATGATGTTTCCGCTCTGGTGACATCTGAGACTCCGTCTCGCGACATTGAGAGATTGACTGCACAGGCACAACTGCTGTCCGAGATGATGACGCGTCTGTTGGGTCACGCTCCCCGCATTATTGATTCCCCCGTGGGGCCACATGTCCACTGGAGTGGTGGAGGAGAACCCAAAGTGTTGATTTTGGGTCATCATGACACCGTGCATCCCGTGGGGACTCTGCAGCGTCTTCCGTTTTCCTATGTTGACGACGTGCTTCGTGGGCCAGGGGTGTTCGACATGAAGGCGGGAATTGTGCAAGCTCTTCATGGAGTCGCCGCATTAGACGATGCATCCCATATAGAAATCTTGTTGACAGCCGATGAGGAAATTGGTTCAAAAGCATCCAAGGATCTATTGATTGAAAGAGCGCGTGCATGTGGTGCAGTGCTTGTGCTGGAACCAAGTGCAGATGGCGGCGCACTTAAAGTGGGTAGAAAAGGTACTGGCACTTTTTTTCTGACGATTGAGGGACGTGCATCGCATGCGGGTCTGGAACCAGAAAAAGGTGTGAACTCCCTGATGGAGTTGGCACAGTTACTCCCACAGATTGCCGCACTTTCCGATGCGTACAAGGGGACCACCGTGTCACCCACGCTTGCGAATGCGGGCACAGCAGACAATGTGATTCCTGCACAGACAACATGTGCAGTAGATGTGCGAGTGGCGATTCCCGAAGAAAAGCCGCGAGTGGAAGCAGGCTTTGCTGCACTGACGTTGCAACACCCAGAGGCACGTCTCACCATTGAAGGTGGCATTGGTCGACCACCGATGCATCACTACGCTGCAGCGACTTTGTTCGAAATAGCGCGCAACGTTGCTCGATCCATTGACCTCGGTGATATTGAAGGTCTCGTTGTAGGTGGCGGCTCAGATGGCAACTTCACCGCAGATGCCGGCGTCGAGACTCTCGATGGACTGGGTGCAGTAGGTGGAGGTGCTCACGGAGATTCTGAGCATGTCATTGCATCTACGATGCCGGCGCGCGCCGCGCTCATTGCGGGACTGTGTCAGGAGTTGTCTTCGATGGCCAAAAGACCACCACTGGGAAGAGTTCCCGACGAGCGGTAGACCTCGAGTTTTGATCGGCTGTCGTCAATATCAAGATTACGCATCGTGAGTTGACCAATGCGATCCAGTGGTCCAAATGCAGCATCGTCCACACGTTCCATGCTGAGTCGCTCAGGTGCATACGTCAAGTTCGGACTTTCTGTATTCACAATTGTGTAGTCATCGCCACGGCGCAATCTCAAGGTCACCTCACCTGTGATTGCAGTTCCCACCCAACGCATTAAAGGTTCGCGCAACATCAGAGATTGTGGATCAAACCAGCGACCTTCATAGAGCAATCGTCCCAAGCGTCGACCCATGGTGCGGTAGTTCTCCATGGTTGCTTCATTATGAATGCCCGACACGAGACGTTCGTATGCAATGTGGAGTAACGCGAGCCCTGGAGACTCATAAATTCCTCTGCTCTTTGCTTCGATGATTCTGTTTTCAATCTGGTCACTCATGCCAAGTCCGTGGCGACCACCAATTGCATTGGCCTCCAACACAAGTGCTACTTGATCGGAGAATTCTTTGCCGTTAATGGCGACAGGAAATCCTTCGTGGAATCGAATGGAGACTTCCTCGGCAACAACCTTGACGTCATCTCGCCAATGTGCGATTCCCATAATCGGTTCCACAATTTCCATACCTGTGTGCAGTTCTTCAAGAAGCTTGGCTTCATGGGTTGCACCCCAAATGTTGGCATCGGTGGAGTAGGCCTTTTCTTTGGAAGCTTTGTAGGGCAAGTTACGCGCCGTAAGGAACTCGCTCATCTCGGTGCGGCCACCCATCTCATCCACAAAGGTCGGGTCAAGCCAGGGCTTGTAGATACGTAGTGCAGGATTCACCATCAAGCCATATCGATAGAAGCGCTCAATGTCGTTGCCTTTATATGTGCTGCCATCACCCCAGATGTCCACGCCATCTTGTTGCATGGCGCGTACCAGCAAGGTCCCTGTCACAGCGCGCCCCAATGGGGTCGTGTTGAAATAGGTCTTGCCTGCAGTGGAGATATGGAAAGCACCACACTGCAATGCAATGAGCCCCTCATGAACTAGTTCGGAACGACAGTCAATGAGGCGAGCAATTTCGGCACCGTATTGGCGTGCCTTGTCAGGAATCTGATCGAGGTCTGTCTCGTCGGGCTGTCCCAAGTCAGCGGTGTAAGCACAAGGAATGGCGCCCTTTTCGCGCATCCATGCCACGGCAGCCGATGTATCAAGGCCTCCAGAAAATGCAATTCCAACGCGTTCAGAAACCGGGAGGGCGGTAAGGACCTTTGACATGCCCTTAACGGTACTTGCGCGCGACCAACACTTGGGCAATGGACGACAAAAAGCTGGCGAGTGCGACGGCCACGATGCCCAGCGCAGTGGCAGGGGAGCTGGCGACATCAGGTATCGCTGTGGCTGCCAGTAGCAGCGAACAGATAACGCTGGTGCGCACCATGATGTCAGGTGCACGCCATGTGGCCACAAGAGGAGTGACTACCAGGCTGAGTGGCACAAGCATAAAAACAGCGGGCGCAGGATGAAAGCGACTGCCAAGCCACCACACAGGTCGACCAATAGTGCGACTACTGATTGCCACGGCGACCAATGCGGCAAGTACTGCAATCCATGAGATGAAAGAAACCGTACGCCATCCTGTAGAAGGAATCGCTTGAGGCTTTTTTTGCACAGTGGGGGGAGTGAGTTCCACGTTCTTCACGGTACATATTTTTATGAGGAGTCGGGCAATTATCGGCACTAACCTTTGGGACTAATGGAAAACGCCACATTTCAAAAGTTGTCGGTGTTTTTCCCGATGTGGAACGAACAGGATTACATCGAACGCGCCATTGAGGCTGCACGCGAGGAATGCGAAGACTTGATGGCGTCTCGCGATATTGCCGATTATGAAATCATCATTGTGGACGATGCTTCCACCGATGACACTGCAGTGATTGCGGCGCGAATTGCCGCCAATGATCACCGAGTGATTTTGGTGCAACACCCTGAGAATCGAAAACTGGGTGGAGCGATGAAATCTGGTTTTTCTGCAGCGACTGGAGATGTGGTGCTGTATACCGATGCAGATCTTCCGTTTGACATGCACGATGTGCACAAAGCAATGCGACTTTTGCGTTATTACGACGCTGATGTAGTGAGTGCGTATCGCTTTGATCGCACTGGCGAAGGTTATGTGCGTACTGTGTATTCGTTTTTCTACAACATGATGGTGCGTGTTCTGTTCGGTGTGCGCATGCGTGATATCAACTTTGCATTCAAACTGTGCCGATCAAGAATTTTTGACCATGTGTCTTTGAAGAGTGAAGGTTCCTTCATTGATGCTGAGCTGGTCGTAAAAGCCCAGAAGTATGGTTATTCGGTCATTCAATTTGGTGTCGATTACTTCCCTCGTACCCGTGGGGTCTCCACCTTGAGTTCGCCCTCGGTTATTTTCAAGATTTTGCGCGAAGCACGCACTTTGCGGCGTGAAATCCGTCAAATAGCCAAGGTTCGCTAACCCGATGCCACTTGCTGGGTAGGCGTTGGTAGCGTTCCATACTCGTGAGCGAGCCTTTCGACCCCGAAATGAGTGAGCCTGTC
>WLGS01000140.1 GCA_009703125.1 Actinomycetota bacterium
GCCACATTGTGTGTACCACTGCGGCGATCACGTTCTTGGCCTCCGCCAAAGAGCAATGGCTCAAGATGCACACCTTCGCGCACCACCATCACACCCATTCCCTTTGGACCACCAAACTTGTGCGCAGACAATGTCATTACATCCACATGCGGCCACACGGTGCGCAGATCTATCCAACATGCAGCCTGCACAGCATCGGTGTGCAGAATTGCATTTTCCGCGCGACCACGAACTGCATGTGAGACGCCTTCAACATCGGTGATCACACCAGTCTCGTTATTCACTGTCATCACCGAGACCACAGTGATATCGGTGGACTCAGCAAGATGTGCGCGCAACACTGCGGGGTCCACACTGCCCGATGATGCAACGGGAACAACATCGCCTCCGAGATGTTCCACACAATGCAAGACCGCATGGTGTTCTGTTGCAGGACATATTGCGCGTCCACCATGTCGGCGCACGGCACCGAGCACGGCATTATTGGCGCCTTCAGTGCCACCACTTGTAAAGACAATCTCTCCTGGGCGACATCCAATCAATTCAGCAATCTGATCACGTGCCTCATCGATGACTTTGCGGGCATCACGAGCAAAGCGATGAGAACCAGATGGATTGGCAAAAATCTCATCGCCATACACATCCATGGCCTCTTTAGCCTCGGGGCGCAATGGCGACGTGGCGGCATGGTCGAGATAGATGTATCTCTGAGATAAAGGAGCCGCGGTCACATCATTCAGGCTACCGATAGGACCGAAGCGATGTCAGCGTGATGAAATGTGATGATGACCAACGACATGGCCAATCCGTTTGGCATAGAGGGCTATAACGCCCGCTCCTATGGAGATGCCTTCGCTGATGTCTATGACCAGTGGTACCACGACCTTGATGACCATGATTTCATTGCCATGATCTGTGCTTCCCTTGGACCTGATCCGGTACGCATTTTGGAGCTTGGTGTGGGCACAGGACGCCTCGTGCGTGTTCTTCAATCCCTTCGAGGAGACATCGCCGATGAGATTGTCGGGATTGACTCCTCGCCCGCCATGTTGGGAATTGCCCACAATCAGTGCAACACAGCCGTCACTTTCGTGGAGGGTGATTTTTCACACACTTTGCCCGAGGGGCCCTTTGATGTGGTGTTCGTGGGATACAACACCTTGTTTAACTTGCCGAACGAAGACGCTCTTCGTGCGTGCATGACGCTCGTCGCATCTCGGCTTAGTCCTCAGGGACAATTCTTTATCGATGTTGTCATGCCCCCACAGCGATCAACACAGGAACACGTGGGCATTCGCTCAATGTCGACCACCGAGGTAGTTCTCAGCGTGAGCCGCCACGATGCAGAAAACCAGCACATCACTGGCCAATTCATTCAATTCACCGACGGGGCACAGCTCACGCTTCGCCCTTGGTCCATTCGGTACTTCTCTCCCACACAACTCGACACATATGCACTCGATGCGGGTCTTGTGTTGCACCGTCGCGTCAGCGATGGACATGGACACACCTTCGACCCCACCGCAGACCGACACATCAGTTGTTTTTCTGTGGCTCCACCCAAGTGATCTTGGGCCTCTCCACCACTTTTCTCTCGATGCGACCTATCCTGAAATCATTGTGAGCCAGCTACGTCTCAACCTCCTCACGGGCCGATGGGTCACCGTGGTCCCCGCCCGAGCACAGCGCAACACCGATTTTGCCCCGCGTGCACAACAAGTTGAAGCAGCGCCCGACAGCGATTGTCCTTTTTGCCCAGGTAGCGGTCGACCCGATGTACCCCTGTATGAGACACACAATGCCCAAGGTGATTGGACAATGCGCGTTGTTGCCAATCGCTACCCCGCATTCGAAGGCGACGATTCACTGGCAGTGCGCAACCTTGGTCCCGTCCATGTCATGGCCGAAGCGAGCGGCACACACGAGGTGTTCGTTTTTTCTCCGGACCACACCATGCGACTCGACATGTTCTCTGATGAAAAAATCAAAGAACTCATGATTGCGTTGAAGAGTCGCTTTCTTGCTCACGCCGATACTCCGAATATTCGTTACACCCAAGCAATCGTGAACCACGGTCGAGAAGCAGGAGCATCGCTTTCTCACCCACACGGACAACTTCTTGGATTGCCTTTTGTGCCAGGCGAAATTCTCGAAGAAGAACGCGCATTCGAACGCTTCAAAGGTGGATGCATCGTGTGCACCACAGTGGAAGCCGAATCACACAGTGAACGTTTTGTTCTCGACAATGAACACGTCGCCGTGGTGTGCCCTTTCTGGAGCTCGAGCCCCTATGAATTGTTGTTGATGCCAAAAGCACATCATCAACACATCACCGATGCCAGCGATGATGCGCTCACTGCAATGGGTCTTGCTATTCGTGATGCACTTGCACATCTTGTTCGTGCACTCGGTGACATCGCTTTCAACTTGGTGTTTCACACAGCGCCCTCACATCACGAAGGCATGTACCACTGGCATGTGCACCTTTGGCCAAAGCTCACTACCGCGGCAGGTTTCGAACGCGGTACAGGCGTGATGATCAACATTGTTCCGCCCGAAGATGCCGCACAACAATTACGCCACACAGCAGTAAAGGCCTGATATGAGCCATATCCAGGTGTCAATTGACATTAATGCACCCGTTTCTCGCGTTTGGGAAGTTGTAGAACCCGTGGAGCGCCACATTGACTGGATGGCTGATGCTGTCGCAATTCGTTTCCAAACAGAACAAACACGCGGAGTAGGCACGAAGTTCTTTTGTGACACAAAAGTGGGTCCCATCAAATTGGTCGACGTGATGACAATTACCGCATGGGAGCCAAATGCTGTCATGGGAGTCACCCACACTGGCGTGGTGACAGGAACAGGTGAATTCACTCTCACTGCACTCACGGAATCCACCACTCGCTTTACATGGACCGAATCTTTAGTGTTTCCATGGTGGCTGGGTGGCCCCATTGGAGCAATTGTGGGTGGACAAATTGTGATGAAAGCAATCTGGCGTCGCAATCTTCGCGAGTTGAAAAAACTCGTCGAAGCCTAAAATTTCTCTGACTAGCTCAGTGCGCGAAGTGCTGCAGTAGTTCCCACGCCAAGAACAATCACTACCGCCAATGGCATTTTTCGCCACGTGGCAAAGATTGCAACACTGACGCCGGCAAGGCGGGCATCAATCACAATGTCTTGGCCAGTGGTGAAAGTGTCTTTGGTGATGAGACCCGCAAGCAGAGCTGCAGGAATCAACATCAACGTGCGTTCCAGCACAGCCGGCATTGTTCGTTGACCTACCAACACAGCACCCAGAAGTTTCAAACTGTAAGCACCAGCTGCGAGTAGCAGAATAAATGCCCAACTCATGGTGCACCGTCTGTATCTACGTGTGATGTCTCTGCATCAGTGGGAGATAATCCGAACAGCATTCCTAATGCTGCGACCAAAATGGGAAGACCCACAGGTAAAAACGGTGCGAGCGCAACTGTTGCTACGCCACCAAACACGGCAGCTTTGCGTCCTTCTGGAGTCCGCAAATGTGGAGCAAGCATTGCAATGAATAACACAGGGAATGCGGCATCCAAACCGAAATCGTTGGGGTCAATATTTGTTCCTACCAAGGCACCAAGAAAAGTTCCCGCACACCAACTTGAATACAAGATGGTTCCAGAAATCCAAAAAGCGCGACGACGATCTTCGGGGTCGGCTTCTGCAGTCACCATGGCAGTTGTTTCATCAATCACCCATTGGGCGCCCCACCATTGCGCAACACGTGAATGTCCGCGCAAGACCGGTGCCATTGCAAGGCCGTACACCGCATTGCGTCCCGCCAACAACAGCGCTCCCCCAAACGCGCTACCCACGCTTCCGCCTGCCGCAATGACCGA
>WLGS01000141.1 GCA_009703125.1 Actinomycetota bacterium
CCGAATGAGACGACGCAATTCTTCAATACGTTTTTTCGGCGAAGGAGTGCGTGCCATCGCTGTACAAACTACTCAATGGGTGAGTATCTGGCCTCTATGTGCCATGGGTGAGGCGTGATGCTGTGGCCTTTTCGCCCATTTTTCGTGCCACGTTGCGCACTGTGTCAAAGACGGCATCGGCAATTGCATCGGAATGCGTACCCAAACCACATGCAGGTGTGATGTAGCTCATTGCACGCAGTTTTTCAGGGTCAACTCCAGCACGAACCAATGCACACATGCAGTCCACCAGAATTTTTGTGGCGCGCTCTGCACTTCCACCAATCGGTCCATCGGTGCGCACGGCACCCCATGCAATCTGGCCGCCATGTTCCATGTGGTCAGAGATCCGACTTGCGGCTGCAACCATCGCATCCATTTCTTCCTCACTTGCAGTGGAAGGAACTGGAATAGAGATGATCTGTGCACCTGTGGCAAGCAGCGCAGCCCAATTTGTGCGAGCACAACAATGCACTCCACCCACATTGTTGGGTGTGACTATTGCTAACGCCCCAGAGATGAGATCAATCACTTCTTCAGACGAGATGGAAAAACCAGGCTCCCAAGCTTCTTCTAACGATGGCTCATCCAACATGATGATCTGGGTGATGTCTCCACACACGCGCGTCACTTCAAGTTCAAGTGCTTCCACATGAGAGCGCACCGCCTGCAATGCCAGAGGGAATGCAATGTGTGGCTCAAGACCCACTCGCAACAATGCAGTACCCAAAGTGACAGGTCCAATGAATTGCCATTTCACGGTGTCGACACGAGAAGTGTTGTGTTCGTGGAAAGAATCTAAAAATGCTGCAAAAGATCCATACGCATCGGACGTGATGTCGGTGGTAATGAAATGATCAACATCTAGCTGCGAGATATCGACTCCAATGCCCCCATATTGACCCACAGATACACCTTCGATACCTACGAGAGCCTGGGCCACCATGGATTCGGCAGGCGAACGACGAGGAAGTGAAGGAATAGTAGGAATCTCTGTTGCCCGCCACGCACATTCAATTGCCTCGTTGATATCACGATGCGGCAAGCTACCAATTGCAAAAGTTGCCCCTCTGCGTGGACGAATCGTCTCTGATGTCATAAGGGGCCTCCCTTCATGTGCAATCCAATGTGTGCCCTCATTGGTAGCAGCACCGTTCCGCTAACCACGAACCGTGGGACATTCTTCATGAACTACACAGAAGACGCCTCGTTCGGGCAGGCTATAGATATGTCTTTTCCACCGCGGCTGTCCCCTGGCGCTCGACTAGTTGCGATCACTCTTGTTGCGTGGATTGTTATTGGGATTTTTGTCCCGTGGCACACCCTGGGCGAAGGAGCATCCGATCCTGTGTCGATTGCACTTGTGGTGTGGGGCTGGCTGTTGTGGATTGCAGTCGCAATTGCATTGCTTGTTCCCTCGCCACTGTCTGCAACCGTTGTGCATGCAATCTCTCCGCTAGCAGTGGTGTGTGCTGCGCTTGCAGTAGATGCACCTTCTCTCTTTGCCTCACTCGTGGCACTCATCGTTCTGCGATCTGCAGTGCTTATGGACTACATGGTGCAAGGCGGTGCCTATGGTCAAGAACAACGATTCGCCCTACGCACACCGGTTCCCTTTATGGCTCCTGCTGTTCTTGCGTGGGCCCTACTGATGGTCAGCGTTTTTGGATCTACGTTTTTTCTCGCCACACAGCAATGGTGGATAGGAACACCGTTACTTGCACTGGCTGCAGTGGCGCTACGCATCATTCCTCAACGTCTCCATCGACTCTCACGTCGTTGGTTAGTGATAGTTCCCTCTGGAGTGGTTGTGCACGATCATCTCGTCTTGGCCGAGACGGTGATGTCTCCACGTAACAAAATTGCATCACTCGCCGTTGCAGAAACACACTCAGAAAGCGCGGACTTCACGGGCGGAGTATTGGGGCCCCGACTCGCTATTGAACTGCGAGAGCCCGACAAAATTGTTCTGTCAAAAATCACCGCACGCACATTGGGAACTACCGAAGCACTCCACGTGCGGTCGTTTCATATTGCACCACGCCGCATCAACGCGGCACGCGCCGCACTCAACCTCTAACGATTCCGCCACCGAGCACATAGGTATCGCTCGGGTCGTAGAGAACAACAGTTTGCCCAGGCGCAATTCGGCGGTTAGGTCGCAACCACGTCAAGGTCATTGCATCACCATCAATTGTTGCACGTGCCGCAATGCGTTCTCCGTGTGCACTTCCCTGCACCAACACCTCCGCAGAGTTCAATCTCTGTGCATCATCGCTGTAGGGCCACACCAAAGTGTCAACGTGAGTGACAGGGGTAAACAAACCCGATTCATCTCCCACCACAACTTTGCGACCAGGAACATCGACTGACACCACATAGCGCTTATCGCCGCCACCGAGATTCAAACCGCGTCGTTGACCCAATGTCACCAGTTCCACAGCGTCCACTTGGCTCACCGTGTTGCCATCGGTATCCACTACATCAGCGGCATGAAAGGTCAAGCGTGGCTCCAAGAATCCTTTACGACCAATAGTGGATCCAATAAAGCACACATCTTGGCTATCTGGCTTTGTCGCTGTGCGCAATCCAAAATCTTGTGCTTTCTCACGCACTTGTGATTTCTGCAAATGCCCTACTGGGAACATCACATACGACAGATCTTGTGCCGACAACATGTGCACAACATAGCTCTGATCTTTTGCGGCATCTTCGCCACGAGCCAAGCGCAGTTTTCCCTCAAAGTTTTCTGTGCGAGCATGATGACCCGTTGCCACAGCCTCAAATCCCAATTGACGGCCACGTTCAATCAATTTGTCGAACTTCAAGTGTCGATTGCACTCAATGCACGGATTGGGAGTTGTTCCTTCTGCATGGGAACGCACGTATGGGTCCACCACATGGGCATTGAACTCTTCAGAGAAATTGAAGACCAAGTGATCAATTCCCAATTGCTGTGCTACTCGACGTGCATCATCAACATCGGAGACTGAACAGCATCCCGTATCGCTTTCTCCGCCCCATAAACGCATGGTGACACCTACGACATCGTGGCCTTGTTCACGCAACACCAAAGCCGCAACCGAAGAATCCACTCCGCCCGACATGGCCAGTAACACTTTCATCAGATTCCTACCTGTAGCAGTCGGTGTGCAGATGAGATCGTAGATGAAGCAGCAACAGCAATATCTTCTGCAGTGGTTGTATGTCCCAAACTAAAACGCAACGATCCCTTAATGAGCGCTCTATCAAGCCCCATGGCCTCGAGAACGTGTGAGGGCTCCATGGCGCCGCTTGCACACGCAGACGCAGCAGAAACACACACATTGTGAGTGTCGAGCAAATACAACATGGATTCACTCTCGACGCCTTTGATACACACGTGTGCCACACCAGCCACAGCTGAGTCGGCTTCTACAGTTGCCACTGCACCAGGAATGGATTCCACAAGTTGTGCAATCAGTGCATCACGCAAACTACGCAGGCGAGCATTTTCATGAACACGCTGAGTATCAGTGACTTGTAATGCCATGGCAGTGCCCACAATGCCCGCCACATTGTGTGTACCACTGCGGCGATCACGTTCTTGGCCTCCGCCAAAGAGCAATGGCTCAAGATGCACACCTTCGCGCACCACCATCACACCCATTCCCTTCGGGCCACCAAACTTGTGCGCAGACAATGTCATTACATCCACATGTGGCCACACAGTGCGAAGATCAATCCAACATGCAGCCTGCACAGCATC
>WLGS01000142.1 GCA_009703125.1 Actinomycetota bacterium
ACTGGATCACAGGTGGTCGGGATACGGTTGCAATCCGGGTGCCTAATCATTCCGTCACATTAAAGATGTTGCACGAACTGGGCGATGCAGTTGTGGCGCCGTCTGCCAATAAATTCGGAAAGGTCAGCCCGACCACCACTCAACATGTTGTTGACGACCTCGGTGATGAAGTGGGTGTGGTCCTCGAAGGCGGTTTATGCGACATTGGACTTGAGTCAACGATTGTGGAGTGCATTGGTGGAGCGACAATTTTGAGGCCTGGCGCGATTTCAGTAGACGATGTGCAGCAAGTTCTTGGACACGCACCTAATTCAACTTCATCTGGACCCTCGCGGGCACCCGGAATGCTTGCCTCTCACTACGCTCCGCACGCACGCGTGGTTCTATGTGAGAGCACGCAAGAAGCCCACATTCTCCTAGCCGAATTCACCCAAGATGAACTCAAGGCTGTAGTAGTTAATGAGCCAGACCTTTCCGAGTATGCGCACAATCTTTATTCAATGCTTCGACGCGCCGATGAAGATGGATGCGATGTCGTCATTGCTGTCCGTGCACCTCAACACGGCATCGGGATTGCCATCAATGATCGACTTGTTAAGGCCTCGGCTCCACGAGATTGATTGGTTCAATCTCGTTAATACAGCGAATCAATTCATCACGAACGAACTCCACATCGGGCACTCGTGAGGGCGAGGGTCCACCCACAGTGAGATGCACCATGGTTCCACCAGCTTCAGGAACGAGTTCGCATCGACACCATTCAGATGCAGTGGTATGACTTCCGAAGCTTTCAAGTGAGAATTCAATGAGATACGGACAATCCGACTCAATGACAATTCCCGCTTCGTTGGCCACAATTTCCAAAAGTTCAAAACTCTCAACAGGCAACACATTGAAGGTGAAGCTAGAAATATCTTGGCGTACTCGGCGAGACCTATCTTCGTGGGTTTGCCGAGTCTGAGCTGTGAAATTCTCTGCAACGTCTTGTGGAAGCTGAGTCTCATCGTTCACCGAAAGCGTCAATGCCATTCGAAGAGCTTCATTCAGGCGCACCATGTCACTGGTTTTTCCACCCACATCGGGGTGACACTTCTTTGCCAATTCACGCCATGCCGAACGAATCTCATGAGGTGAAGTGTTCCGTGTGATTCCAAGGATCTCGTAGGGATCATCCATGGACGATGAATTACTTTCCGATGAAATTGGGCGGACGCTTCTCAATAAATGCAGCGACGCCTTCTTTGAAGTCCTTCGTACGGAACAGAGGCAGCAATTGAAGAAAAACATGATGCACGTTTTGTTCGAAGGTCTCTGTTTCAGCCGCACGCATCATGCGTTTGATGGCGCGCACTGCAAGAGGCGCGTTTGCAGCGATTTCACCTGCCATCTCTCGCGCATGGTCCATCAACTCGCTTGCAGGAACAACTTTATTGACAAGGCCTAGTTCTAAACATTCGCCTGCGTTGAGTGTGCGCCCCGTGAATGCAATTTCGGCTGCACGCGCGTATCCAACGATTCGGGGCAACAGCCAAGTACCGCCGCTTTCTGGCAAGATTCCACGCTTCGCAAAACCAGGGGCCATCTTTGCTGAATCTGCAGCAATGCGAATATCGCACCCGAGAGCAATATCGAGACCGTACCCGGCAGCTCCACCATTAAGTGCACAGATCACTGGCGTATCAAGCCCATGCAACACAGTTGGTGGTGCATCACGAATGTTGAATTCGACCATATTCGCTTCCGTGTTGTCGAGCACGCCAAGTGACTCGCGCTTGCCTGACTGCGATCCAAGATCAAGACCCGCACAGAAAGCGCGTCCAGCTCCGGTCAGAATGATGCAACGCACGTCAGGGTTGTTGTCGGCTTCCAAGAACTTTTTCGACATCAAATCGAGCATCGCTCCTGAAATGGTGTTCATGCGATCTGGTGCATTTAGTGTGATCACACCAATGTGATCGGATATCTCTAATAGAACTTCATCTGTGGCAGCCATAGGCACAAACTAGTACGCAGAATCCCCCACAATGACATGCTCCTTGTCGCGCGGAGCATAAATCACATTGCATAATGCGAGAAAAAAGGCAGTTGCTCCAATGATGTGGATTCCAACCAGAAAAACTGGAACTCCAGTGAGGTACTGGCTGTACCCGACAATGCCTTGAGCCACCGCTACGTAACCCAACACAACCACAGACTCTCGATGATCCGAAAGATCGGCACGACCACGCAACTTAACGAGAAGAAGAACAAGAGTCGCAACCGTTGCTATGACCGAGACACCGTGAACTCGCGCCACATCAGATAACTCGAAGCCAAATCGCACTGCATCTTCGCCACCAGCATGCGGGCCCGTTGCTGTCACAACTGTTCCTGTCACGACTGCGACAACTCCAAGAAGAATGAGAAGACGTACAAGCGTCACGAGGTCACTTGGAAACTCTCGCAACCATTGCACAGGCTTTGCAACACCTGCTCGGCGATACAACAAAAGTGCAAGTGCAATCAGCACCATAGACACCAAGAAATGCGCCATGTTGGCATAGGGATTAAGGCCTGTCAGTACGACGATTCCACCAATGACTACTTGCATCAACACACCGGCAACCAGGAGCCATGCAAGGACGATGAGATCCATGCGCCGTGGACGCGCTCTATGCGCCGTGAGCACGGCCAAAATTACACTTGCCGAGACAAATCCTGTGAAAAGCCTGTTGGCCTGTTCAATAAACGTGTGCCCAGTTGAAACGTCGATGAACTTGGATTCATTGCACTGCGGCCAATCCACACAACCCAAGCCAGAGCCTGTGAGTCTCACTAAAGCCCCGGTAAAAATGATGACGCACAGAGAGCCCAATGCGACACCCGTAACCAGTCGAAAGGTACGTGTCGTAATAACCACACCTGTGACTGTAAGTGCTCCCCCTTGGTCGCACCACTTCTTTGAGGCCTCATCAAAGTGGCTACGGTCACATACATGATTTCCTCATTTGATGACTACCCCATCCACCAGACCTGGGAACCAATTGCGCATCCGGAATCAGGTGATCCAGGGCACTATGACCGCTATTTCTTCAATGGATATAACAGTGACGGCTCCCTCTTCTTTGCGTTGGCTATGGGTCTTTATCCCAATCGGCATGTTATGGATACGGCCTTCAGTGTTGTTGTTGATGGCAAGCAAATAAATCTTCGCGCAAGTGCTCGGGCGGCTGAGGATCGAAAGGACTGCACAACCATCGGACCTATTCGCTTGGACATAGTTCAACCCATGAAGCGACATGTGATCACAATTTCACCTAATGAACATAATGTTTCGGCAGAACTTGAGTTTGTGGCGACATCGCAGCCATACGAAGAGCCAGCATTTCATGTGCGCACGGGCAATCGAACAACAATGCGTTACACACGACTCACTCAGTTGGGCTGCTGGAGTGGGTGGATCAACATTGATGGTCTCGAATATCGCATCGATGCAGCAACCTTTAAGGGGTCTCGTGACCGTTCTTGGGGAATTCGAGGCGTCGGTGAACGCGCACAGATCGGTGCACCTGCTACTCAGTTGCCCCAGTTCTATTGGCTATGGGCCCCCGTGTGCTTTGAAGGCTTCGGAACTGTCTTTGATGTCAACGAATATGCAGACGGACAGCGCTGGCATGAATCAGGTGCTCTTCTCTCTGGC
>WLGS01000143.1 GCA_009703125.1 Actinomycetota bacterium
CCGCGGTATCGACGTGGATATCTTGGCTCGCCACCCCCATCAACATCTCGCTGCGGAATCAATCGGGGTCACTGCAGTCTCAACACCAGGCAAGCACTACGACATCACGTTTGATGCTGTGTGCACGCAGCAAAGTTTTGACTCCTGTGTAGACGCCGTTCGACCAGGTGGTCAACTACTGGAGTTTGGAATGTTTTGGACTCCGGTCCAATTGAGCAACAGCGTGATGATGAAAGAAGTAACCATCGTGCCTTCCATCTTCTACGGACACAACGAGGACCACAACGACTTCATGGAAGCTGTGGACGTGTTGCAACGTCATCCAGAAATCACTGCAACAATCGTGACGCACCGTTATGCACTAGATGAAGCCGTGCAAGCATTTGAGACCGCGAAGGATAAATCATCTGGCGCAATAAAAGTGCACATCACGCCGAATGCGTGATCCAATTAACCTTCAGCTACAACTGCAGTCGCACGACGGTCGGCTTGGCGCTTAGCAACTTTTCCGACACGTTCAATGTGGCGCATAAGAGACTCACGTGCCTTTTCAGCCGAAGCATTCAAGCCCTCGATCTTGTCGACTGCCCAATGGCGCATAATCAACGGAACAATGATGCGCTCATGGTGAATGGCGAAGTCATAAATGCCCGCTTGAGCGATGGCGCGGGAATGTTCTGCAAAACCGGGGATACCCACACCAGGCATTGAGAACCCCACAACCTGACGCTCAAGTGCTTCAACTGCGGTGGAAGGATCAAGTTCGATCAATTTGCTGACTAGATCTCTGTAAAACAGGTGATGTCGATTCTCATCCGAAGACAACTTCATCATCACGTCGTATCCCACTTTGTCATCCAACATGGTGCCAGTGTTGCGATGCGAAATTCGTGTCGCAAGCTCTTGCACGGCGACGTAACACATGCCATCTGCGGCACCAGGTGGCTCCGGAACGATTGCCTTGCTCACTTGAGCCATTCGTCCATCTTCTAATTCATGTGGTTCCACCAGGCCGCTCACCGTGATGTAATCACGCATCACGATTGCATGACGACCTTCTTCGGCAGTCCAACGCTGCGCCCATTCTCCCCAAGCAGAATTTCCGCCAAACATGCGAGAAATTGTTCGGGTGTACCACGGCAAGTTATCTTCAGTAAGCAGGTTGACCAACAACGCTGAACGCACACCTTCAGGCAAGGAATCTTGACCGTAAGCAAAACCCTCTTCAGCGAGTCTTTGAGCGCGCTCCCAGGGCACGTGCTCGTGCGGATACCACTCCTCAGCTGAATCAAGATGGCGATTTAAGAGACGCTCAGCCTCTGGTTCAAGTTCTGTCAAAATCGCCACATCATCCATAAGAATCAACCTAGTTCACATTGCGCTCAAAACCCTCCCAGTACGGAGCGCGCAATTTGAATTTCTGTAGTTTTCCCGTGGCCGTACGAGACAACTCATCGCGAAACTCCACACGTTTTGGACACTTGTACCCTGCAAGCTTGCTGCGCACATGTGCGATCACTTCCTCCCCTGTGAGAGTGCTCCCAGGAACCTTCACCACGAGGGCAAGCACTGACTCACCCCACTTTTCATCAGGGACGCCAATAACAGCCACCTCGGCGACATCTGGATGAGAGAAAATTGCATCCTCAACTTCGATCGACGAGACATTTTCTCCACCCGAGACGATGACGTCTTTCTTCCGGTCCGCGATAGTTAAGTTCATTCCATCCGAGATATACCCACCGTCACCGGTGTGAAACCAACCATCGCGAATCACTTTGGAAGTCTCCTCAGGCTGGTTCCAATAGCCTTCCATCACAGTGTTCCCACATGCGAGAACTTCGCCATCTGCGTTTACGCGTAATTCAACACCAAGAGCTGGTGCACCTGCCGCCGCCAATCGCACGGCTCGCTCATGTGAAGAGAGATCATCAAACTCTGCTCGTGCCCGATTCATGGTGAGCAAAGGAGAGGTCTCTGTAAGGCCATAAATCTGAATGAACTCCCATGACAGTTCTGTCTCAATTCGCTCAATGGTCTTTGAAGGAGGCGGAGCGCCTGCCACAACCATACGCACGCGATCGCGTCCACAGTCTCCCAATGCTGACTCACGAGCCTCCAGGATCATGTTGGCTACCGCAGGCGCACCACACAACAATGTCACTTTGTGCTCATCAATACGACGGAGAATCTCTCTTCCATCAACTTTGCGAAGAATGACATGTGTGCCACCCATTGCAGTCACTGCATAGACCATGCCCCACCCGTTGACATGAAACTGCGGAAGTGTGTGCAGATACACGTCGCGATCATTCACACCTAACTGCCAACCAAAAGCTGCCGCGTTCAACCAAAGACTGCGATGCGTCAGTTGCACACCTTTGGGTCGCGCTGTTGTGCCACTCGTGTAATTAATGGTGGCAGTGGCGTTCTCATCGGGCACCCAAGATTGTGGCTCCACACCTTTGGGATACAAGATGGCATCGGACTCTGCGCCAATGACAAAACGATGTCGTGCGGTGACATGTTTCAATGTGTCTTCAAGTTCAGGATCGACAATCAGAACATCAGCACCGCAGTGATCAATGATGTAGGCAACTTCTTCGGCAGCAAGGCGGAAGTTAATCGGCACCAAAACACGTCCATATCCACTCACGCCGAAGAACGATGTGAGAAGGCGCGCAGAGTTCTGGCTGACTATCGCAACTCGTGCGCCCTGTGGAACACCAAGAGCGTCTAGACCGGCGGCCTGCTGACGAGCCTTCTCTGCCAATTCTGCATACGTGAGTGAACCCCATGAAGGAGCAATTTGATCCGGCTCGTCGACGACCGCGATTCTTTCCCCATACACCTGCTCTGCTCGGCGCAAATGATCATTAATGGTGAGTGCAACCTTCATGATCTCAGCGTAATTTGTCGAAGGCAGCAATTCGGCTACGACATTGATTCACGGTCTCGTGAATGATTTCCTCTACCGGCAGTACTTCAGTGATACGTCCCGCTACTTGTCCCGTCAAGGCGATTCCCGCCTCCAAATCTCCCCCAAAGTAGACGTCTTGTGTACGGGCGAATTGATCCATCCCTACTTGGTCCTCTCGTTCGAGACGCGTGGTTCGTTCAGTGCGTAAAGCGCGTAACCCTGGCTTGCCAAAACGATTCAAGAACACTGTGTCAGTTTCTGCAGCATCCACAATGGCGTTTTTCCAATTGTCATGCACGGGGCTCTCTTTCGCGGCCACCATGCGCGTGCCCATTTGCACGCCTTGCGCACCAAGGGCCAACGCTCCTGCCATTCCATATCCATCAGAAATTCCACCCGCTGCAACCAACGGAACATTCACATGCTCGGCCACAAGAGGAAGCAGGACCATCGTTGAGACATCCCGAGGATTCTTAAAACCCC
Organism: Actinomycetota bacterium; assembly: GCA_009703125.1. Classification (GTDB taxonomy): domain Bacteria; phylum Actinomycetota; class Acidimicrobiia; order Acidimicrobiales; family Ilumatobacteraceae; genus UBA2093. The sequence continues at coordinate 3,404 of WLGS01000143.1, forward strand.
CTCCCTCTCCGCCTTCCACAATCAATCCATCCACACCGGCATCAACTGCTTTCAGAGCCGCAGCCAAAGTGGGCACCACATGAAACACAATGAGACCTGCGTTCTTTAGTTGTTGTGTGTACTTAGTTGGGTCACCTGCCGATGTGGACACAAACTTCACACCTTGTTCCACTACGAAATCAGCAATAGAC
>WLGS01000144.1 GCA_009703125.1 Actinomycetota bacterium
CATTGAAGTCAACAACGCCAAAAGTCTGCAAAGTCGTGAAGGCAAGAGTTCAAGCGGTAAATACCGGGACGTGTCGCATCAGTATCACTGTGACAACATCTGCAAAAAAGAGGTCAACCAAAACATTGTCATTCAAGGTGACATAGCAAGACTCTGTTGCTCAATCATTGAGAAAAACTCACGATGTAATCTCGGTGAGTCCATAGCGACAATTCAGGGGTCAAGTCATGGGGATTAGCGATCGACGGCCGAAGCCATCCGTGCAAGATGTATTTGCGACCGACACGAACCCTGCACCGTCTGTCATGCGAAATGAGTCCCCTGCTGACGGGTGGCCCACTGATGACGTTTCAGCCGAGCGTTACTTTTCAAAAGAATGGCATGACCGCGAAGTAGAGAACGTGTGGCGCAAGTGCTGGCAGCTCGCATGTCGTGAAGAAGAGATTCCCAATGTCGGTGACCACATCGTCTACGAGATTGTTCACGATTCGCTCATCGTCGTGCGTACCTCACCGACTGAGATTCGCGCATATGTCAACAGCTGTTTGCACCGCGGCACTTTGCTGCGCACCGAAAGAGGATGCGTCCAGAGTTTCCGTTGCCCATTCCACGCATGGACATGGAACCTTGACGGCAAGTTGGTGAACATGCATCAAGCCTGGGACCTGTCACATGTCAATGCAGATGACATGAATCTTCCACAAGCTCAAGTAGGTACTTGGGGTGGTTTCGTCTTCATCAACTTCGATGAGAATTGTGAACCGCTCACGAGTTACTTAGAGAATCTCCCCGAGCATTTTGATTCGTTTGATTTAGACAAGCGATACAAGGCTGCGCACGTTGCAAAGATCATGCCGTGCAACTGGAGGCTCGCAATGGAAGCATTCATTGAGGCGTACCACGTGGCTATTGCGCACCCACAAGTACTCGCCTACTACGGCGACTCGAATACTCAGTACGACGTGTGGCCAGGCATTCGCCATGTGAGTCGCATGATCAGTGTGCAGGGTGTGCCGAGTCCAGCGCTGACAGGGATTGATCCGAATCGCACGATTGAAGAGATGCGCCGCGATGTTCCCTTCTTTGCAGGCAAGCCAATTGAACTGGCCGAAGGAGATTCAGCCCGCGCAAAGTTGGCAGAACGTGCACGCGAGAAGATTTCGCGCTCGATTGGTTCCGACATGTCGTCATTGTCAGACACTGAGTCACTTGACCTCATCGAATACATGTTGTTCCCCAACATGGTTCCTTGGGGCGGTCAAGCACTGCCCATCTGTTATCGATTACGACCTAATGGTGATGACCCGGAAACGTCCATCATGGAGATCATGTTTCTCTTCTCAAAGGCACCGGACGGATCACACCCAGCACCAGCTGAGATTCGTTGGCTTAGTGCTGATCAAAACTGGAGCGATGCTCCTGAGTTGGGTTCAGCCGCAATGGTCGCTGATCAAGACACGGAGAACTTGTATCGCATTCAAAAAGGTCTTCGAGCTTCAAAGAAGCCCGGCGTCACTCTTGCTCAATATCAAGAGAGCCGTATCCGACATTTTCATGCAACGCTTGATGACTACATGTCACGTGGCGACGACGGCAGCGTCACGCAGATCAGCGAAGTGCGTACACCTCGTAGGTAACGCCTTCGGCAGTTGATGTGCCGATTCCAATTCCTTGAACATGGTTTAACCACTGGTGCTGTTCCGCAGCTGCCTGAAACAGCGGCGCAGTACGAGGGATTCCATCGGACCCAAGAAGACCTTGGTACTGCATGAAGATGACAGCGCCGTCGTCTGCAGTAATCACGAGCCGAACATCCAACTGTGCTGAACCATCTGCTCGCACGGTGACCCAGTCAGCACCGGGTGCGACAGTCCCCATGAGCTTCGGCCCTACAACACGACCGCCCGCTACTTGTGCATACACGCGCGTGCCTTGCGGGCCACGAGGCATCACTTGCTTGTCACCAAGATCAAGTTCCATGCGGAAGAGATAATCAACAGGAAGTGCACTGAGAGCAGACATTTAGTGACCTTTCGTTCGATTACGACTGTACAACTTGGCAGCTCTACCGAATTCCCTCTAAACCATCTACATGACAACTGCTGTAATTCTCGCCGGAGGTGGCCTCACCGGCATCGCGTGGGAAATAGGTGTTCTTCTTGGGCTACGAAACAAGGGTTTCGACATTGTTCGCGATGCTGACCTCATCATCGGTACATCAGCCGGCTCTGTGGTGGGAACACAACTCTCACAAGGCCTTGACCTTTCTGATCTCTTCGCACGTCAACAACAACCTGACGAAAATGAAATCTCCCCACGCATTGATCTTGAGGTCATGACGCAGGTGTATAGCCAAATGCGCGGCGGTGGGACACAAACAGACGAACAACGACAACAAATTGGACAAATCGCTCTCAACAATTCTTTTGTTGATTGGCCCACTCGGCGCGTGGTGATTGAAGGTCGTGTGAAGACCGATACATGGCCCGATCGAAACTTGATAGTCACCACTATTGATGCCGAGACCGGTGAGTTCCGCACATGGTCAAAGAATGATGGCGTTGGTCTCATCGACGCAGTCGCCAGTAGTTGCGCCGTTGCTGGCATTTGGCCGTGTGTTCCCATCAAGGGTCGTATGTATTACGACGGTGGCTTCCGCAACTCTGCAAACGCATCGCTTGCTTCTGGATACGACACAGTGTGGGTACTTGCGCCGCTCTCGGGTGATGCATCCCCAGCTGTCGAGACAGAAGTACAACAACTGCGTGAAGCGGGCGCAACTGTTCAGTACATCACCACCGACGACACGGCCAAGCAGGCCATGGGCTTGAACTCACTCGACCCACGCGTCCGCGGTGCAGCAGCAGAGCAAGGCCTTCGTCAGGGACATGAATTCGCTGATTTGCTCGGCAGAATTAAGCCGTGAAAAAAGCTCTTTTGCTTCTCCCCCTTTTCTTCGGACTCGCAGCATGTGGCAGTACTTCTGATTCGGCTGCAACGACAACGCCTACGACAGTCGTCAGCACATCGGCAGTCCCCGTGGCGGCAACAACCACTGTTCCCACGTTCTTGAATCCCCCATCGGGCGAAAAGGAAATCACCTGCGACAACAAAGCCATAGGTGCCAACTTTGGTGAGAAGCTTCGTCTCGAAAAGTGCACCGCTACGTGGGCATTCGGTGACACCGACCGTGACAAATGGAACTGTCCCGATGATGGCTGTCCACAAACACGACTTTTCCATTTGGTAGACACGAAATGGGTCAACACCGCCACATGCCAACGCTCACTTCCCCTCACACGATTCTTTATGAGCTGCTACATCCCCAATGTTGGCGCAGCCTCACTCAAAGAACTTCCGCCCAGTGATGTCGCCTGCATTATCTGGCCGGCGAATAAATCATTGAAATACGTCGCAGAGACTGGCTGTGAAGCAGACCTTGCATCCATCACTGCCTCTCTGAATGAGAAGTGCACCGGATACTTCGCTTCCAGTGAGTTGCCCGTCGAGAAGTGTGATCAAGGCCTCGCTGTGCAACTCATGCAATCCCGACTGCGC
>WLGS01000145.1 GCA_009703125.1 Actinomycetota bacterium
CCAGGCCCTCGGCAAGTGCCTTCTCGATGTCACCACTCGCAAGGATGACGGCAGCAAGAAGAACACGTGACGGATTCGCATCACCAAACAACACACTCGTGGTTGTCGTGCTGCTGTTGTCATTGTTGTTGTCTTGTGAACAGCTGGACAACGCCGGTGACAGTAGGAGAGCCGGAATCAAAAGTTTGGCAAGAACATGAGATGTCATTGGTTTTGTCCGCTCGATGGTGTGCTATTCGATGGCGATGGCGAGGTGTGACTCTCGAGTTTTCGCGATATCTCCTCTAGAGCATTTGGGGTGAGGCCCAGGGTGCCGAGCTCTTCCGTATTCATGAATTGAAGTGCTTCTTTAACCATGAGCCGTGATCGGGTCATGGACTGATTGAGTAACGCCACCACGTCTTGGCCAAGTTGGTTCGCTGAGGTGAGACGTAGTCCGAAGTTCTCTGCAAGTTGTCGTGCATAAAAGAATTGCAATTGTTGTTGCTCATTGAAGTAACACACATCGGACTCTTCGTCAGTTGTAGCAGCATCTAAACATGTGTTGAAGTCACGTGCTGACAATTGTGAAGCCGTCGCCCAGTCGCCCGCAATCACTTCCCAGTACTTCACTTGAGTAGCCAGATGTAATGTCAATCGATTGCGAAGTCGGATCCTTAGTTCTTCAGAAAGCGGCGTTGTCGCACCAACAACCGTTGTAGGTGTCGATGAATCAGGATTTTCAGGGTCTTCCTCGAAGAGCTCTTCGTCGGGGAGCTCCTCGTTCAATACTTCTATGTCCAGTTCCTTAATTGTTTCAGCATCAACAATTCCTGTGTCGAGTGCATATTGCACTTCGTACGACAATTCCAGTAACAGTTCCGTGTTAGTGATTTGGATTTCTAATAACGAGAGAACCTCGGTGAGAAGTGAATCTGCGGCCTGCTCAATTGTGCGTTGTGCATTTACCGGTGAATGGACGAGCGTTGCAAGGGAAAGTGCAACTACAGCAATCCCAGTCGTCAACTTTTTCGGAGTCATTTTCAACACTCTGACAGGTTATCTAGACATAGAACTTGACTACAGTCAAATGATATGAACGTAAGCAATGCAGTGCACAAAAGGACGTCAATACGTCAGTTCACCTCGCAAGAAGTGTCAGCGGAAACGCTCAAGGAATTGTTGACGGATGCTTCTTTTGCGCCGAGTGGAGGCAACGTACAGCCATGGCGGATCTATGTGGTGCAAGGCGAATCAATGACACGGTTCAAAGAGTTTCTCACTACTCAGCCACCACTTGATACACCCGAATATGAGATTTATCCGCCGGGTTTGATAGAGCCATACCGTACAAATCGTTTTGCGGTGGGCGAGCAGATGTATGCCACTTTGGGAATAGAAAGAGAAGATAAAAAGGGTCGCCTTACTCAAATGATGCGTAATGCAGATTTTTTTGGCGCACCAGCCGCCATCTTCTGTTATCTCGATCGACAAATGGGACCACCTCAATGGTCGGACTGCGGCATGTTCCTACAGACCTTCATGTTGTTGGCCACTGAAAAAGGTCTTGCTACATGTGCTCAGGAGTACTGGTCTGTACGTCATAAGGCGGTATCGGCATTTGTGGGTGCACCGGAAAATGAGATTCTCTTTTGTGGAGTAGCGGTGGGCTATGCCGATACCACTGCTCCTGTCAACACTTTGCGCTCTGAACGCATGCCTCTTTCCGAGTGGGTCACCTTTCTATAGATGGCTGTTGCCTAGTGTGAATCCATGATTGATTGGGCAACCGAGGTAATTGACAGCATTGGCTTGTTGGGTGTCGCGATGTTGGTTGCACTCGAAAGCGTGGTGCCTCCCATCCCCAGTGAACTTGTGTTGTTGTTGGCGGGATTCAATGTTGATCAAGGCAACTTCACATTCGTGGGAGCCGTGGCGGCTGCCACCGTGGGCTCGGTTGCGGGGGCACTCATTCTTTACGCCTTAGGTGCTGTACTCAGCGAGGAACGCCTGATGTGGTTGCTGCAGAAGGTCGGTCGATTTGTGGGCTTCACCAAAAAAGATATTGATCGTGGGTTTGATTGGTTTGAAAGACATGGTGCGCCTGTGGTCTTTTTTGGCCGACTCATTCCTCTTGTGCGCTCGGTCGTGAGTGTGCCTGCCGGTGCTGCGCGTATGCCTCTTGCGAAGTTTGTCTTGTGGACTGCATTAGGAAGTGCTGTATGGAACATTGTGTGGGTTGCAATCGGACAAGTACTTGGCGATCAGTGGGAAAAAGCAGATGCGTGGGCGGGCACTTTTCAGTATGTAGCCGTCGCAGCACTTGCAGTCGTGGGACTGGGCTTTATTGTGCGTAATCTTCGACGCAGAAAGTTTCCGCGCTAATCATTGAGTAAGGGTTTTACCACTTGCAAATAAGCAGTGGTGATGCGCAACAATCTCTGCTGCTACGGCGCGGACAGGTCGCTGTTCTTGGCGAGCGAGCGTTCTGATTTCGTGGAATGCACTTGAGAAGTCCACCTTGTTGCGCTCGGCAATAACGCCTTTTGCTTGTTCAATTAAGACACGACTATCTAATGCATTTTGTAGTTGGCTGACGAGCAGGTATGCCTGATTGATGCGATGAGTTTGATCAATCGTGGTAGCCGCGATGTCGGCAATGCTCTGAAGAACCACGATGGAGTGTTCCGATAGTGGTTGCTGGTTCGAGCTGTACAAGCTGATGACGCCCAAGCAGACACCGCGCACTCTCATTGGAAACGCATATTCACATTGCAATCGGCCAGGTTCTCCCGTGATGGAAAATTCTGTGTGAAGCGTGGAGCGTGCTCGTTGCGGGAGATAGTCGGATGACTTCTCAATATGTTCTGAGGGTGCACTTACGCTGGTGTGGAGCGCACTCTCGTTTCCACATGCATCTAGCACTATCTTTCCGTGTTGCAATCCAGATGCATCAAGGCTGTACATCAGCAACATGTGGATGCTGTCGTTATCAACAGTTTCGCAAAACATGTCTGCCATGTCTGTGAACATCTCTGCAATTGCACGCGTATTGTTGTCTAAATTCATGGGTGCCTCCCTGTGCATTCAATGTGCTCGCAAACTGAGGCAGTCCCTCACAGCATCGGTACTTAGCCCATGAACTTTCGTACCGAATGGAACTCTTTAGGGTCCAAGCAGAGTGACGGCGCGGATGTGTTGGGCGTAGATATCGGCGCGCTTTTCAAAAGCTGCCACCGAGAACCCATACACCTGTCGAAATGAAGCAAAGAAGTCATTCGTTGAAGTGATGTTTCCAAATAGCTCAATGATTTTCGGAATTCCACCATGTCGTGCGAGAAGCATTTCCATCGCAGCAGCTCCACGGAGATATTCACAACCACTCAATGAACTACTTGTGCGTCGATACGTACGAAGCCCTGCAGTGCAATTTTCCGACCAGTTGGAAAATCGTCGAATACGAATGACATGAAATTCCAGATATGACAACAGACCATTGGAGGATCGCACGCGACTTAAGCCACTAATGATCTCAGCCAATCCTTCACG
>WLGS01000146.1 GCA_009703125.1 Actinomycetota bacterium
CACAGTCGTGCGCTACACCATTAACGGAACACTCGACCTCTCATTCAGCGACGATGGCCTCGTCACCACCAACATCAGCAACAGTGCCCGAAGTGAATTTGCATATTCGACTGCAGTACAACCAGACGGCAAGATTGTTATTGCAGGCAAGCATTATGGTCCGTCTTGGGATCAAATTGCGGTGTTGCGCTATAACACCGACGGGACACTTGACAGCACATTCGACGAAGATGGCATCGTTACCATTAACATCATGAACACCGATAGCGCGGCGTATTCGGTTGCAGTGCAATCCAATGGCAAAATCCTTGTTGCTGGACACTCCTACATTGATTACTCGTGGGATTTCACACTCGTGCGGTTCAACACCAACGGGACACTTGACAGCACATTCGACGAAGATGGCATCGTCACCACCAATTTCCAGGACCGAAGGGACACCGGGCGGGCACTCGCGATTCAACCCGACGGTAAGGTCATCGTCGGTGGACAGACAGGCGAGGGACTAATAGCGGACTTCGGGATCCTGAGATACAACTCGACACCACCTGCGGGGTATCCATCCCCTACCACCTCAACTACAACGATCGTTCCCGCCAGCAGAACTGCACCGACCGCCACCACTCCGGCACAGGTCGCACCGTCTCGAACAGTCATCAACGCACTTCCTCTGGCATCGCCGCCACTCGTGGCCACCAATTCCTTCACCCCAGGACAATCACTTTCATTGACCTTAGGCGGGTTCACGCCAAATGAACTCGTTCAACTTGTCGTTGCATCAACACCTCAGATCATCGGAACTGGGTATGCCAATGCAACAGGAGTCGTGACATTGACAGGAGAATTGCCCAATAATCTCAGTGCAGGCAGACACACGCTTGCGGTGTACGCACCGGACAGCAAGAAAGGTTTCCGACAAGCAATCACTGTTAGTGCATCGGTACTTCCTGCAACGGGATTATCTAACAACACATTGCGTCTAATGGTCGCGATGAATTTCATCGTCTTTGGCCTTGGCTTAGTTCTCGTCCGTCATCGGTTAAGAAAACCCAAGAGAAGACTTAGCTACCAGTAGTCCTTCATCAGCTCTGTTGACCACGATGGCTGCGCAACATCTCCTCGAGGGCCAAACTCAACCATCCATGGTTTGATGTCCACAACAGGTGTTCCATCGATTGCATCAAGGCCAGCAACGTGAACTACTGAGCCTTCAACAGACTTGATTCGACACACGGTGACACCAAGTCGATTAGGCCTATCTTTTGCGCGCTGTGCGAAAATGCCTACTTCTGGCCAGTCCTTATTCCCTCTTGGGTGTCGCGACATTTTTGATTCGTCCCATGTGGCCTTATCGAACACGTACACAACAATGCAGTGAGAAAAACTCTCCAGCCCCATCAATGATCGAGCATCAAAGGGTGCATTCATTTCGATGCGAGAGGATTCTGCATCCCACGCATCATCGTCAGGTTCACTTCGAGAACTGCGAACTGACCCTATTGCTGTGATGTCGTACTGCGTGCCCACTTGCACAACAGTAATCATTCTTTGAAATAGAAGACCGATTCTTACGGAATGGCGGTGACGGCAGCAACCAAAAGTCCATCGGCTCCTCGGCTGAGAAGTTCGTTGAAGTATTCGGTGGTTTCTTGAGATGCTTCAGTCATCCAGACCCATACTTTATAGCCATCGGCATGTGCGCGATCGAAGGTTTCCTTATCCAACACTTCAACATCTCCATAGAACGGCGGCGCCTGAATGACGAGATCTCGTGGATCAAGTGCAGTTCCCTGGAGATACCAATTCAAAAGACTGTTCTGTCCTGGGCTTGTCGCAACATCGGGAATGAGGGATCGAAATTCAGTCAGAACATCATCATTGAAAGAAACAACAATGACCGATTCGGTGCGATCAAGTTCGGTGATCAAGCGTGCCAACTCTTTTGCGGCTGCCATGGCACTATCCAACTGGACTTCCCCAGATTCAGACTCAGGAATTTTGATCTCAACATCAAGTGCAAAATCTGGAAATGCACGAGCGACTTGTTCAAAGGTTGGAATACCGAAATCGTCAGCAGTGAATCCCTCCGGAGGAGCTACGTCACCAGTACGAATACCACGGTAGATGTAGGCATCTTCTGCAAGAGATTTATCACTCCACACGCCACCGGAGAACCAATATGCATTGTCCATCGCTTGCAGTTCGGCAGCAGTGTACGAAGAAACCAAGCCAGTGTTGTTGGTCAGTCGATCAACGGTGTTGTCATGTTGCACCATCAATACCCCGTCCGAGCTCAGCATGACATCCATTTCAAGAACATCTGTGCCGTTTAACGCAGCCTGAGTAAAGGCGTACATCGTTGAGTGTGGCCAGTCAAAATCGCCACCTGCGTGAGCGATGACAACGGGACGCTCAAGAGCAATCACATCAGCAATTGTGGTTGCCTCTGGCGCAACAACTTTGTTGATTGCAAGATCGGAATCTGGAGTACTGCTGTCGCCTGAGTTATCGCCACCTCCACAAGCGGCCAAAACAAGAATGGGTACTAACAAAGCGGCAAGACGAGACACAGACCGACGACGTGAAGAAAGGTTCATAGCGTGAGGCTACTTGTTGACGAGTAGTGTCTACGAGGCCAAGGGGGAAATCGTGGTCACTGTCCAAGGAAAAGTAAAACCTGGTTTTGAAGGGGTTAGCGAGGCCTTCGTTAGTAATTTCAACGATGGTTTTGAAGTGGGTGCATCTGTTGCCGTCATCTACAAAGGTGAGATGGTGGTCGATATCTGGGGCGGGCATCGCGAGATAGAACGTACTTCTGAATGGCAAAGCGACACCATTGTCAATGTGTGGTCAACAACAAAGACCATGATGTTTCTCACACTGCTCACCCTTGCTGATCGCGGTGAAATTTCACTCACAGATCCGGTCTACAAGTATTGGCCCGAGTTCAAAGTGAATGGCAAAGAAGGAATTGAAATTCGTCATCTCATGGCGCATACAGCTGGATTATCCGGTTGGTCAGAACCCATGGTGCAAGAAGATATGTTCAATCATGACAAGTGTGCTGCTGTGCTTGCATCTCAGGCTCCATGGTGGACGCCAGGTACACAGTCGGGCTACCACGCAATCACGCAGGGGTACTTGATTGGTGAACTCGTGAAGCGTGTGACGGGACAATCGCTTGGAAACTTCTTTCGTGAGAATTTTGCAGAACCACTGGGTGCTGATTTCCATATTGGAACTGCACCGGAACACCACCACCGAATTTCAAACGTCATTCCAGGGGTTAGTTTGCTAGACCCAAACGCAGAACCAGATGGCGTTGCAGTTCGCACATACAGCAATCCAAAGATTGAGGCACAAATTGCATGGACAAAGGAATGGCGTCAGTGTGAAAGTCCTGCAGCAAATGGTCACGGTAACGCACGCTCTGTTGCGCAATTGCAGGCAATTATCTCCCATGGTGGCGAAGCGAGCGGTAAACGCTTCCTATCCGCAGCC
>WLGS01000147.1 GCA_009703125.1 Actinomycetota bacterium
GAAGACGGTGGATACGTAGTGTCCACTATTCGCGAATGGAAGCGACGCGACTGGGGTGAAGGCGGAGATGAATTTCATTGGTGGTGTACCGAATCGGCCGATGCCTTCGTGGGTAAAGATCCAACGTATGTCTTTTTTCAGGACGAACTCGTTGAATTGATGGGCAAGAAATCCTACGACATCATGGTGCAGCAGTTGCAACGCCCCACAGCGGTACCCCTGGCTCACCCGGCAGTGCGCAACAGGGCAAAGAAGTAATTCTTAATTCTTTTTTGCGCGCCGACGGTCTTCGAGTGTAAGAGCTCGCTTACGAATACGAATATTTTTGGGTGTCACTTCGACCAGTTCGTCATCGCCAATCCATTCGATAGCGGATTCGAGTGTGTGCTGCACTGGCGCAGCCAACTTAATTCCATCATCGTGGCTGTGTGTACGAATATTGGTCTTCTCTTTGGCGCGCACCGCGTTGACGACCATCTCTTCGCCACGGGCACCTTCACCGATGATCATTCCCTCGTACACCTCTACGCCTGGGTGAACAAACAATGTTCCGCGTAGCTGAAGATTGTCCAACGCATATGCAGTGGTTCCACCAATACGGTCCGCAATCATGGCGCCACCCAAGCGGTGCGGCAATTCCCCCGCCCAAGGTGTCCAGCCAGCATGAGATTGATTCAAAAGCGCCGTACCGCGGGTCTGTGTCATCAGCATTGAACGGAAACCAATCAGACCGCGTGAGGGTGCCTCAAATGACACGATGGTTCGTCCTGGGTCTCCAGGTCGCAAATCGGTGACGCGACCCTTTCGTGGAGCTAATGCTTGGGTCACTGTGCCCACATGCTCATCGGGGACGTCGCACGTTCCCGTTTCGAGAGGCTCGTGTTTCTTGCCGTTGATGTCCTTGGTAATGACTTCGGGACGACTCACTTGCAGTTCGAACCCTTCACGGCGCATGTTCTCGATGAGAACCGCCAACTGCAGTTCTCCACGACCCGCAACACTGGTGACATCTGGTGATTCAGTGTCGGAGATTTTGATAGAGACGTTGCCCAAGATCTCTTTCTGTAGACGCTCTTTGAGGTGACGACTCGTGACAAATTTTCCTTCACGTCCCGCATAAGGCGATGTGTTGACGCCGAAACTCATGCGAATCACGGGTTCATCCACCTCAAGGCGTGGCAGTGGAACCGTGACGTCGAGAGACGCAACTGTGTCGCCTACTTCGACTTCGGCAATCCCAGCCAGAACGAAAAGGTCGCCTGCCTCGATGGCTTCTACTTCTGTACGACCAATTCCGTCAAAAACACTCAATTGTGCGATGCGTCGTTTGAGTGGATTGCCTGCGGTGTCTTTACCAAACAGTGCGACAGTGTCTCCCTTGCGCATGGTGCCGCTATGCACACGGCCAATAGCGAGTCGACCAAGGTAGTCAGAAGCGTCAAGGTTTGTCACTAATGCAGTGAGGGGCGCGCTCGCATCCACCTGTGGTGCAGGAACAGTTTCGAGAATTGTGTCCAAAAGACATGACAAGTCAGCATCTGCTGCAGGCATTCCAATGCCTCGCATTGCTCTACCCTCACGCGCTACTGCAGAGATCACTGGAAAAGCAAGTTGATCATCTGACATTGCTAAATCCAAGAAGAGTTGTTCAACTTCTTCAAGCACTTCTGCCGGACGAGCATCGCCACGGTCAACTTTGTTGATCACCAAGATCGTAGGAAGACCTCGACTCAATGCCTTCGACAACACGTAACGAGTTTGTGGTAGGGGGCCTTCGGCGGCATCTACCAACAAAACGATTCCGTCAACAAGAGCGAGTGCACGCTCAACTTCGCCTCCGAAGTCAGCGTGACCTGGAGTGTCCACGAGGTTGATGAGCGTGTCCTTGTACGAGATGCGCGCAGCCTTCGCCAGAATTGTGATTCCACGTTCACGTTCTTGGGCATCTGAGTCCATCACGCGGTCGACCACTTGCTGGTGGGCAGCAAAGGCTCCTGTGGAACGAAGGAGGGTATCTACAAGAGTGGTTTTGCCATGGTCAACGTGGGCGACCATGGCGACATTACGCAGTAAGGCAGGCATGAGGGGTTATTTTTCTGTCCGAAAGGACGGGTTAAGCGGGATCTTCGTCCAAATCGTCGTCGTCGTCATCAAAAGTGACGCCATAGCGCTCAGCAATCGCTGCGTACTCGTCTTCTTCTTCTGTATGACCCCGTTGAGATTCGCCAAAGCCCAAATCTGCCGCAGAGGGACCTGCTTGCTTCAATTTGCGCGCTTCTTCGAACCGGCGATGTCGACCCTTTTTCACGGTCGGTCTCCGAACATAATCTGGCACTAGTGCCGTATGGACAATCTGTGCCAGTGTACTCGGCGAGTCAATGAATTGTTGTCATTAAGCCATATGAGGGATATCCACAAGGCGAAGTCCCCGCTCGTGATCACTCTTTTTGAAGGTCAGACCCTTGCGTCCACTGATCAAATCTTCAATGTCCCGCCCCACGATGTCGGCACGCCATCCCTGAGATAATCGAGCGTGAGGCAACTCCAGGAGTAGTTCCACGATGTCGCGACGAGTGGCAAGTAGGCCGCTGTCTAATGAGGTCTGTCGGGCAAGTTCTGAAATCCATGCAGAGACCAATGTCACAGCTGCCTTCATCGACTTATCTACGTCATCATTATCGGTCGCTGGGAAAGACAACTCCCCTTGCTGGGAAGCCGCCAACCCCTTCCTTACGGCTTCAAGAAGGGCTGTGCCGTGCGCACCATGAAGATGGCGTTGGTCCACTCCTCTGCTTTTGGCTAAGTCCTCCACAGTGCGAGGAGCTTTCTGCGCAATCCCCAGAATCGCGATGTCTGAAAGTACGTGTCGGGGTGGAATATCTAATGCCATGGCTCTGAGTTCTCTCCACTCAGCAACACTTTGCGCGAGCCATCGTGCCCGGCCCTTGAGAGTCCTGACGTCCTTAATTCGAAGCCATGCGTTTTCGGTCGCAATTGGACCAGTGGGTTTGAGGCGCAGTTCTTCGCACGCATCTTGTGCCCATTGAAGTCTCCCTAATTCGCTGAGCTGGTTAGAGATAAGTCGGCTCAGCTCGGGAAGATGTAGAACATCTGATGCTGCATACTGCAATTGGTCCTCAGACAGTGGGCGACGTAACCAGTCTGAGAGACGATCACCTTTTGGCACTGTGATTTTCAACAGTGACTGCGTCAATGAAGACAAGGAGGGCTGTGTATATCCAAGAAATCCGGCAGCGAGTTGTGTGTCAAAAATTCTGTTTGGCACAGAGCCCACACTTTGGGTGAGAACATCAAGATCTTGTTGCGCTGCATGCATCACACAAGTGGCTTCTGCGGCGAACAGATCATTGAGAATTTCTACACTGACCGTTAGTGGATCTATGAGAAAGATTTGATCACCTGAGCAAATCTGCAC
>WLGS01000148.1 GCA_009703125.1 Actinomycetota bacterium
CAAACATGTCCATTCCCTACTGGCCATTTGTTATCGACATCACAGAAGTGGGTCTTTACACCCTCACCGTGAACGAGGCGCCAAGTTCAGAGATGAGTTTTCAAATCTTTGAACGCTCAATGGTTGCAATGCCATTAGTGGGAGATCCGCTTCCCGCTTTCGATACACCTACCTTGAGTGATACACGAGGTGTTGACCCCTTATGTACTCGCCCCGATGCGCCATGTCCTTTTCATGACATCACGCTGACTGAAGCGTTAGCGAGCGGCAAGCCCGTTGTATACATGATTGGTACGCCTGCATATTGCAAAACAGGAACATGCGCACCAGGACTGGATGCACTCATCGATGTTGCCTCATCAGTTGGTGATCGTGCGGTATTCGTACACGCCGACGTCTACACAGATAGAACAACGACAGTGGTTGCACCAGCGGTCACTGCATACAGTTTGGATTTTGAACCAGTGCTCTACATCGCGAATGCGCAAGGTGTTCTAGTGAACAGACTCGACGCCGTGTTCGATGTCGATGAAATTCGCGACGCACTCGTCGCGGAGGGAATTAGCTAAACGACTTGCCGCAACCGCATGAGCGTGTTGCGTTGGGATTGCTAATGGAGAATCCCTGCTCTGTCAGTGAATCTTTGAAGTCAAGACTTGCGCCTTCGAGCATCGGTGCCGATGCGGAGTCAACAACAACCTTCACAGCACCAAATGACAATGTGATGTCATCGGTAGAGATGTCACTGTCGAAGTACATGTCGTAGGAAAATCCAGAACATCCACCGCTCTTGACAGAAACGCGCAAAGCGAGATCTGTTGCACCTTCAGCTTCAATGAGCTGTGCGACTTTTAGTGCTGCTGTATCGGTCAATGTGATCATGGCTAAACCCTCCGAATAACGGACTATGAACTACCTCATATCCTAGTTACCAAGTCAGGAATAGTGCAATCCCCGTACACTGTTTTTCGTGAGCCAGAGAACCTCCCCGGCCCCAACGATTGAGGAAGTGCGCAACTTGTTGCGGGCCGTCATTGACCCTGAACTGGGTGACAACATCGTTGACTTGGGAATGGCCGGAGACATCACCATGGCAGATGGCATTGTGACCATCGGCGTGAAGTTGACCATTCGTGGCTGCCCTTTGCGGGCCCAGATTCAAAAAGACATTCGCTCACGCCTTGAGGTGCACCCATGGGTGCAAAAAGTGAAAATCGACTGGGGCGAGATGACTGCAGATGAACGCTCTGCTGTCATGACACGCGCCCGATGGAATGCACGAGAAAATGCAACTGACACTGCCGTTCCTACATCGGCACGTGTTCTTGCAATCGCTAGCGGCAAAGGTGGAGTGGGTAAATCATCAGTCACTGTCAATCTCGCCGCAGCATTGGCTGCAGCCGGAAAAACAGTCGGTGTTCTCGATGCAGACATTTGGGGTTTCTCTATTCCGCGCATGTTAGGAATGCCCGACCGTCTAGAAGCAGAGCGTGTGGAGGGAAGCGACAAGCCAAAGATCATTCCCAATGAACGGCGCGTAGGTAATGGCCTCTTAAAAGTTGTCTCAACTGGGATGTTGGTAGAGGACGAAGGCACTGCACTGATGTGGCGTGGGTTGATGTTGACCAAAGCGGTGGAACAATTCCTCAACGATGTGCACTGGGGACACCTTGACTATTTGGTGATTGACATGCCACCAGGTACGGGAGACGTACAAATGGGATTGGCGCGCATGTTGCCGCGCACAGATTTATTGATTGTGACGACGCCTGCAGTCTCTGCGCAAAAAGTTGCCATTCGCGCAGCCGACATGGCACGTCGAAGTTTCCTTCGTGTTGCAGGTGTCATTGAAAACATGAGTGCATTTGAATGTGAACACGGCACCAGTTACGCATTGTTCGGCACAGGTGGCGGACAAGCACTCGCCGATGAAATTGGTGTGGAACTACTAGGTCAAGTTCCCATCGAACCCACAGTTGCTGCGGGTAGTGATGCGGGTGAGCCAGTTGTATTGACAGGCACGGGAATTGCAGCGCAAGTGTTTTTGCAAATCGCTGCAAGCATTATTGAAGACACACCCGATGTTGAGGACATGGCCGGATGCTCGGCACGTGACGGCGACGTTGCAGAAGTGGGAGTTACAGTCCGGCGTACTCAGGATCGCCCGGCATAGCAATTCCTACCACTCGACCATCAGCGTCAGTCTTGAGTTTCGGCAAAATTGCCTGCGGTCGACTTACTTGTGAGGCCGCTTTCATTACTTCGTCTGCTGTAGCAAATGGCAAGAGAAACTCAATGTTTGCCTTCGTCGGCGGCATCAACATCAAGTCTTTTTCATGCGCACGCTCCATGGCTTCTTGCGGGCTAATCCACATGCTGGCAATCGTTTCACCATCATCATGCAACGGCTCTTGTGCATTCGGTGCGCGAGCAATAAAGAAACGGGTGTCGAATCTACGACGCTCACCCATTGGTGTAATCCAATGTGAGACGTAGTGAATTTCATCGGTCGTCAAGGTCAAACCTTCACGCTCGCACAGATCCAACAATGCAACAGAGCCGTCGTGAATGTTGACACGTTCTTTTTGAAAACGTTCCGCAACAACTGGATCATCAAAACGAACAATTTCACCGGTGTCTTGATGACGAGCGAGCAATACACCCGCTTCTTCGAAGCACTCACGAATACAGGCCACCCAATAGGCAAGACCACCAGAAGCAATACCTAACAGTGCGCTTGCTTCGTCATCCCACAGACCATCACAGAGTTCTGCAATTTCTTCCACACCGTCAACGTCATCTACTTTGCCACCGGGAAAAACAAACATGCCGCTTGCGAACGCTGCATTAAAAGTGCGGCGCAACATAAACACTTCAATGCCGCCCGCTTCGGCATCGCGCACCAGCAACACGGTGGCGGCCGGCTTAACAGGAACTAGCGCTGGATCAAATGGTTCGTCGTGTTGTGTTGCAGATGTCACTGTGCTTCGTCCCCCTCGCGTGGCTGTACGTCAATGACGTCATCTTTTTTTGTCAGATGTCCACGGAGGTCAACGATAGGTCCTGTATGGGTTGCGCGTATCACCGTGGCGCGACGCGAAGATCCCCGCATCACCAGTCGGGTTACCACACGCCGTGTGGGTGGCAACAGCAGTGTGATACCCACAATGTCGGAGAAAAAGCCAGGCGCCAAGAACATCACGCCTGCACCCAATACACATACGCCGGCAACGATTTGTCGAGTGGGTTCTACGCCAGTGCGAATAGCACTCACAAAATCTCGGTACACGCGAACACCTTCGCGCTTCACTAATGCAGAAC
>WLGS01000149.1 GCA_009703125.1 Actinomycetota bacterium
TACTTCTATCCATCACAGACTGGTCAAGCTTCTCGCCACGTTGCAGAAGTAGAACCATCTCTTCAAATAACTTTCCCACCTGATGAGCACGAGGCCCAGCACAATGGATCTCGTTACCCCGCACTACAACAGAAACGTCAGGAAAGGATTCCTCAACTCGACGCAACAACTCATCGCGTTGTCCTAGCAATTCAGCCATCAAGTGCATACCCGGCACTACAACAGTGACGGTCGGAGCAGTAGTTGTCATGTGCTCTCAATCTAGCGACCAAATATCCACACTGTGTTATTCCACTATGCGACACGACTCTCGTAGTACCTTAATTATTGGTGTGTGGGGCGATTTTTGTGGGTTCTCAAAGAAGGATTGCCTATGCGTAAGGCGTTGAGTTTCCTCTCTTGGATTGTGCTGCTAGCAGGATTAGGTGCCACCACTGCACACCTCATCACCTCAACCATGGCGACTCATCCCACCGCTTTGGCAATCTCCCTCATTGCGGCTGTTATTGCCATAGTGGGCTATGTCCTTCATCGACCTCCACTGTTTATCTTCGCCTCAATATTTGGAACTTTTCTTGTGCTTATGAGTGCCGCAGTCGCACACGAAGAACAAGCCTCAGCCCAAGATGTTGAGCTGCTTTTCTTCGCCGGGATGCTCATCATGAATGCAGGGCTTTTCCGTTTCGTTCACATCGGCAAAAAGGGAGAGAAAGCACAAGTACTGCCCGATGGTCTCATCGTTGCATTAGGTGCCTGGATTTTGGCTTGGGTCATCATCATTCAGCCTTCCCTAGAAACTGATTCTGGCTACTCGGTCACAATTCTTCAGGCAGTGGTCTTAAGTACTGCCATCACCGCCATTTTCCTTCTCACCATCATTGTCTTTTCTCAGAATTCCTCCTCCCTCTCTTTGACATTTCTCGGTGTTTCCATCACTGCAACCTGCGTAGCGATTGTGCTTCGAGCACTCTCCTTCAACGAGACGTACAACGTCGCCGATGGCATCCATATCACCTCCCTACTCCTCGCCATCACCACGGCGGGGGCCGCACTCCTCCATCCGTCAATTCATGGCATCTCTCATAGTCGACCATTGCGAACTTCTGCACCATTCATGTTTCGACTCACCATCATGTCTGCATCACTTATTGTCCCCGTACTTCTGATTGCACTCACCGATGCCTTTGACACTCGTGACCGAATAGTTCGCACAACATCTATTGCATTGCTTGCTGTTGTTGTTATTGTTCGCGTTTCGCAATCTGTTCGGCAAAATTCCCGAGCCCAAGATCACCTCATGCGAAACGCCTTGACAGATTCGCTCACAGGCCTGCCTAATCGCATTCTGATGCTGGAACATATTGCGGACGCTCTGGAAAAGTCTTGGTTGACGCATCAGCAACCGACTGTTCTATTTATTGATGTCGACCGCTTCAAAAACATCAACGACAGTCTCGGGCATTCAACAGGCGATGTTGTCCTCACACATGTCGCTTCTCGTCTTCTTCTGGCTGTTCCTAGCGAAGCAACAGTGGCGAGAATCTCGGGTGATGAATTCGTCATTCTCGATCCCACCACCGAGAGCCCCACTCAATCTGTAGTGCTCGCGGAAAAAGTACTTGATTCCCTGAGGAGCCCACTCCCCACTGCGAGTGGCGACATGTTTGTCACCGCAAGTATTGGTGTTGCGTATGCACCGAAGCAACTTGATCTCACCGCCGACGCGCTACTTCAACATGCCGACACCGCCATGTATAGAGCCAAGGACGCAGGCCGTAACTGTATTGCCCTGTTTGACGACACCATGCTTGAAATAGTCACCAAGCGCCTCGATATTGAGACTGCGCTGTACAGAGCACTTGAACGCCAAGAGCTCCAATTGGTCTTTCAACCAATCATGGACATGACCATTGGAATGGTTGTGGGCTTCGAAGCCCTCATGCGTTGGCAACGCGAAGATCAAGCCATCGCACCCAGTGACTTCATTCCCATCGCCGAAGAAACCGGCATCATCGTTCCGCTTGGGACATGGGCGCTTAACGATGCTCTCTCACAGTTGAAGAATTGGATTCAACAGGGTGTGGTTTCACAGGACACCTCAATGAGTGTCAATGTGTCGGCACAGCAACTACACGACCCAGAGTTCCTCACCCACGTGCGTGATGCCCTCAACAACTCCGCAATATCACCTGAACTACTCACTCTTGAGGTCACTGAGTCCATCATGATCACTGAGGATTCTCACGCTTTGGTTGCAATGAGAAATCTTGCCCACCTTGGAGTACGCATAGCCGTTGACGACTTTGGAACGGGATATTCATCGCTTTCCGTGTTGCAGCATTTCCCTCTTCATTCCATCAAGATTGATCGTTCCTTCGTCAATAATCTCACCAGTGCCAAGGATGCAGAATCGCTTGTGCGCACCATCATCGCCATGGCAGATGCTTTGGGCGCAGAAGTAGTTGCCGAAGGTATTGAGTCTGCAGAACAAATGAATACTTTGTTGGATCTTAAATGTTCAAAGGCCCAGGGGTATTTTTTCCACCGACCGATCGCTGCCTCGTTAGTTCCAGAAGTAGTGACAGAGTTACAAAATCGTGACACTTGGCTCAAATGAGTAGGTGACATCGCAACATCAAAATGCGAGACTGTTGAGATGGCAGTCAAGAAAATCTCACACATTGCACTTGTTGTCGCTATGTCAATTCCTCTGCTCACACACACTGCATCTGCAACCCTCAATCCGCCTTCTTCTGCTGCATCCACACCCACTCATCACGTCTACATCATTGGTGACAGTTTGACAGTCGGTCCAGAACTGTTCGCTTCCCTGTCACGGAGAGTGTCCCGAACCAAGAAGTGGAATTCTGCACTGGTCAATGCAAAAGTAGGACGCACCATTCCTCAAGGAATAGCTGTACTTAAAAACGCACGATTCCGTCTCCCAACAGCAATAGTTGTTGCACTTGGAACCAACGATGTGCTCTCACGACGCGAAGCGTCCTATCCCGCTCAAGCCATCGATAACTTCATGCGAGCTGCGCAAGGCAAGCCTGTGCTGTGGATGAGCCTTGAGTTTGCACATACTCGACCAGATTGGCGTTCACGAGGTGTTCGCTTCAATAGAGAACTACGTCGAGCCACTACTCGTTGGCCCAATCTCCAGATAGCTGATTGGGACAAACACTTTTCGCCCAGTGGCCCAAGTCGATTCATTCAAGATGGGATTCATCTCACAGTCTCTGGCTATCGCACA
>WLGS01000015.1 GCA_009703125.1 Actinomycetota bacterium
CTATCTCAATGTGGTGTTCCTTGGAAACAATGCATACGGATTACAAGCGGCCGCCGAGGTCTACTTCGGTACCAAAGTTGCAGATCTCACGCTTGCTCAAGCAGGTTTTCTCGCTGGGTTAGTGAGGGCACCTAGCACCTTTGACCCCATTCGTCGCCCGGAACAGGCTCGTCGACGTTATCGACAGGTTCTAGAGCGTTTTGTAGAAACAGGTTTGATGACCAAAGAGGAGTCGATCGCAACTTTTGATTCTTTTGTGATTCCTGAGTCAGCAGGAAGCGTGCCATTGCAGTCCACCAACCGCTCCTACTTCACCGAGATGGTGCGTGACTATCTTTTGAATAAATCGAACATCTTGGGTGTGACATATCAGGATCGATTTAATGCCCTGTATCGCGGCGGAATCACTATCCACGCCACAATTGACGCAGAGGCCCAAGCAAAGGCCGAGCGTGCTGCCCAAGAAAATCTCCCTGCCACTGCAATGGGAATTCAGTCCTCGTTGGTGTCGGTAGATAACTCGTCGGGGGCTGTGCGTGCATTGGTGGGCGGACCTGGATTTGAGCCGGGCCGCAATGAAGTGAATCTTGCGCTACGGCGACGTCAAACAGGTTCCACGAGCAAGCTGTTTGTATTGACGGCAGCACTTGAGGCAGGAGCTCAGCCAAAAGACCTCATTGATGGAACGATGCCCTGCACATTTCCTAATCCAGGCTTGCCCTCTGAACCATTCAAGTTGACACAAGGTGTGAGCAAAGGTGTGACCACTTTGGAAGAACACACGTGGCTATCGATTAACTGTGCGTATGCACGACTTGCACAAATTGTGGGCTTGAACCGAGTCGTGAATGCGACGTATCGAATGTCATCATCGGTGTATCTCACGCGGGACAACTTCAAGATTCAGCCATATGCAAGTTTTTCAACCGGTGCCAACGAGATGAGCGCTTTCGACATGGCATCTGCAACGCAAACAATTGCTAATTCGGGTGTGCACCACGAGCCGTACTTCATTGAAAAGATTGAAGGCCCCACCGGTGTGCTGTTCCAGCATCAGCCGAATCCGCAACTCGTCCTCACAAAGCAAGTGGCCGATACTCAGATCGATATTTTGAAGAAAACCTTGACCTTGGGAACTGCGCGTCGCACTCCATTAGAGGGTGGGCGTCCCTCGGCAGGTAAAACAGGCACTCAAGATGAGAACACCAATGCATGGTTTGTGGGCTCCACCAAACAACTCACTACTGCGGTGTGGGTGGGGGACCCAAAGGGATATACCCCGATGGTGAATGTGCCTGAGTTCCGACGCGATGGAGTGCCGCGAGTAACTGGAGGTACGTATCCGGCACGCATCTGGAAAGCCTTTATGGATCAGGCACATGTTGGCCTTCCTGCATTGGACTGGGATATTCCTGTCGCACCGCAAAGAAATCCGATGCGTCTCTATCTCCCGGGTGTGGACTGCACGGCACAACTTGTTGCAGGAAAGCTTCCACGGGCCGCTACGGGAACAGTGAACACAGTGGTGCCCACATCAACCACAAGCACCACTACAACCACACTTGCGCCCACAACAACAGTGGCAACCGTGCCTGGGGCACCAGTTGTTCCTGGCATTACTGTGCCCGCCACAACTGTCCCTGTGGGTCCTGTGGTGCGCATTGTTGACCCTGGAACAACAATTGCTCCCACTGACCTGAATCCACTCACACCCATCGTGGGAGTAGACCCTATGAACACATACATCTATGACTGTGTGAAGGGAATTCCTCCCACTGTTCGTGTGGTTGAATAGCGTCATTGCATAGCCTGAAGCAATGTTCTTTTGGTTCCTCGGTACCGCGGCCCTCACGGTCTGGTTTGTCTTCCGTGACGCACGATTCGATTATCGAGTTCTCGCACTAGGTGCACTACTGCCTGATCTTGTGGATTACCCCACAGGTGGAGCGTGGATTATGCATTCGCTTCTTACGAGCGTCTTGGTGCTTGTGCTTGTGGTGCTGATCCGTCGTAGAGGTTCTGAGGGAAGACGGCGCTGGTTGGCGCTTCCGATTGGGATGTTCTTGCATCTCGTGTTTGATGGCGTCTTCAACAACACGTCGTTATTTTGGTGGCCACTTGCTGGTGTTGATATCGGACCAGTAAATGTTCCCGCACTTGATCGCATGCAGTGGAACATTCCGCTCGAAATTGCGGGCATTGCAATGTTGTGGTGGTTGTGGCAGAAGAACTCTTTTTCTCATCGCCACGTGCGTCAACGTTTCATTCGTACTGGCCAACTACTTGGTGGAACCGATGTTGAGGTGGGCAAATGTTGATTCTTGTCCGTCATGGACAAACATCGGCAAATGCAGGCGGCTTGCTGCAGGGACGTATGGATTTACCTCTTGATGATGACGGCCGACTTCAAGCGATGCGCACGGGCGCCCACATCAGACAGAACTTTCCTCATGCGCGGATTATCGCCAGTCCATTGCTGCGCGCGGTACAAACTGCTCAGGCAATTTCCAATGATGTCGAGATTGATCCCCGATTTATAGAGCTTGATTATGGCCAATGGGACGGGCGCGCAATGAGTGACGTGGATCAGGTGCAGTGGGCGCAGTGGCGAAACGACCCTATGTTTCGACCACCTGGAGGCGAGTCACTCGTGGAACTAGAACAGCGAGTAAAGCCTGCATTGGAACAGTTGCGCAATGACGCACAAGAGCGTGATGTGGTTGTGGTGAGTCATGTCTCACCCATCAAATGTGCAGTCACATGGGCGCTCGATGTTGATGCACATGTGACATGGCGGTTTCATCTTGACCGAGCATCAATTTGTCGCATCGCAGTGACCGCACGTGGTCTTTCTGTGCTGAGCATGAATGAAGTAGCTCATCTGCTTTAACCCTGTAAGGGGACGGTGAGTCATTCTGTAAGCGGGGTTCTGTACTTGTCATAGACAAGTGGTGACCATCCCTCTATGCGACCTACCCGGAGGTTGCCTTTCGGCGGGCGAGCAGCCCTCCTCCTGCTTGGTCTTGCTTCAAATGGGGTTTACCAAGCCGCATACATCGCTCTATGCGCTGGTGCGCTCTTACCGCACCGTTTCACCCTTACCTGTGGTGTGTGAACACCCATCGGCGGTTTACTCTCTGTTGCACTTTCCGTCAGGTCGCCCCAACCTGGCTCTCGCCAGCATTCTGCTCTGTGAAGCCCCGACTTTCCTCAGCACATTTCTATGCCGCGGTCACCCGAACGACTCACCGTCGCGTCTCAGTGTAGGCAACGCATCAGACTTCGTTGCCTGAGAGAAAAGAATAGGTACGTATTAGGAAACGTACAGAAGACTATTGAGGCTTGGCGTATCCATTAAGACGTTGGTGCGCAATCCCACTTCGTTGGGCGGGCCAATTGCGATCTGTACCGAGTTCAATGCACCAAAAGCGGTGGGAAGTGTCGCCACAGTGGGGTTACCTTCCTCGTCTGTGCCGGGGGCAAAGCCTTTCGTACCGGGGTTCTTTAGCTGTGCTAACACTGCGGCGTGTCGTGAAGATTGTGCACCTAGACGCATCATGTCGGCGCGAAGAGCAGGTTCGACGGTGAGCGACAATGAGTATTGGTAGGTGGCAGCGACCAAAGTCTCAAGTCCCAGCACTGCCGTCAAGGCGTCTTCTTGCTCTTTGCTCTCTCCAATGAGGTCGAGAACTGTATTGCCATACGCAGTCATCAACTTTGCATTTGCCTCGTTCACCGGTTCGCCACCTCGTGAGGTGACAAGTGGTGCAATGTTGGAGACATGGCGCTGATGTGCAACGGCGAAAGCAGCCACAAGGGTCGCTTTCTCACCTGACAAGACACTGGTGATGCGAGAGTCGCTCAAAATGTCAGCAACCATTTTCTCTACCGATTGCGCGGTACGAAGCAGAACGACATCGTCGACTTTTGCATCGCTCAATGGTTCGCTCTCTGGCTGTTCACCAATACGGGTGACTGGGTTGCCTGTGCTGCCGCCACATGCGGCGAGTACGACACCCGAGGCAACTACGGCGCCACCTGAGCGCAGAAGTGTGCGGCGGGAAATGGGGGAGTTTTTCTGGTGAGTCATGATGATCCCTTCCTGGCTCAGACTCGAGCGGCTGCTTGTGGGCTAACGCCCGACACCAATGCAAGTGCTGCAGATTGGCGGGCTTCGACGGTGATGATGGACGCAATGAGTGATGCAGCATTGATCCCTACGAGTCCAGCGATGCTGTTGGTGTGAATCGTGGCGGTTTCATCTTCGAGCCCAGACAACAATGATGCGACGGAGCTAAAAGACCCTGAAGGACTTGCCAAAGGTTGACTCGATGGGGCCTGTGCTTCGGTTGCGAGATAGCCGCGCAGGGCATCGACATACGCAACGTGGTTGTCGTGAATGAGAAGCAATGCAGCTTTGTCGTCTTGGTTGGTGGTTGCTGCAACGGCGAGTGCATATGTGGCAACCATTCGTGATTCACGCTCAAGAGCGGCGTTCAGCGTGGGGTTGTCACGCTCATCGTTCTTGGGAATATCTGATGTGGCCGCAGAGGCACCACGTGCGAACACGGGCGAAGCAGCAACGATGGCCCCACCTGCAATGAGGGAAGCAATCAGTTGGCGACGCGATGCCGCTGGCGTATCAGGGGATTGCGATTGAATCTGTTCCACTCGAGTCATCCTTTTTCATCGTGGCGAAATCTCGCCCCCCAACACTAGAAGTCCAGCGCGGAAAGGTCAGGTATCCAGGATCGAGACCTGGAAATCGCCTCTGCCCATTGTTGCCGCCCGAGTTCGCTGTTTCCTAATGGATCAACGCTTTTGGCCCATTGAAGAGTGGAAATCGCCTCATTGAGATGTGACCATTGTCCACTTGCCGCACCTGCGAGGAACCCCGCCCCCAATGTGGTGGCTTCGGCGTGTGCCGAGACCTTGACTGGGCGGTTGCTGGCATTAGCAAGAGATTGGACAAAGGTGGCATTGCGGCTCATTCCGCCATCGATGCGTAGTTCCCCGATGGTGAGTGCACTGTCGGCTTCGGCGGCTTCCACCAGGTCTGCGCCGCGATGTGCGATGCCTTCAAGAACTGCGCGCACGATATGTGCTCGAGTTGTCCCACGTGTGATGCCGAACAATGAACCACGTGCGCCGTAGTCCCAATAGGGGGTTCCCAGCCCCACGAGTGCCGGCACGTACATCACGCCATCGCTTGATGCACAACTTGCCGCTATCGCATCGGATTCCTCTGGTGTAGCGATAAGGCCCATGTCGTGACACAGCCATTCAATGTTGGACCCAGCCGACAACATGATGGCTTCGGTTCCGTAATGGAGTTGTTGGTCGCGACTAAACGCCACGATAGGGAAGGTGCCTGCACTGCTACGACTGGATTGAGTGGGGGTGTGTTCACCCACATAGACATCGAGCATTCCGCCCGTGCCAAATGTGATTTTTGCTTGACCTGGTGTAATGCATCCTTGGCCGACCAGCGATGCTTGTTGGTCTCCTGCAATTGCCATTAACGGAGGCGTGCCTGGTAGGTCGCTTGCGTCGGCGATGAAACCCATGGTGTCGACAATGCGAGGTAGTTGCGTTGGCAAAATGTCGAACGCAGCACATGTGGTCTCATCCCACTGAATTCCAGACGCAACAGTTAATCCAGTTACGGCTGCATTGGTGTGGTCGGTGACGTGGGCTGCACCGCGCGTGAGTTTCCAGACGAGCCATGTATCAACGGTGCCGATGAGGATGTCGTTGCTGTGGCGTTCATCGTCGTTGAGCAGATTTTTGAGAATCCACGACGCCTTTGTTGCTGTCTGATTGGGGGCCACAGCAATTCCATGGGTGTGGCGCATCATGATGCATTCACCTACGGTGCGAAGATCTTGCCATCCCAGTCCTGGTCCCACAGGTTGACCTGTGGAGGCGCGCCACACAATTGTTGATGCACGTTGACATGTCAGACCTACTGCGGTGACGTCATGTTGCTCGAGTGCTTTGCATGCGACGCGATGTACCGCTTCATACATTGCGGATGCATCAAATTCCACTAATCCAGGCGCAGGTGAATGAGGTGGAAAACTTTCGTAGTGAAGGTCGCTCAACGAGCCATCGGGGTGAACAATCGCTGCGCGAAGACCACTTGTACCGATATCGAGGACCAGTGTTTTCATAATCCAAGTTTTCCTGGATTCAAGATTCCACGTGGATCAAGTGATGTCTTCATTGCACGTAGAACGTCGAGGCCACTACCTAACGCTTGTTGCATGAACTGGGCGCGGCTGAAGCCCACGCCGTGATGATGCGACAGATTTGCTCCGGCTGTTAATGCTGCGCGTTGTCCCGCTTCCCACATTGCAAGGTACGTCGCTTCAAATTCTTCGGCAGGTGGAGTTGCTGCAAATGTGAAATACAAACACGCGCCTTCGATGTAGCTGTGGGAGAGATGGCAGGTGGCAGCACGCGCATGAGGCACTGCCAACATTGCACTTTCCACGGCTTCCACAACGTTGTCGCATTGGGCCCAATTCACAGCTATTTCCATAGTGTCTACAACAAACCCTTTGCGAGTAAGTGCTTGAAGCCCACTGGTGTCATTGCGGTGATGAGTCCACTTCTCCACAAGATCGACATCTGCGATCTGTGCACCCATGGAAAGGGCTACATCATGCACGATGCTCATCGTGGCATCGATCAAGGCTTCATGCCCTTCATCAAGTACCAGCAATGTGGCATTGGTGCCATTGCCGCCATGTGAACGCTTGCTTTCTGCACCGTCGTATAAGCGCAACACCGCCGGAGTGGCGCCTGCACGAATGATGCGCCGACAGGCTTCAAAGCCATCGCTCAACGTGTCGAATACATACGCACCACGACGTTCAACTTCAGGAAGTGGATGTGCCCGCAACCAGATGCGCGTGATGATGCCAAGAGTTCCTTCGCTTCCAAGAAACACTTGATTGAGATCTGGACCCACGGCTCCCGCAGGAGCACCACCGGTGCGTAACACCGTTCCGTCTGCAAGAACGACTTCAAGTGCATGCACCATGTCTTCAATTTTTCCGTAGCGAGTGGAGTATTGCCCCGCGCCGCGACATGCCACCCATCCACCCACTGTGGCCAATGCAAAAGATTGTGGATAGTGACCAATGGTGAGTCCATGAGTACGTGCTGCGTCTTCTAGATCTGGGCCAAATGTTCCTGCGAGAACTTCGATGACGCCAGAGATTGCATCGACTGATTCAATTCCTTGCATTGCTGTGAGATCGAGAGAGACGCCACCATGAAGAGGAATTGCAGCGCCACATACTCCACTTCGCCCACCTGATGCTGTGACTGGGATGGAATGTGCATTGCAGTACTGCAACAGTTCGGATACTTGTGCAGTTGATGTGGGCCGGCACACCACAGAGGGAATCTGTGGCACTTCATTGTTCAATGACCATGCCAAAGACAACGGCCACCAGTCGCGACCGTGTTGCACTCGATCAGAGACATCTTGCGTCGTGGGACAGATGGCTTCAAGTGCAACGCGTTGTGCCTCGGTGACGGTGATGAGTTGTGAGGCGAATCGTGCCGTTGTATTGCTCGGGTCACCACCCAACTCAATGGGTTCAGTGGGCTGGGTGTTGAACGAGTGAAGTGACACGGATTTTCCTTTTATGAATGAGACGCGATGAATTCGGCTTCTGTGACCATGGCTGCGGCATCTTCGCGCGCACATTCATCCATGAATTGGGCGATGCTTGCTTCTTTTGTCGCGTCATCCCATCCCAGGTGTGGCCCGATAAGTGACGCCACATCTCGCACAACTGCAACACATGCGCGACGATCAAGAAGTCGTGCGCGTGTGCGTCGTGTCAGTACATCGTCCACGGACACAGCCATTTCATGCGTCACGGCGTACACGGCTTCACAACGAAGGTAGGGGAGACCAGGTACAAGTTCCTTGGCAAGCGAAGGGTCTTGTTCCATCATCTTTTTAAGAACACTTGATTGGTTCCCGAAACGCGAATGAAGGTGCGCATCCTGGGGATGACTTGATGGGCGCGAGTGGCGAGCACCATGAAGAGAAAGTGTCTTTGTCTTACTTGACTTTTTGACATTTAGTAATCGACATACTTCGTCGACTGCATCTTCGGCCATTTCGCGGTATGTCGTGAGCTTTCCTCCTGTCACCGTGACAATTCCTTGTGCCGAGGCCACCACTTTGTGGCGACGACTGAGATCGGCAGTGCGTCCTGTGGTTGCCGCGTCGCTCTTGACGAGTGGACGCAATCCACTCCATACCCCAGTGACGTCATCGGTGGTGACTCCCGTGGTGATGCTGGCATTGAGAGCAGCCAATACATAATCAATGTCGTCTTTTGTGCACTGTGGATCGTTGACAGGGCCGGTGTAGTCGGTGTCAGTGGTGCCGATGTAGGTGAATCGGTAGGTTCCATCACCATTTGGAATCCAAGGCACTACAAACAAACTTCGACGGTCACGTGGCACAGGAATAACAACAGCAATATCGTTACGCACCTTTTCCCATGGGACAGTGAGGTGTACGCCTTTTGCAGGTCGAATTGTGTCGGGATGAACTTTTTCATCCAGCGCACGAATATCGTCTGCCCACACGCCCGTTGCATTGATGATGGAGCGGGTACGCACTGTGAAGGGTTGCCCAGTCAATGTGTCTACAACGGTGAGGGTATGAGAAGTGGTTGATGTGGAATCTATGGACGACACTGAGCAACGATTTGCAATCACTGCTCCGCGTTCTGCTGCCGTTTGCAACACTGCCACTACCAAGCGTGCATCGTCTGCTTCGGCATCAAAATACAGATACGCAGAAGCCAATTTTTCTCGAGGCATGGTGGGTAAATGTGCGAATGCTTTTTTGGCTGAGAGTCGGCGATGGATTTTCCCAATTCGCCAACCCCCCGTGATGTCATACATCCACATCGCGGACCCAAGTGCGCGTGCAATCTTTTTGGAGACCACACCGTCTTTGGTCAAGATCGGAATCATGAATGGCAACACCTTGACGAGGTGTGGTGCATTTCGTCGCAGTCGTTTTCTCTCGCGCAGTGCTTGATACACAAGGCGCACATCGCCTTGTTGTAGATAACGCAAGCCTCCATGCACCAACTTCGAAGATTTTGACGACGTTCCGGATGCAAAGTCATCGCGTTCAACAAGGGCAACTTTGAGCCCGCGTGAGGCTGCATCAAGGACCGCACCGGCTCCAGTGATACCGCCTCCGATGACCACAACATCGAAATCGTCTTGGGCGAGCCGTTGTAGTGAAGTTGCACGGTGAAAAGCATGTGATGTGGACATTGTGATTCAGCCTATGGGGAGCAAGGCAGGGGCCATGGGTTGAACACCTCTTTTCATGCCTGGCTAGTTGTTGACCGAAGGGGGGAGTTGTTATGGTCGCGAGGAATCTATGGGAACTTCCTATGAGCCTCGCAGGGCCGACTATCTCGACGAGATGGCGACACGTCACGAAACTGCGCGAGTCTTCGATGTATGTATGTCGTGCCAGAAATGCCTCAACACGTGTTCAGTATTTCCACTTTTGGTGACCAGCATTGACAATTGCGTGGATCGAGATGCGGCGCTGCTGACCCCCACCCAACAAGACGACATTGTGCAGCTGTGTCACCAATGCACCCAGTGTGTCTCGCATTGTCCCCATGTAGATGCTCCCGCAGGCGAGGCAGTCAACTTTCCTGCACTCGTTGTTCGGCATCGGGCGATGTTGCGCAAGAACAGTTTCTTGACCTTGCGCCAACAAACAACTGAAGATGTCTTGGCGAGAAGTGCAACGCATATGTCGTGGAGTCAACCGTTTCGATTTTTTGGAGCACAGTTGTTGCGGTATGTCACAGATCATGCGCCGGCGTTGTTGTTGCGGCGGGATTCTGTGCAGAAGCAAGATTCTTCCCGCCGAGCGTTAACGAGTGAAACGCATGAAGTCTCTTTTTTCCCTACGTGCGTTATTGACGCATATGCGCCCGAAGTGGGTGTAGCCACGCAAAAGGTTTTTACACAAGTGGGAGCAAAGTGTGTGCGCGGAAAAGAACACAACTGTTGTGGTGCCCCAGATCTCTACAACGGAAACATCAAGCGGTTCCGTCGCATTGTGGCCAGGAATGTGCGGGCATTTCGTGCATCAATAGAACATGGTCGACCCATTGTGGTGGGGCAACCAGGTTGTCTTCACGTGATGCGTGAACACTATGCAACTTTCAGCGATGACCCTTCTGTGGTTGATGTCATTGCACACCTTCAAGATCCGTGGCAGTTTTTGGCCCAAGTAGAGATTCCTGCGGGCAACACTGCCTTTCAACGGCAACCACTCAACACCTCTCTGGTCTTGTTGCAATCATCCACGGCATCACGCCGTGATGACACACAATTACGCGATGTATTGGAGAAATGCGGCTGGGATGTGCAGGTGATTCCCCATGGTTCGGTCGCAGAAACTGTGTGGGGGTTGGGCAAGGAACGCACCGATGAGGTGTCGGGCTTAATCGCTCAAGTGTCGGGTCTTCTGGGCGGCATCGGCGGGGCAGAGATAGTGAGCGAAAGTTGTCTCACCAATCTCTTGCTGACGGGTCAACTACATCGACAGGTGCGCCATCCCCTAGAAGTCCTCGCCCAGCCATAGGGGCCACAGGAGCCCGATCATCCCTTCAATGCATGGGAGAGGCGAGCGGGGAAAAATCTCATAGATGAACTGGACTTCTGTGACGCAGGGCACATACGATGTGCGCCGTAGGGGGAGTTCCCCGACATCGAGGGGGGATCCGATGTCACGAGCAGATATGACCTGGAGAAATCGTGGAGCCTGCAACGGACTTGATCCTGCAGTGTTCTTCCCGGAGTCCGATGATCACGCCGATGAGGCGAAATCTATTTGCGCTGAATGCTCAGTGCGTGTGTCGTGTCTGGAATATGCACTTGCGGTACGTGAGCGAGATGGCGTCTGGGGTGGATTGACCGAGAGGGAAAGGCGACGAATTATTCGTCAACGCCGTCGCTCGGCGTAGATACTTAATGCATGACAGATTCTGAAGCGTTCTTGGGCTGGCCCACAATCGTGGGTCGGTTGTTGGAACGTGTGGACCTTGATGATGTCACCGCACATGCAGCCGTGAGCCAAATATTAGAAGGTGCTGCTACATCTGCGCAGATGGCTGCCTTTCTTGTCGCACTGCGCGCCAAAGGTGAGACGGCACATGAGCTTCAAGCAATGTTGCGTGCAGTGCGTGATGCAAGCGTGACAGTGTCGCTCTCAGAAGATGTTGCTCGGCGTGCAATTGACATTGTCGGTACAGGCGGTGACAAGAGCAATTCGGTGAACATCTCCACTATGTCTGCACTCGTAGTTGCTGCAGCAGGTGTGCCTGTGTGCAAGCACGGAAACCGTGCCTCATCGTCTGCATGTGGATCTGCCGATGTGTTGGAGGCAGCAGGTGTCGCAATTGGATTAGATGCTCAAGGTGTACAGGCATGTGTCGAAGAGGTGGGCTTTGGCTTCTGTCTTGCTTCGCAATTTCACCCTGCATTTCGCCATGTTGGACCCACGCGTCGTGAAATTGGCGTTCCCACGGCTTTTAATCTTCTGGGGCCCATGGCAAACCCCGCACCGATTAGTGCAATGTTGGTGGGTGTGGCTCAACCACAATTCATGGAGAACATGGCCCATGTATTGCTCTCTCGCAAGGTCTCGCGCGCATGGATTGTCCATGGCCATGGTGGGCTTGATGAACTTTCACTTTCAGGGCCCAACACTGTGTGCGACGTGAGTAACGGAAAGATTTCCATGATCACCGTTGATGCGGCTGACTTTGGAATCGCACGCGCAGATGTATCTGAGATTGTGGGCGGTGATGCTGCGATGAACGTGGCAACACTTCGTGCAGTGTTTGCTGGGCAGACAGGCCCAGTGCGCGACATTGTGTCGTTGAATGCAGGTTGTGCATTGATGTTGAGTGGTGTGGTCTCAGATATCAGTGAGGGCATCGCCACAGTTCGTGCCACACTTGACTCTGGAGCTGCTCAGAAATTACTTGATGCAGTCATTGCCGTCAGTACAAGGGAAGCACAACGCATGGAAGCATCATCATGATTGTGCGTATTCCTGCCACATCAGCCAATCTCGGGCCTGGCTTTGACGCTTTAGGTCTTGCCTTATCGATGTATGCCGAAGTGGGTGTGATTGATGAGTCATCGATGCCAGAGGGCGCACTGTCTGCGGATGATACGCATCCGGCACAAGTGGCCTTCGTGCGTGCAGGAGGCAGTGGTCGAGTGTGGGTAAAAAACTCCATACCTATGGCTCGTGGAATGGGATTTAGCGGCGCGGTACGAGTCGGTGGAATCATTGCAGCCGAGGTGCAAAGCCAAGGTGCGTCATGGTCACAATCTTCGTCTCAGGCATTGCGCATTGGCACCGAACTTGAAGGCCATCCCGACAATGTGGCTCCATCGGTGTATGGAGGAATTGTGATTGTGAGTGGGGAACTTGTTGTCCCTGTGACCTTGGCATGTGATGCGGTGTTTGTGATGTGGGTGCCAGATTTTTCCACTTCCACAAATGAATCTCGAGGCAAGATTGGCTCCACCATTGCGTTAGCTGATGCAGTGTTCAATATCTCAAGGACCGCAATGTTGGTCACCGCATTTCAGACCGGTGATGTGGACTTATTGAAAGAGGCCACCCAAGATCGCATTCACCAAGACATTCGATTCGCTTCCTCACCGGCGTGCAAAGAAGCACTTGATGCAGGTCTTCAGGCTGGTGCATGGTGCGGGTGGTTGTCTGGCTCTGGGCCTACGGTTGCCCTCATGTGCTCACCGTCTCAGGCCGATGTCATCGCTGCTGCCTTGCCTGGTTCGGGCCATACCAAGGTTCTGCACCTCGATACCACCGGCGCCGTCATCGTGTGAAGCACGTTGCCACACCCCTGTGGCATCGTCACTGGTATGGAAACCCAGCCAGTAAGCACCCACTCCGACCAACCAGTTCTTGTCATCTCATGTGACACCTGTGTTATGCGCGACACCGAGGCGTGTGGCGATTGCATGATGAGTGTTCTGTGCGAGCCGGTCGACTCTGGAGCCGTTATTTTGAGCCTTGATGAGCTGAGAGAAATTCGTTTGCTCGCTCAGGCCGGTTTGGTGCCTACGCTTCGGCATCGTGCGGTCAGCTAAATCTGTTCCTAAGAATCCCAAAGTTGTCGCCGCCGACGCCCCTGGCGGCGATGAGTACTGGCAGCAGTTACACACACTTGGTCTCCACGGGGGACTCGATGCCCTAGGTGTGGCCAAGGCAGAGGTACTTTCACGCGCTCGCACTCAGATTGAAGAACGTATTGAACGTGATTTGGTGAACACCATGAAGTTCACTTTTTTGCGACCAGAGCGTTCCACTAATCCCGCGCTTCTTGTTGAAGGTGCGCATTCCATCATTGTGGGCGCAAGGTCGTACGCATATGCACCACTCGATGTTGAGGAATCCGATGAAGAACGGTCACCTCTTCGCGCACATATTGCGCGTTATGCATGGGATGATCACTATGGCCATCTCAAAGCGTCACTCAATGTGGTGGCCTCGCAACTTCGTCGTGATGGTCATCGTGCCACTGTGTTTGCAGATGACAACTCCATCGTTGATCGCGAAGTGGCATACCTGGCAGGGTTGGGTTGGTTTGGCCGCAATGCAAACATCCTGATTCCTGGCAAGGGAAGCATGTTTGTTTTGGGATGCATTGTGACGACTGCACAACTGCCTGTGGCGTCGGTGGTTGCCGATGGTTGCGGTACATGCACTCGTTGTGTGCCGGCATGTCCTACGGGTGCAATTGTTGATGCAGGTGTTATTGATGCGCATCGCTGTTTGTCTTGGCTTCTCCAGAAACCAGGTGTCTTTACACGTGAGTATCGAGCCGCATTAGGTGCACGTATTTATGGATGTGATGACTGCCAAACAGTATGTCCACCCACAAAAAAAGCGGGCGTGATGACAGCTCCTTCTTCCGTGACAACGACTGTGGGTGTTCTTGATTGGTTGTCCATGGGGGACACTGCCTTGAATCAGGCGTGCGAAGGTTGGTATGTCGATCATCGAGACATGACGTGGGTGCGACGCAATTTGTTGATTGTGTTGGGCAATATTGGTCATCCAAATGATGTGGGCGTTGTGGAGACATTGCGTAGGTATCTCTCGCACGACAACGGCATTTTGCGTGCGCATGCCACATGGGCCGCAGCGCGACTGGGGCTGTCGTCGTATCTTTTCTTTGATGATCCCGACCAAATGGTGCAAGATGAATTGGCAGATTTGCCGGCCCTGCGAGACGATTTATGAAGCACCTACTTGTCACTAATGATTTTCCGCCGAAAATCGGTGGGATTCAATCTTTGTTGTGGGAATGGTGGCGGCGATTACCGCCAGATTCTTTTGCAGT
Organism: Actinomycetota bacterium; assembly: GCA_009703125.1. Lineage (GTDB taxonomy): Bacteria > Actinomycetota > Acidimicrobiia > Acidimicrobiales > Ilumatobacteraceae > UBA2093. The sequence continues at coordinate 14,469 of WLGS01000015.1, forward strand.
ACTGACAAGTCCCCATAGTGATGCGGCTCAGTTCGATGCTGCGCAAAGCTTTCGTATTGAGCGCACTAACGAACCAGTCTTGCTTCCTCATCCGTGGATGGTGCAGCGCATCAATGAACTTGCAAAAGATTTCGGTGCTGACTTTGTTGTCTTGGATCCCGCATTGCCTTTAGGTCTTGTGGGGCCGATGTTGAAATTGCCCTACATGGTGGTGTTGCACGGTGCTGAGGTCACTGTGCCTGGACGTATTCCCATATCGAAACAAGTGCTTGGTCGTGTACTTCGCGGAGCAGAGCATGTGATTGCTGCCGGTGGATACCCGGCCCGAGAGGGCATACATGCAGCAGGCAAGATGCTGGAACACACCATCATTCCACCCGGCGTGGACACAGATCGCTTTGTTCCTCTCACAGCGATCGAACGCCAAGAAACTCGCCGACATTTCGGTTGGCACGACGATGCAGAAATTGTCTTGGGTATTAGTCGGCTAGTGCCACGCAAAGGATTCGATGTGTTGATTCGCGCTGTTGCACTTCTTGCCCCACATCGACCTCGCCTCAAACTTGTGATTGCAAGTACTGGGCGCGACGAGGATCGGTTGAAAAAAATTGCACAAGAAGTGCAGGCACCGGTTGAGTTTCTTGGCCGAGTTCCACATGAGGATCTTCCGAGACTGTATGGCTGTGTTGATGTGTTCTCCATGATGTGCCGCAATCGATGGGGTGGACTAGAACAAGAAGGATTTGGGATCGTCTTTGTGGAAGCAGCAGCGTGTGGTGTGCCACAGATTGCGGGAGACAGTGGCGGTGCAGCCGAGGCTGTTCTTGACTCTGTGACGGGATTTGTGATGGAGGATCCCACCGATGTTGCAGGACTTGCAGCGCGCATCAGCACAATTTTGGATGATGACACTTTGAGGGCATCTATGGCCAGTGCATCACGAGAACGTGCCGTAACTGAGTTCAACTATGACGTGTTGGGGCGCCGTTTAGGTCAAGTACTCAAGGTCGGGCCACAATGAACGATATGAATGGACGCGGCATCATTAGAGCGAATGCGTTACTTACTGCATTATTTGTGATCTCAGCAATAGTGGCGGCAGTGGTTTTTGATGATCCGTGGAAGAACATTGCGGCAGGTATTGCCCTGGGGTGTTTCGCCGCTGGAGTGATTGTTTTTTTGTGGGGCTATTGGACAGCAGTGCAACGTAGCCGCGTGGACAACATTGCAGTGTCATCTTTGTATTTCTTGGTGGACAAGTGCGCACCAAAATCTGTTGCTCGAATAATGAATGGTTTGTTGGCCGTACAGGTGGTGGTCAGTATCGCCACCGCAAGTGTGCGTTCATCCACCAATGGGGAGCCTGGCAGCACCTTGGCGTACGGCATTCTCGTGCCGATGTTGGGTCTGGGTCTCAACGGGCTGTGGGGAGCTTTTTACGGTTCTTTCCGTCCCCGACGGGACACGAAAATTGAAGGGGTGCCCGATGAGGGCCCCGCGAGCGGGCAAGATGTTGGACATGACTGATCGCGCCGCCCAAACCACGCATATCCACGCACCGATGAGTACCTGTGTGGAAATTGTTCTTGATTTTGAGCGTTACCCCGAATGGGCAAAGGACGTCAAAGAAGCTGTCGTGCGTTCGCGCGACGATCAAGGTCGCCCACTTCAAGTGGAGTATCGCGCATCGGCATTAGGTCGCAGTACGCGATACATGTTGGAGTACGACTATTCAGAGTCGCCTTCGCGTCTGTCATGGCATTTGGTGGAAGGCGACATCATGCGTGCACTCAATGGTGCGTATTCATTTGTTGAAGTAGACGGTGGAACTCAAGTGTTCTACGAACTCGACATTGAACTTGTTGTGCCGTTGCCTGGATTTGTGAAGCGACGCGCCGAGGCTCGCATTCTTGTCGAGGCCATTAAGGAATTAAAGGCACGCGCCGAGTCGTGATTCGCATTGGAATCGATGTCGGGGGCACAAAGTGTCTGGGCGTTGCTCTTGACGACACCGGCAAAGTAGTGAGAGAGGTGCGACGGCCCACTCCACATGCAGACCAACTTGTTGACCAGTTGTGGGAAATCTATGCAGAACTTGGTGCCGATGGTGCATTGGGTATTGGAGTGCCTGGACTGATCAGTCCAGAGGGAGTGATTCGTGCATCACCCAATATGCAAGGGGCCTACAACATCGAGGTGGGTCCACAATTGCGTGACCGCATTGGCAACGCAGTCAGTGTGGAAAACGATGCCACTATGGCTGCATTTGGTGAGTGGCGCAATGGTGCTGCTCGTGGTGCCGACGATGCACTGATCGTCACTTTGGGAACAGGTATCGGTGGCGGCGTAGTGATGGGTGGGCAACTACAACGCGGTGCTCATGGTTTCGCGGGCGAGATTGGTCATATGACTGTGGAGCGCGATGGCGTGGAATGTCCTTGTGGCCGTCGAGGATGTTGGGAACGATACGCATCGGGTTCAGCGTTGACGTGGCTCAGCGGTGGTCTATCGGGTGAGGAACTTTTTGCACGATTCAACAACGGTGATTCATTTGCCGCACAGGTGGTGGACACCTTTATTGAATGGATTGTGGTGGGTCTAGCCAGTCTCACCAATGTGTGTGATCCGGAAGTCATTGTGTTGGGTGGTGGAGTAGTCACATCGCTTGATCAACACTTTGACCGAGTACGCACATGTTTTGGTGAGGCGTTGTATTCATCGAAATGGCGACCACATCCACGAGTAGAGCCGGCGCAGTTGGGCGAATATGCAGGTGCCATTGGTTCGGCAGTGTTTGCTGGCCAACTCGCGCGCTGAGCGTGCACCTATTCGTTAGTGGTATCGCTCGCCCAGTGTTGCGCACGCTCTACGGCACGCAACCATTGTGGGTGATTGCCCGAAGGTTCTTGTGGTGTGCATCGAAGGTCGAGTTTCCACATTTGTTGTACTTCATCGAGCGAGGACCACACACCTTCTGCAAGACCTGCGAGATAGGCCGCACCTAGTGCTGTGGTTTCGTGATCTGTGGGGCGCAGCACGGGAACCTGTAGTTCATTTGCCTGTCGTTGCAGCATCTCGCTCATTACCGAAGCGCCGCCGTCTACCCGAAGTTCTTTCAGTGAGACTCCACCTGCTGTCGTCATTGCATCGATGATGTCACGAGTGTGAAACACCATGGCATCAAGTACTGCACGTGCAATGTGTGCTCGTGTTGTTCCGCGTGTAATTCCCACAATGGTGCCGCGAGCATAAGGATCCCACCAAGGGCTACCAAGACCTGTGAAGGCGGGAACAAAATACACACCTGCAGAATCGGGAACACTGGCGGCAAGTGGACCTATCTCTGATGACTGGGTAATGATTCCTAATCCGTCACGCAGCCATTGCACCGCAGCACCCGTCACAAAGATTGATCCCTCTAGTGCATATGTGGGTGCACCATGGCCCAGGTCCCATGCCACAGTGGTCAACATTCCCTCGGTGGGTTGTGGGCAGGTTGATCCCACGTTGAACAAGACAAAACTTCCCGTGCCGTAGGTGTTTTTGGCCATGCCCACTTCGGTGCACATTTGTCCGAACAGAGCAGCTTGTTGATCTCCTACAACTGATGAAATCGGAATTCCATTGGGCACACCAGTTACATCTTGAGTCACGCCAAGACGGCTACTTGTGGGGCGCACCTCAGCAAGCGTGGAGATGGGGACACCCAACAATGCACACATCTCTTCGCTCCAACGCATCTTCGTGATGTCAAAGAGCATGGTTCTGCTGGCGTTGCTTGCATCGGTAACAAACGACTGGCCTCCGGAGAGTTTCCACACGATCCAAGTGTCAATGGTTCCAATGCGCACGTCGTCGATGGAACCGGTGTCGTGGTGCTGCAAGAGCCAAGAAGCTTTTGTGCCCGAGAAGTACGGATCGAGAACTAGGCCCGTCGTGCGGCGCACGAGATCAAGATGGGGGAGCAGTTCTTCGCAGTGAGGTGCAGTGCGGCGGTCTTGCCACACGATGGCATTGCCAAATGGGCGACCCGTGCGTTGGCTCCACGCAAGAACTGTTTCCCGCTGATTGGTAATGCCAATTGCTGCAATGGGTTCAGTGATTTTTTGTGCCACTTCGACCATGGTCTCAACTAGTGCACTCCAAATCTCCTCGGCATCGTGTTCCACCCAACCTGGTTGGGGAAAGTACTGCGGAAACTCGCGATAACTCGCAATAGAGTCGCGCCCATCGTCGAATACTGCGCGTGTGCGCACACCAGTTGTTCCGGCGTCGAGTGCAAGAACTACTCCCATGTTGCTTACTCGTCTTTCGTGCTGTGAGCGATGAGGTCAATGAGTGCGCGTTGGATGCCAGGGGAAGCGGCAAGTACTTGTCGGGGAGTCACAACTCCTCCCGCAAAATCGGTCACCACTGCACCAGCTTCAGTTGCAATGATTTGTCCAGCGACTAAGTCCCAAGAATGAAGGTGTTCTTCGAAGTAGGCGTCGTATCTTCCGCTGGCGACAAAACATAAATCAATTGCTGCTGCACCACAACGTCGAATGTCTCGGATTTCGGTCATCATGTGGGCAACCCTTTGCGCATGTTGCATACGTTCGTGGATGCGATAGCTGTATCCCGTACACACAAGTGCATCAGTAAGCACAGTGTTCTCGCGACAGGTAATGGGCGCGCCGTTGCATGTGGCACCTTGACCGCGTGCCGCAGTGAACATTTCACCCAACGCAGGTGCATACACCGCACCTACAAGTGGTCCGTGGGCATCGGCTGCCCCAATAGAGACTGCCCACATAGGGATATCAAAATAAAAATTTGATGTGCCATCAATGGGGTCGATGTGCCAAGTGATTCCCGATGTTCCTGTTTTTGATGCGCCTTCTTCACCGATGATGGCATCAAGCGGACGCAACTCATGAAGCCCTGTAGTAATCATCGCTTCGCTGGCGCGATCAAATTGGGTCACCATGTCGGTGGGGGAAGATTTGGTCTCGGCAGATACCGCGCCGCTTTTGCGACCAGCCAAAGCCATGTCTCCGGCTTGACGTGCAAGTTGTTCAGCTATAGATCGAAGATCTGTGTGGAGAACTTGGGAACTCACTAGTTGTCCGAGATCTCTCGCCACTCACCTAATGCGCGCAACCCGAGCACTGCAACAATTGCCGTGCCTCCGGCCGAGACGATGGATCCCACAATGATTCCTAAAGAAAGTGGTAGCCCACAATCGCCAGTGCATTGCACATCTACCAATGCAAAACCAATTAAGCCTCCCGCAAGGCCGCCCACCAAAATTGCGATGAATGCAAGAATGCGTGCGGTTGTAGAGGGGAGTGCGGAGAGGGAGTCGGGTTGTGTGGACACGCCCCTATCGTAGGCGCACCATACGCTTAGTGCAGTAGCGTCACTAGAGATGCCTTCACCTCGGTCGATTCTGCATATCGATATGAATGCTTTTTATGTGTCGGTGGAACTGTTGCGTCAACCAGAATTGCGGGGCAAACCTGTGGTGGTCGGCGGCACGGGCGGACGCGGTGTTGTATCGGCAGCCTCGTACGAGGCGCGACAATTCGGTGTCTACTCTGCGATGTCATCGGCGATGGCAATGCGCTTGTGTCCTAACGCTGTGTTTCTACCGCCCGATATGGATCACTACTTAGAGATGAGTCATCGACTGCGGGAGATTTTTGAAATGTTCACTCCTCTCGTGGAGTCAATTTCTGTTGATGAAGCATTTCTCGATGTCACCGGAGCACAGTCTCTACTGGGAGATGCACCCACAATCGCTGCTGATTTACGAAGAGCTGTGGCCGAACACACTCAGTTGCCATGCACAGTCGGTATTGCCCCTAATAAGTTTCTTGCAAAAATGGCATCGGAGTTTGCGAAGCCAAAGGCTCGCCCTAACGGAATTGAGCCAGGTTTTGGTGTGTATCAAATACTTCCTGGTGGTGAATTGGAATTTCTTCTTCCGATGCCAGTGAAAAGTCTTTGGGGCGTAGGGCCTGCAACTTTGGCCAAGTTAGATCGTCTAGGGATTCACAGTGTGGGCGATCTTGCCGATGTCGATGTTGAAGTGTTGTGTCGGGCTGTGGGCAATGCTCATGGACGTCACCTACACGCGCTTGCACATGGAATAGATGAACGCCCAGTAGAACCTGAACGAGTTGCAAAATCAATTGGTAACGAAGAGACATTCGCCCGAGATGTTTTTTCTGTCGAAGAATTACGTCCACATTTGGTGCGTTTGTGTGAATCGGTAGCCCGTCGAACTCGAGAAGCAGATGTGGCGGCCGGGACATTGATGTTGAAAGTGAAGTTTTCCTCATTTGAAACAGTGACTCGGTCCGTCACCTCGTCGGCTGCACTGACCACGGGGCCATCAATGGTGGCCGCACTTGAACCCCTCTTGGGGTCTTTGGATTGCACACAAGGAGTGCGTTTGCTGGGGGTCCATGCGCAGAAACTGATGCAAGGATCTTCGTCGGCTCCCACATTGTTTGATGTCGACAACACAAGTCCTGCCGAGATTGAAGAGCAGTGGTTGCCCGCAAGCAAGGCCGTGGATTCCATCATCGAAAAGTTCGGCGAGGGAATGATTGGTCCCGCCAGCAGTTTGGGTGCCATCGCCCCTGGTCAACGCCGCTTCGGACCTCTGGCGGAGGATTAAAAGTCACTTAGGTATGAAATGTGGCTATCTGAATTGTGTTTTGGCTCATTCAGTGCGAAAATCTCACCGTGCCATTGTCAGATGACGAACAAAGAATTCTTCGCGAGATTGAAGACCAACTCAGCGCAGACGAGAAGTTCGCTTCTGCGGTGTCATCGTCGGGTCTCTACCGGCACTCCGCCAAGCGTGTGTGGTGGTCATTGTTAGGAATGGTGGCCTGCTTGGTGGGTGTAGTTGCCACACTGCAGATTCATTACCTCGTTGCTTTCGGAGCATTCATCGGAATGTTGTTGTTTGCGCTTGTGATCGAGCGGCAGTTACGTCTTATTGGTCGCGCCGGTGTGCAGGATTTGGCCCAACGCATGCCAAAGCCTCGCGTGAAGTTTCCACGCGATTAGTTCTCATGGGTTTTGTCAAGGTCGCAACGCACGTGCTGATGCGACCCAGTCTGTGGTGGACGGCTGTGCGTCAGGTTGTCCGGATGACTCCTCGACATTGGTGGAAACATTCACCGTTTCTTCCAGTGCCACGTGCTGATTATTTAGAGTTTCGTCTCGTCACCCAGTACGGGGGCGACCTTGAGTCCTCTCGCTCCAAAATTGAAGCCGCCGATGTGGTGAAATATCTGGAGTGGTGCAAGCAATGGAATCGCGAATCGTGAATGTCTCTTTGGCCCTGCGTGTGCGTCGACGGTCGGCGTTGGTGAGATAGAGATGAGGAGCGCGCTCGTACTTAATGCAACGTACGAACCGCTCAGTGTGGTGTCTGCTCGGCGCGCAATTTGTTTAGTTCTTTTGGAAAAAGCCGACGTAGTGGCCGACGATGGCACAACAATTCATTCCGAACGACTCAGTATCTCGTCGCCTGCGGTCATTCGATTGCGCTATGTGGTCAAAGTTCCCTATCACCGACACACGGCAATGTCGCGACGAGCAGTGTTTGCTCGAGATAACCACACGTGTGGCTATTGCGGTCAAGCAGCTGACAGTATCGATCACGTGATGCCTCGATCTCGCGGTGGACAAAACGTGTGGGAGAACGTCATTGCAGCATGTCGAAGCTGCAACTTGCGCAAACGTGACCGCACGCCTGATGAAGCGGGCATGCGTCTATCGACGTTGCCTCGTGCTCCGCGGGAATTGTCCTGGATCACTTTTGCTGTGCAGCGCGTTCCTGACGAGTGGAAACCATTCCTTGCTCAGGCAAGTTGAGTCATTACAAGTTTTCCCATGTCATTAGCTAACGAAGAATGGAAGAGCCATATCTGGCGTGGTTCTGCAGCAGATTTTCACTCGCTTGATCTTGCAATGGATCGTGCAGTGTGGTCATGCGTAGTGTCTGCGCCAGCACTCATTTTGGGTTCCACACAGAATGAGGGCGATGTTGATTCTGCATTGGCATCGACACAAGGAATTGACATAGTGCGCCGTCGAAGCGGAGGCGGAGTGGTGTACGTGCATCCCGATACATCAATCTGGTGCGACATCACCATTCCTCGTGATGACGTGTTGTGGAATGACGACGTTTCCACCTCAATGTTGTGGCTAGGTGAAGTGTTTGTTGAAGCATTGGCCCCATGGCTCACAACATCGGTATATCGAAATGAATTTGTGGTGGGTCAAGACGGGCGCGCGGTGTGTTTCGCCAGTACCTCGCCTGGTGAGGTCTTTGCCGGTACATCAAAAGTGGTGGGAATCAGTCAGCGTCGCACTCGTGAGGGTGCTCGGTTTCAATGCGTTCTCTACAGGAAATGGAATCCCGAGGACTGGGCACATTGCTTGACCTCATCAGAGGTTGCACAGAGGGTGCGTACATTGCCCGTTGCCACAGTTGACATCACTGCCGAAGAGATGACCGACGCACTCATCGCGGCACTCACACACGTGCGTATCTAAAACGCCTTTCTGCCGGATCACGGCATTTTCATGGCCAGACCCCGGGGGGATTGCCATGTCCTTTTTTGGGTCTGTGGGGGTCTGGGGGGAGCTTTGTGGAGAAAAATGGTGATAAGTGGTTGACAGTGGGGAATAGTGGGGATTAGGGTGTGACGCAGGGCAAGGCGGAGATCTTCCCCTGAAAGGCGGAGGCAGTGTTTGTAGGAGTGCATGAGCGACAGCTCGACCCCAAGGGTCGTCTCGCTCTTCCTGCTGCATTTCGCCCGCGCCTTGAACCCCGCTGTTATCTCGCATTCGGCCGCGACAAGTGCATCGACGTGATGACTGCTGAAGCCTTTGAACGCGATGCCAGTGACATGCTCGAAAAAGTTCGCACTGGAGAGATGGATCGCAGTCAACAACGTGCTTTGGCAGCTAACACCATCGAGGTCACCATTGACGCCCAAGGCCGCGTCAATTTGGAAGAAAAACTTCGCGAGTACGCAGGGTTAGCTCTTGGCTCCAAAGTGGTGGTGGCTGGTTCATTTGATCGCGTGGAAATTTGGGAGCCTGAGCGTCACGAGCGCAATATCAGTGCGGGTACCGAAAAAATCGCTGGAGCGGACGCGTGATTGCGCATGCTCTACCTACTTCTTCTTTCGGTCAGGGGTCGTCGATCTCTGGCAGTTTTCCGGATGGCACGGTGGTTAGCTCTCACTCCGCCTGCTGTCATCGCGCGCGTACCGGGGATAAATCCGGGCGGCATTGTTCATCCGGGGAACTGCCAGGGACCGAGGATCGCCGAAGGTGGCCCACGATGACTGCCGCGTTTTCGCATGAGCCAGTGATGTTGGTCGAGATCATGGATGTCTTTGATGCACTTGATCAGGGAGTTTTTCTCGATGCCACATTGGGTGGGGCAGGGCATAGTTGCCCTTTACTCGTAGCTCATCCTCATATCCGTCTTTTGGGAATTGATCAAGACACTCAAGCCCTCACGGCATCTACGCAAGTTCTTACAGAGGCAGGAGTTAGTGGACGTGCGACCCTCCGGCACGCCCGCTTTGATGCTGTCGCAACGATCGTCCAGCAAGAGGGTCTCGGTTCGTTGGCCGGGGCCCTCTTTGATCTCGGAGTTTCCTCACATCAGTTCGATGTATCTGATCGGGGATTCTCCTATCGATTTGATGCTCCGTTGGATATGCGGATGGATCAAACACGTGCATTGAGTGCGCATGATGTGGTGAATCAGTTCAGCCGCGAGCAATTAATCACTCTCTTGCGAGACAATGCAGATGAGCGCTTTGCTGTACGAATCGCGGATGCAATCATCGCGTCGCGACCGATTTCATCCACAACACAATTAGCTGAAGTGGTTGTGGCTGCGATTCCCGCACCCGCACGTCGACGTGGTGGGCACCCAGCCAAACGAACCTTCCAAGCAATTCGCATCGAGGTCAATGCTGAGTTGCAAATTCTGGCTTTGGCACTACGAGATGTCATTGACTTACTGCAACCGGGCGCACGCCTTGCGGTTTTGTCGTATCACTCTGGTGAAGATCGCATCGTAAAAGAAGTAATGCGCACTCGGAGTCGGGAAATTGCACCTGTCCCACTGGCCTTCCTTGCGGTTGCGGTGCAGTGCGTTCTGTTC
>WLGS01000150.1 GCA_009703125.1 Actinomycetota bacterium
GCTGTGAGGTCACCGCCTCACCATAGCGAACACATGTTCGCTAGTTACAAGGGGCTATCCCCTCATTGATTAACCCTGCTTGGCAGCCCAGCGCTCGCGGCCTAGGCGGCTGCGCTCCCACAAGTGAGCTGGCACTCGGGGATCAAGACCACTGGCGGCACCATCTGCAGCAGGAGCAGCCGCAGCGGGCGCAGCATCGGCGGGCATCTGAGCGAGTAATTCTTCAAGGCTTGGCGGAGTCATGCCTGGCTTCCAGTATTGGTACAAATCGCGCACGATGTCGTGAAGACCAGACTGGGATGCGCCGGGAGAAAGCTCGGCGGTCACGATGTTGCCATATACATGGACCCACACCACTTGGCCAGATTCGAGCAATCGACGTGCCACAACAGCGGCTGGGCGGGTGCCCTTGGCCTCGGCCACGCTTGTGAAGCGCTCGTGGCCCATTCCTGTTAGGGACCGGTTGGTCTCAAATCGAACGACCGCTGACCCGGTACCGACTTTTTGTTCTACTGCGACTGGCTGACCCATATATGTCACGCTAGCCAATCTCGGCTCGGCTTCGCTTACTAATCGTGCGCCCGATACCGTACCGAATAACCAAATCTGACCTGCAAGGGTCCCACACAGGGGAAATACACCATGGCCGATATCACCATTGAGCAGTTCGAACAAGAAGCTCGTGCGTTCTTAGAAGCACACGCGGAAAAGCGCCCTGTGGAAAAAGCTTTTGTGTGGGGCGAAGGATCCGACAATTTCTATCGCGAAAAAGATCGCGAACAAGAAGCGCAAAATGCTGAAGAAGCAAAACAGTGGCGCCAAAAGAAATTCGATGCGGGTTTTGGCTGGATTACCGGACCCAAGGAATACGGCGGACGTGAATTGCCACCTTCCTACGATCGTCTCTACAGCCAAATGGAATCCACCTATCGCGTTCCCGATCAAAGCGCATTCGCTATCAGTTTGGGAATGGTGACACCCACCATCTTGGATCACGGTTCACAAGAAGCACGCGACATGTACGTGCGCAAATTGTGGCGCGGCGAAATGATTGCGTCGCAGTTGTTCTCTGAACCAGGTGCAGGTTCCGACCTTGCATCACTGACCACCAAAGCCGTCAAAGATGGCGACGAGTGGGTCATAACCGGACAAAAAGTGTGGACCACTGGCGCACATTATTCAGACATTGGCGAAATCATGACCCGCACAGATTGGGACCTCCCCAAGCACAAGGGTCTCACTGCATTCATTATTGATTTCAAAGACCCCAACGTTGAAGTGCGCCCCCTCAAGCAAATGACTGGCGGCGCAAGCTTCAATGAAATCTTCTTCAACGAAGTACGCGTGAAAGACAACATGCGCTTGGGTGATGTGAATAACGGCTGGAACGTTGCACTCACCACGTTGATGAACGAGCGCGCATCTATTGGCACCAATAACTCAGGTGACAACAACTTGCTCACTCGCGTCATTGCAATGGTGAAGCATTACGGATTGGAAAACGATCCCATCATCCGCCATGAGCTCGCCGACATTGTGATGAACTACCGCATTGCAGGCATGAACGCAGCACGCACCACTGCAAAAGCAAAAGCTGGCCAGTTGCCCGGACCAGAGGGCTCCATCGGCAAGATGGTGTTGGTGAACAATCAAGCACGTCTCGTTAAGTTCCTCTCACATGTATTGGGACCAAAACTGATTGCTGACTCTGGCGAATGGGGAACCTTCGCATGGGCAAACTTCGTGTTGGGAACACCAGGTCTGCGTATTGCTGGCGGTTCTGACGAAGTGATGCGCAACATTGTGGGCGAACGAGTACTTGGACTTCCCAAAGAGCCAGGCATCGACTCACGTTCACCTTTCAAGGACATCAAGGTTTCCTAAACCTCGTGTCGTATCATTGAGATGCGACTAGCGCAAAAGATTCCAGGACTTGCGATGAAAATCGCATAGTCCGTGGGTAGCGATGGCATCGGTGTGCACCTTGGCGCCATACCCCTTGTTGGATGACCATCCGTAGTGCGGAAATTGCTCATGCAGTTGCGCCATCAGGGCATCACGTTCTACTTTTGCAATCACGCTTGCTGCTGCCACGCAGGCCACATCTTGATCGGCCTTCACTCGTGTCACCACGCGTGGTCCGTGCTCTTCTTCCAACAAGAAAGATGTATTGCCATCGAGAATGATCACATCGGGCTGAATGCCCAGCGCCTGTAATGCGCGACTGGCCGCTAAACCAAGCCCAGACATAATGCCGAAGGCGTCAATCTCTTGAGCGGTTGCAGAACCAGTTGCCCACGCAAGAGACCACTCTTGCGCAGTCGTCACCATCGCTTCTCTGCGTTTGGGTGTCATAAGTTTTGAGTCGCGCAACCCCACAGGCATCTCGGCAACATCGCTGTTCACAGCAACTATGCCAATGGTGACCGGCCCCGCAATTGCACCTCTGCCCACTTCATCCATGCCTGCCACTACACGCACACCATCGGCGAACAGCGATCGTTCAATGTCCAGTGTGGGTTCGGGATGAGCCATTGCTATGAGCGTAGGCTCTACACATGACAAGGCGTGCATCCATCACTGTGGGCAACTACATCTACAGCGCACAAGATGCACTCAAGACAATTTCAATGCTGGATGAAATTTGGTCGTACTACACACACGAATCACAGATCCCCGAAGGCTGGCTTGCAGGTACTCGTGGTTTTCTTGCAGAGATCTCCTCGTTGGGCGGTATTGCATTACCTCCATTGGAAAACGTTGATGCAGCTTTTGCAGCCGTCACCACTGCACTCGTTGCCAAGTACGACACGCTCACCGATGGACAAGTAGAAGCACTACTTGCTGCTGCATGGAGATTTTTCCCCACAATGCGATTGCTCAGCCAAGAACACACAGGAGTTGTCGCACACATTCATGCCTCCAAAGGACTACCGAAAAAGCCCATTGACACCGCCCAGATCGGATGGAAGGGAGTCGATGGTGATGTGCAGTCATCTCGTGTGCACCATGGTCGGCCTTGGCAAGCACTATGCGTGTGGTCAACAGATGCAATTGATGCACTTCGTGCACAAGGACATCCCATTGCGCCCGGTTTTGCCGGCGACAACATCACCGTGAGTGGAATTCCGGCTGAC
>WLGS01000016.1 GCA_009703125.1 Actinomycetota bacterium
AGGGGTCGCCCGTCTGGGCGGCCCCTCATTTGTTATATGCGCACAAATCAAACAAATTGCCGTCAGGATCTGCGAAGTTAGCAATCCGCCCGTAGGACTCAACTCGCGGCTCTCGCGTCTCGGTCGCGCCAAGGGACAGAATCCGTGATCGCTCGACATCAAAATCTTCTACTTCACAAGAAAAGTCAAGATGCACACAGCCGCTTTTGTGCGCACCGCGTTGGAAACCCAATCGCCTTACTCCACTGGCATCAGAGAACACGATCCAACGATCCCCATCCTCACGTTCGCTCTCCTGCAGACCGAGCACACTTGCGTAGAACTCGCCAAGAAAATCGGTGCGAGGAGTGTCAATGGTGATGAGATCAAACGATGTGCGCGACATGACCCAAAGACTAGGTGGTTTACTTGAGCAGTGAGCCACCATCGCATGTAATAACTTCCCCCACAGTGAAAGCGCCTGCGCGTGAACACAGGAAGATTGCCAATCCGGCAATGTCTTCGGGTGTTCCCACTCGCTTACTGGGGTTCAGGCTGCCCACAGCGTTCCAGTCGGTTCCATCCACGTCACCACCGGTGCCCACACCAGTAGACAACATCCATGTGGGAAATGGTCCTGGAGCAATTGCATTCACCAATATGTTGCGTGAACGCAATTTCACCGCAAGAACTTTTGTCAATGAATGCACAGCCGCTTTTGATGGGCCATAGGAATAGGTTTCGAAAGATGGGGTTCCAATTCCGTCGATAGAACCAATGTTCACCACGCGCGAAGGATCTTCGTTAGATGCTCGTGCTGTCAACAAAGGCAAAAGACGTTGCGTCAAAAAGAACACCCCCTTGACGTTGGTATCCATAACTTTGTCCCAACCCACTTCAGGAAATTCTTCAATAGGCGCACCCCAAGAAACCCCGGCATTGTTGATGAGAATGTCGAGATGACTTTCGCGGCGAGTTATTTCTGCCACCAATGCATCAATACCGTCTAACTCGGCAACGTTTGCCGGAAGTGAAATACATTCGCCCCCATAGTTCGCCATGAGGCGCTGTGCTGCTTCGTCACAGGCTTGTGCCTTGCGAGATGAGATGTACACCTTGGCACCATTTGCCAGTAGTCCAGCCGCGATCATCTCTCCAATGCCACGAGAACCACCAGTGACAAGCGCAACTTTGCCCTTCACTGAAAAAAGATTTTGCACAGTCATGTCGTGGCTCATAGCCCCTCCTCAAAGATGAATTTCACTCACGACACTAGGTGAAACGACCCTTCAAGGTCGCAGTCCCAGCGGGATCAATTGCCCAACTGGCTCCCTTGCCCCATGTATCGCCGTAGACCAATTCATTCATAGGTACTCGCCGCACTGGTCCGTGATTGCCCATTGGTTTACCCAACGTCAAAGTGGCTGCTAAGAACACTGATTCAGGAATGTCCAACATCGTACGAAGATCTTGTTCCACATAGGACTGAAAACCAGTCAGTACCCCTCCGTATCCCAAGGCACGTGCGGCAAGAAGAATGTTCTGGCATGCCGGATACACCGATGCACCTTCGGTGGGAGTAGGTGCGCGATAGCGCTCCAAACATGCAAGCACCAGAACAGGAACTGAGGCGAAATTGTCTACATACTGCTGCATTGTGCGAGCCATGCGTGCTTTAGGGGAATCATCTTGCACGCCCGAACCTTGTTCATAACCATCAGCAGTGCGTTTGTTATTCCATAGCTGTTGTGCGCCTCGAGCAATCAGACTCTTGACTTCGCGGGATTTTTCGGAATCAGTAAAGACCATGAATCGAAATGGCTGTCGGTTTGAACCACTTGGTGCACGAGTCGCCGCGAACAAAATGTCACGAAGATGTTCCTCGGGAATTGGCTCTGGCAAATAACGACGAATGGCGCGCGTAGTTGCAATGCCTTCTAGGAGCCCCACCTCATCTGGGCTGTCTGGTGTGTTGCGTTCAGACACGATGTACCTATTCCCTATTTCTCTATTCCAAGTACGCCAGCATCTTTTGCCCACTTCCAATGCATTCGTCCATGTTCTGCGTTTGCTGCCAGCACACCACCAATGGTTCCGTCGGCCCATGGTGCCCCCGGCAACACTTCTTCCAATTGTTCATCAGTGAGTTCGCTGAGTAATTGCAAAGTGATAGCACGTGCACTGGCCCCAAGGGCGACTACCTCACTCAATGTCTTTCCATGATGCTCACGTTGCCATTCTTCTGTCATCGCATGCACCAAAGCCATGATGTCTGCACGCGTGCGCGGCGCACCTGAATCATCAGCAATAAGCCCAACCGGATTGCCATGTCCTGCAACATGGCGGCGAATCATGGCTGCGAAATTTCTTTCAATCAGGGCGAGGTGAGCCAGATGATCCAATGCTGACCAATAATTCGATGGGTCATGCTCGCTGGGAGTGAGATCGCTGAACAATTGGGCGTGACTCAATTGGGCATACGTGTCAATCAACCATGCCCGATCCTCGTTCAGCTTCTTTTCAATCTCAATACGATTCATAGATTCCCCACTTAGCAACTCGTGTACGAGGCCGACACCATGAGGGTAGACGATGTACTGTCACATCATGGCAACATCACCGGCGTATCCCGAACTTGGTTTTTACACACTCGCAGGTGCTCCGCGCTCTCCCCGCGACATGCTCGATGAACTTGCTCTCGCAGAAGAACTTGGCCTGGGAACCGCATTTATCTCCGAACGATTCAACATGAAAGAAGCTGGAGCACTTACCGGGGCAGCGCTTGGCGCCACACGCAACATCTCGGTCATCACTGCAGCCACCAACCACACCACACGTCATCCCCTTGTGACTGCTTCTTGGGCCTCCACATTGCACCTCCTGTCAGAGGGACGGTTCAGTCTTGGTCTTGGTCGCGGTATTGAAGCAATGTTTCGTGCATACGGCATGCCCATGGCAACCACAGAATCTCTTGAACAGTTCGCGATTCTGATGCGACGACTATGGAACGGCGACACAGTCATGAATTGGTCTGATCTCACTGGCACTTACCCAGTACTTCGTCTTGATCCAGAATTTCGACTCGATATTCCCTTGAGCATCACCGTCTTTGGAGAAAAGACTCTGCAGATGGCAGGGCGAACATACGACAATGTCATTTTGCATACATTTTTTACCGACGAAACAACAGCACGTGCCGTGAAAACCGTCAAACAATCAGCACTCGAGGCTGGTCGCAATCCAGACGATGTCAAGGTGTGGTCCTGTTTTGCCACCATCGGCGATCACATTGATCCCGCCTTGCGCCTGAAGAAAACTGTCGGGCGACTTGCTACATATCTCCAGGCCTATGGAGACCTCATGGTGCGCACTAACAATTGGGATCCTGCGGTATTAAAACGTTTTCGTGAAGATGAATTTGTTCGTTCATTTCCTGGAGCACTTGATGCCAAGGGCACCACTGAAGATCTTGAACGCGTTGCCCCATTAATTCCCGAAGAGTGGCTTGCACCTTCTGCTCAGGGCACACCTGAACAATGCGCGGCAGCCGTTCGAGGACAATTCGAATTGGGATGCGACGGCGTGATTATGCATGGTGCGACGCCAGAAGAACTTGCACCGATAGTGCACGCATACGCACGCAGTTGATTTATTGAGACCAGTGGCGCACAAGGTGTTGCGCTGCAGCATCGGGATTTTGGATCATCCACCAATGACCGCATTGTGCAATACGTGCAACGTCTGCCTGTAGCACTTCTGCCATCTCTTCCATCATCGGTACTGTTCCCGCAAAATGGTCCTCATCGGCAACAATCACCAGACCATGTGATGGACGATTCACAATAAGGCGCTCGCCCAAACGCGACATCGCCGGTTGTGCTGCATCTCGATATAACCCCAAAACACATGAGCCCATCTCTTCATTAATGAAAAGTTTGACTTCACGAGCGATGGCATTGGTCATTCCCAGTTGCACAAATGAATCTGCAAAAACGTCTTCCTCCATGGCAACCATCGCAGCCACAATCTGCTCACCTATTTCTGGTGTTTGCCAACCAAGGGCCGCGTCATGCCACACATAGTCGGGGTGCAACAACCCGACGCAATCTGCTGCCCATGTACGCACTAATTCAGGTCGGTGTGCGAGAACCGAAAACACGTGCCCTGCACCCCAGTCATGGCCGACGAGATCAATCTCGCCACCAATTTTTTCTAGCTCGCTCACCAACCAATTGCGATATTCCTGCACCGTTGCTGTCCAATCTTTGGGAACTGGAGAACCAAATCCAGGCGGAGAGAGCAACACAATGTCATCGATGCCACGTTCCTTGAGTGCCGCAACAAGAGGTCCCCAAATTGCAGAAGTCTCTGGGTTTCCGTGTACGAATACTTTTGTCATACGGCCACCCTAGAGGGAACTACTACTTCTTTTTGGATGCCAGATACGCAGCACTCGCAGCACGACTCTCTGGGTCGTATGTGGCAAATACAAGTGCATCAGCATCGGCTGCGCTACGTCCTGTACCAATCATTTCCTCAGTCACTGCATTTACTTGTTGCTTAGTAGTACGCAATGCATAGCCCGGTTTTGCCGCAAGCGACTCAGCAAGTGCATACACATGAGTATCTAGCTCGGATCTGTCCACAACGGTATTGATGAATCGAAGACTCAATGCTTCATCGGGACCAAAGGCGCGACATGTCAACACCAACTCTTTCGTCACGGCCGGACCAAGTTCGCGTAC
Source organism: Actinomycetota bacterium (assembly GCA_009703125.1). Lineage (GTDB taxonomy): Bacteria > Actinomycetota > Acidimicrobiia > Acidimicrobiales > Ilumatobacteraceae > UBA2093. The sequence continues at coordinate 4,725 of WLGS01000016.1, forward strand.
CAATCGCGGAATGCCACCCCAGGCCAGAGGAATCCCCAAATCAACTTCAGGAATGCGAAACAGAGCATCGCTAGCTGCAACACGAATATCGCAACTAGCCGCCAACACCACTCCACCGCCTACACAGTGACCGTGGATTGCGGCAATCGTAAGTGCATTCATTCCCGTCACCGACTCAGCCATGATGCGACCTAGGTCTGCACTATCGCGTGGCGTCACGTCTGGATCGCTCGAGGCAAAATCACCTAGGTCAAATCCAGCAGAAAAAGAACTCCCCGCCCCCGAGACGACCACAACTTTGACATCTCGTTGGGTATTCCACCATGTGGCAGCATCTGCAAGGTCTTTTAGTGTCTGGCGCGACAAAGCATTGAGTCGCTCGGGCCGATGTAACTGCATGGTGCCCACCGAGCCCGAAACCTCAAGGTGCAATGTGTCGAATTGGTGCATGTGGTCCCCCAATGATTTGGCCCCGTCTGGGGTGCCATAAGGTTTACTCACCACAGGTCGTATCACAAGTATCGACCACTCACCTGCGGAGGAAATATGGAACACGAAGCGTGGATTATTGATGCTGTGAGGTCCCCACGAGGAAAAGGGAAAGAGTCGGGCGCATTGCACAACGTGCATCCCCAGCGCATCTTGGCCCAAGTACTCAATGGTCTCGCCGATCGTTACGGTCTAAATACCGCCGACGTGGACGATGTAGTGATGGGTTGTGGCGCAGGAAGCGGAGATCACTCCATGGACATTGCACGCATGGCCGCCCTCGATGCAGGTTGGTCACTCGATGCACCTGGAGTGACCTTGAATCGATTCTGTGGCTCTGGCCAACAAGCCGTCAACTTCGCTGCTATGGGCGTGTTGTCAGGAATGCAAGATGTCGTAGTTGCCGGTGGCGTGGAATCAATGTCGCGCCCCTCGCCGATGCATGTAGATGGATTCACAGCAAACAATGCGCATCTGCGTGCCCAGTTCGACATGGTGCCCCAGGGAATCTCTGCAGACTTAATTGCCACCATCGAAGGCTTCAGTCGTCAAGATTGTGATGCACTTGCGGCAGAAAGCCAAGCACGTGCAGCAGTGGCCATACAAGAAGGTCGATTTGAAAAATCATTGATACCCATCTTTCACGATGACGGCTCCCTTGCACTTGCCGTCGATGAACATCCTCGACCAGGAACCACGATGGCGGATTTGGCGAAACTCTCGCCCAGTTTTGAACAGATGGGTGCCTACAAAAAAGATCCCAATGGTTTGTCCATCGATCAGACTGCACTTAAGGCCTACCCCCACATCAACGCAATCAACCATGTTCACCACGGTGGAAACTCCTCGGGCGTTGTCGATGGTGCAGCGGCTGTGTTGGTGACCTCACCTGATTACGCCAAGGCACATGGGCTCAAGCCACGTGCACGCATTGTGATGACTGCAGTGGCAGGAACAGAGCCCGTGATTATGTTGACAACACCTGGGCCTGCAGCAGAGCGTGTTCTGAAAAAGGCGGGAATGACCTTTGGTGACATTGATCTCTTTGAAGTCAACGAAGCATTTGCCTCTGTTGTGTTGAAATTCCTCAAGGACACAGGTGTCGACCCCCAGAAGGTCAACGTGAATGGTGGCGCAATGGCGCTTGGCCATCCCATTGGTGCAACTGGGGCAATGTTGATTGGCACCCTCATTGACGAAATGGAGCGCCGCGATCTCTCCACAGGCCTCGTCACCATGTGCACTGGTGGTGGAATGGGAACAGCCACAATCATCGAGCGCATCTAGACGCCCAGCGCATAAGGTTTATTCATGCCCGGTCGTTTCCTTCATTCGTTCGCAAAACCATCGAACGAGGCATTCATCAACATCGTGCGTGGAGACATGGCCACATTGTGGGACAATGCCGGCAAGGAATACATCGACGCCATCGGAAGCTTGTGGTACTGCCAAATTGGCCATGGTCGCAAAGAAATGGCCGATGCAGTAGCTCGCCAGATGTCCACCCTGGAGACCTACTCCACCTTCGACCCATTTACGAATCCTCTGGCCGATGCAACCGCTGAAAAAATTGCAACATTAAGTCCCATCGACGATGCGCGAGTGTTCTTGTGTGGCAGCGGGTCAGAAGCCATTGATACCGCAATGAAATTGGCCCGCACAGCACAGATTCAATCAGGTCACCCCGAACGCAGCGTGATCATCACGCGCGACCGCGGATATCACGGCACAAACTATGGCGGCACGAGTGCCCAAGGATTACCTCTCAACAAGATTGGTTACGGCCAACTTCTCGAAGGCGTCATCCAAGTTGATGCTGACGATATTGAGGCAATGTCGCTCGCATGTGAACAACACGCAGGCAATATCGCGGCCATCATCGCAGAGCCTGTCCAAGGCGCAGGAGGCGTGTGGCCATCAAGTTCTGAATACCTCACGCAGTTGCGCCGCCTCTGTGATGCACATGGTGCCTACCTCATTTTTGACGAAGTCATTACCGGCTTTGGTCGACTCGGCACTTGGTTTGGGGCTCACTATTACAACGTGGTTCCCGACATGTTGACTTTTGCCAAGGGTGTCACGAGCGGCTATCAACCACTTGGCGGAGTTATTTGTGGTCCGCAGGTCAACGATGCGCTTCTTAGCGATCCACAATTCTTTTTGCGCACGGGTTATACCTATTCAGGTCATGCCAGTGTGTGCGCAGCAGCATTGAAGAACATCGAGATAATGGAGCGTGAAAATCTTGTTCCACGTGCGCAACATGTAGGTGCACGCATTGAAGATGGACTACGCGCATTGACTGATGATGGCACTTTGACGGGATACCGCGGAGCAGGTGCCATTTGGGCAGGAAAGCTACCCGAAGGACTCGATGCCACAGTTATTCGTGATCAAATGATCCGCAGTGGTGTGATTGCACGCGCCATTCCCGGCGTCATTGCGTTCTGCCCGCCGCTTGTGATTACGGATCAACAGATTGATCACGTACTCGATGTCTTTACTGCAACTGTGCAGCAGGCAACATCGGCCTAAAGACTAAAAACCGTGAATCGCTTAGTGGTTCTGCACGCGCCGAATAAGGCTGCTTGTATCTAGGCGACCGTCGCCAACCTCTACCAAATCCTCATACATCTTTGCCACCATCTCAGTCATGGGGATGTTAGATCCGATGCGATGAGCTTCCTCAATGCAGTAGCGCAGGTCTTTCACCATCCATTCGACTGCAAATCCAAAATTGAACTCACCATCTGCCATGGTGTGGCCACGATTCTCTAGCTGCCAACTGTGCGCTGCGCCTTGCGAGATGACATCTACAACCGCATGAAGATCTAGGCCAGAGTTCTGTGCGAAAGCTAATCCCTCACTCATTCCTTCAAGTACGCCAGCAATCATGATTTGATTCACCATCTTGGTGAGCTGTCCCGAGCCCACACCACCCATGCGCACACATGCGCGCGCATATGCAGAAATGATGGGAGTTACTGCATCAAAGGATTTCTGATCAATAGAGCCACACATCACTGACAACGCGCCGCTCTCAGCGCCTTTTTGACCACCTGATACTGGCGCATCGATGTAGTTGACTTCAAATGCCGATGAAGATTCGAACATGTCTCGCGCCAATTGAGCAGACGTTGTGGTGTGATCCACCACGACCAAAGATGAAACTGCACCTTCGAGAATTCCATCATCGGACAACATCACCTGACGCACATCGTCATCATTGCCCACACAAAGAAATACAACGTCGGACTCTGCTGCTACTTCTTTGGGGCTTGGCAACGCATGCCCACCATGTTCTGCCACCCATTGCAATGCACGTGTCGATGTGCGGTTGTAGACCACGACATCATGTCCAGATTTCGCCAGGTGACCCGCCATGGGATAGCCCATGACTCCCAGTCCACAAAAACCCACGCGGGCCATTGGTGTTATCTACTCGTCGTCGAGATCGGCGTCAACGTCGTCATCGTCAGCGGTGTCAGCCTTAGGTGCTTCCACTTTTTTCTTTGCTGCCTTGACTGGCTTGAGCACACCCTTTTCAAGGGCCTTGTTCAAAAACTCTTCCGCTTCCTCTTTTGTTACCTTGAGTGCAGGCTGGATTTCAGAGATGAGATTTGTGCGTGCGCGCTCGTACATGGTGCGTTCTGCAGCCGACAATGAGGCATCACGGTTACGTGCGGCAAGGTTTCGGACTACTTCAGCCACTTGGTAGACATCGCCGCTCTTGAGCTTTTCTTGGTGGTTCTTGAATCGTCGTGACCAGTTAGAGGGCACGCGCGGATCAGCTTTGGACAAAACAGCTACAAGGTCTTCAAGTTCATCAGACGACACTGGCGGGCGTACACCCACTTCGTCCAGTTTTGCGACCGGCACGCGAAGGGTCATCTCGTTGATAATGGTTTCAAGAATGAGGTACTCCTCTTTCTTTCCGAAGAAGTCCTGCTTCTTGATTCCCTTCACCTTGCATGCGCCGTGTTGGGGGTAGATGACGATGTCATCTTTCTTGAAAATCACCCTGTAATTGTAAGGGCTCGAGGGCTAAAACCCACGATTGAGCCCAGTTGGCGCCCCCGGCATGATTCGAACATGCGACCTGCGGATTAGAAGTCCGATGCTCTATCCAGCTGAGCTACGGGGGCTAGTGATGCCAAGCCTACCGATTCACCCATATGCGCACGAGAAACTCAGGCGGTAATGCCTCACAAAGTCAACAAATGACGACGCAAAAAGTCCAGTGCGGTGATCACCGAGAACTGACGCATTTGGTCACGCAGACCAGGGAGCACAGAAGTAGTGGCGTGTGATGTTCCATCAGGAAGCGCTACCCCGATACACAGAGTTCCCACTCGTTGACCATCTTGTTCATCGGGCCCCGCAACTCCTGTCACTGCTAGCCCCACATCAGCACCCGTCACGCGGCGTGCACCTTGTGCCATCTGCATTGCGGCGCGCTCGGAGACAACTGGGCCATGCTCCACACCCAGAACATCGAACTTGATGTCACTGGCATAGGAAATGACTCCGCCACGAAACACTTCAGATGATCCGGCCACGTTGGTGATGCGCCCGCCAATAAGTCCACCCGTCACAGACTCGGCCACACCCAATGTCCAGCCATGGGTACGAAGAAGATCAAGCACAACCGACTCCATGGTGTCTGCATCCACTCCAAACACGATGTCGTTAATCTCGCCGCGCACTCGTTGCTCCCAAGTATCAAGCAATTGATGGGCTGTTTCAGAAGTATCAGATTTGGCAGTGAGGCGAACTTTGATGCCTTCCCAGCCACTGGCAAGAAAAGCCAAGGTGGGATTGCCCACAGCATCAAGTTCGCTAATCACATCATCAAGACGTTCGTTCAGCGCAGATTCAGATTCTCCCCAGGTGCGCAGCACTCGCGATGCAATCACTGCGCTGGCACCACTTCGTTGCAACAGATCAGGCAAAATTGCTCGCGCCAACATGTCGTGCATCTCGTGCGGTACACCGGGGACTGCATAAATCACTTTGTTCCCCACCGGACAGATCAACCCAGGTGCAGTACCTCGCGTTTGAGGAATAACACTTGCACCTCGGGGCACAAGCGCCTGGCGAAGATTGTTTGCCGCCATTCGTCGTTGGCGCATGGCGAACATCTCTTCAATCACGCGAGCAATCTCGTCATCATGCACGAGATCAACTCCCATCAAAGAAGCAATAGCTTCACGAGTGAGATCATCATGGGTGGGTCCTAGTCCACCACACATAATGATCGCGTCGGCATCTTGTAGTGCCGTGGCGCAAGCATCGACAATACGTTCTAAGTTGTCACCCACCTTGAGTTGGAGATGCGATGCAATACCAATAGCGGCGAGTTGTTCGCCAATATACGACGAATTTGTGTCGACAATTTGCCCCAAGAGCAACTCAGTACCCACTGCAACAACATTGCACCTCATGCAATCACCGTCTGATACTGCCAGCGGCGCCATGCATAAAAAGCACCCACCAACAACAAGCCACCAGCAATAGTCGCTGCGTTAGAGAGCATGTGATAGCCGACTGCTTTGCGAATGAAGCCCGAGGACAACCCGGCCATTCCCCCACAAAAGCTCATCATCAAATCTGCAGAACCCTGCACCGTGACACGCTTGGTTTCCTCGACCGATTCAATCAACATCGCCGATCCACCTATGAGGCCAAAGTTCCACCCCACACCTAATAGCCACAACGCAGGAAAGAGCATGACGGCTGCTTCCCCACTAAGTGCTGACATCACCGTGGAAACCACGAGAATTCCGGCCCCTAACAACACTGCAGGCAATGTGCCTTTTCTATCGACGTAGCGCCCCACTAAAGGACTAAATGCAAACATGCCTGCGATATGCAATGAGACGACATATTGACTCATTGTCTCGTGACCATGCAGCTTCATGTGCACTGGCGTCATCGTCATGACAGCCACCATCGTCACTTGTGAGATGACCATAGATGCGAGAGCGAGGCGACCTCTTTCTGTGGACAACACAATTGCAAGTGCCTCAGAAATACTGGGCAACTTGCCATCTGCTTTGGCCTGAATGCCGCCAGCGACAACAAGTGGGTCGGGACGCAAACGCAAGGCGGTGTTCAGAAATGCAAAAAACAGCACTATTGAGGAGAACAACCACGGTCCTGTGTATTTGGCTAATCCAAATACCTCTTGACCCACTGACTGTGCAGGCGCAATCAATAAAGGACCAAACACTGCACCAAAGGTTGAAGAAAACACAATGCGACTCATAGAGCGTGCGCGTTCATCGGGTCGCGCTAGATCAGTGGCGGCATAACGTGCAAGCAAATTTGAGGCTTGACCGTTACCGAACAAAAAAAGCCCCACCAAAAACACGGGGAGATTCTTCATCTCTGCGCCTAAGGCAGCAATCACTGCACCCAAAGCCGCTAGTGAATATCCCAATTGCAGCCCTGGTCGGCGCCCTTTTCGAATCATCAAACGAGACAGCACTTGAGCCATGACGGCTGTTCCGGTAGTGACTGTTGCAGTAGCAATACCACCCCAAGCGGTCTCGCTGCCAAGGATGTCTTGCACCACAAATGCGCCGACCGTCACTGCTGCAGCAAGCGCTGCTGCACCAATGATTTGCCCCATCGTGAGAATACGGAGTGTCTTTTTCTGAATTGCTGCTCTTTCGGCCGCCGTCAATTCTGAAAAAGAACTCGATGTCATCGTTTCACTGCCTGCCATGCATATTGGGCTGCACTCAACAGTGTGAGCACTACTGCTATCCAAAGAAATGTGATGTATGTCCACTGTGCATCAGAGATAGCAAAAGGTGCAAGAGCAAATCCCACTGCTAACTGTTGGCTTACTGTCTTCACTTTTGCCAACTTGCTTGCAGGCACCGACACCCCTTTTGAACCTACAAATACCCGATACAGACTCACAATGATTTCGCGTGCAGCAATGATGACAACAGGCAAGATCCACAGGACATCACGACTCACCAGTGTGAACATTGCACCCAATACAAGGATCTTGTCCGCGAGAGGGTCAAGGAACGCTCCACTTCGTGTGATGCCGTGACGGCGAGCAAGGTAGCCATCAAAACCATCGCTGCTGCACAACACAATCCACACCACGACTGCAGCCCAGGAACCAGCCCCATCATCAGGAATCATTGCAAAGAGAAATGGGGACGCCAATACTCTGGTCACAGTCACCATGTTCGCCCAGGTCACAATTGCGGTCTCGTCAACGGCCACTGCGCACTCCATTAAACTGCGTCACCGGCGTAGTTGCTGCAATGACATCTGGCCCAAAGACTTGTTCGACGGTGACCTCATAGAACTGGCCAACCTGAAGTGACTCGGGTACCTGTACAACACCATCAATCTCGGGTGCTTCACGGAATGAACGTGCAATGCCAGGCTCGTCCACCAACACCGTGATTTTCTTGTCGAGCAATTCATCTCGCTTGCTCGAGGTGATGGCATCTTGAAGTTCACGCAATTCAGCAAGACGTTCGTTCATCAATGACTCTTCAACGTGGTCAGGCAAAGTCAGCGCGTGAGTTCCCTCTTCTGGGCTAAAGCTAAAGAATCCACACCAATCAAGTTGTGCCTCTTGCACAAACTCGAGCAATTGATCATGGTCGTCTTCGGTCTCGCCTGGATAGCCCACAATGAAGTTGCTGCGGAAAGTGGCCTCTGGCGACATCGCACGGATGCGCTGAATACGTTCGAGGAATCGTTCCTTATCTCCCCAACGACGCATACGTCGCAAATGGGCTTTGCTCACATGCTGAAGAGACAAATCGAAATATGGAACACCAGTTTCGAGCATTGCCTCAATTAACTCATCCGATAGATCGCTGGGGTACAGATACAACAGTCGTACCCAATCCACCATCGATGAGACCTGGCGTACGAGTTCCACAATGGATCCAGCACCAAGTTCTTCTGGTCGATCTTTTCCATAACTTGCGAGGTCTTGTGCGACTAACACAATTTCGCGCGCCTCGGTCTGTTCTACCTCGGTGAGGATGGATGCCACATCACGACTACGTTGCGGCCCACGAAACGCAGGAATGGCGCAGAACCCACAATTGCGGTCACAGCCCTCGGCAATTTTCACATATGCCCACGGCATCGAAGATTTCGGACGTGGAAGATTCAGGAGATCAAATTTCGGCACGTCACTTGTGACGGCGATGGGTTTGCGTCCCAATTGAATGGGCACACCAAATCCTGCAATTTGATCTGCTTCAGGAAGTGCGTCAGCGAGTTCTTGACCGTAGCGTTCGGCCATACACCCAGTCACTACAAGGCGTGATGATTTCTTTCGCTGATCGTCCAAGGCGAGCATTGTGTCAATGCTTTCCCTGCGTGCATCTTCAATGAAGGCACATGTATTGACCACAATGACATCAGCACGCGAGGGGTCATCGGTGGGGCTTAAACCATCAGCAAGAAGAGTGCCGACGATTTTCTCAGAATCAACTTGGTTCTTCGGGCAACCCAAAGTTTCTATGTAGAACCGCTGCCCCATTTATTGAAGCCTAGTGGCAGTGCAGTTTGAGTCCCTTGAATGGCCAATCCATCGCCAAAAGGCGCCCAGTACTCGAGGCTGTGATGTAGGCCGTTTGATAATTAGGCCCACCGAAGCAGATGTTGGTGGTGATGCGATCATCCACCTCCACAAAGAGCACAATTTCACCATCTGGGGCAATGACAGTGATTCCCCCATTGACCAATGTGGCCACACAGACGTTTCCATCGCCGTCGACGGCCAATGAATCAAGAAGTTGATAGCCCGGCAAGCCACACAACACAGCAGTGAGATCCATACCTATAGGCGCAACTTTTCCTGGTGCAGTGACTGGTCGTTGATAGACACGCCCCGTATGCGTTTCGGCCCAGTACAAACGGTCACCTGACGGCGACAAACCAATGCCATTGGGAGCGTCTACCGGGAACACCACTTCTTCAATAAATGAACCATCTGCGTGTGCATAATAAATTCCCGTGCGATCTGCGGTGCGACCATGACGCAAGCCGTGATCGGTGAACCAGAAACCACCATGTGCATCAAAGACGATGTCATTGGGTGCCCGCAACGGCAAGCCATTGCACTGTGTATATAGATCGGTCACTTTGCCCGTAGCAATGTTCACTTTTTGAATGCGGCCACCGATGTAGAGATCTGGATTGAATTCACCCGGATACAACATTCCATCAACATCAAGTGGCGTGAATGCTCCACCGTTATTGCAGAGATAGAGATCACCATCTGGGCCAAGCGCCAGACCATTCGGTAAGCCATCAATTTTTGCCACCTGAGACTTTGTTCCATCTGGTGCAACGCGTGTGAGACATCCCCCGAACATTTCTGTCACGATGACCGAACCATCAGCCATAGCCACCGGCCCTTCGGGAAATTTCAATCCCGAACAAATTTCTGTGAGTTGTGATGCGGACATGTCAGCCCCCCTGTGCTTCGAGTTCCTCCACACTCATTAGCACGGCGCGAGCCTTAGAGCCCTCACTGGGGCCCACGATGCCACGTTCTTCAAGTTCATCCATGATGCGACCCGCGCGAGCAAAGCCCACTTTCAATTTGCGCTGCAATAAAGAGGTAGAGCCCACGCCAGAGCGCACCACTACTTCCATCGCGGCACGAATCAAGTCATCGTCTTGGGAATTGCCGCCACCAAAGGATCCCACAGATCCACCAGATGATTGCTCTTCGCCTTCAATGCCAGAGACATAAACAACCTCGGGAGATTGACGACGCCAGTGTGCAACTACTTTGCGCACCTCTTCTTCATCTACCCATGAGCCCTGAATACGCTGCGGCACGTTGGTGTTGCCGGGCATCAACAACATGTCGCCTTTGCCCACCAGTTTTTCTGCGCCGGGTTGATCCAAGATGACGCGCGAGTCAGTCAAGCTACTTACAGCAAATGCCATTCGAGCTGGAATATTGGCTTTAATCACGCCAGTGATCACGTTCACGCTGGGTCGCTGAGTGGCCACAATGAGGTGAATACCCACAGCGCGAGCTTTCTGTGCGATACGCGTAATGCACTCTTCCACATCGCGTGCAGCCACCATCATCAAGTCATTTAATTCGTCCACCACTACAACAATGAAAGGCAAACGTTCATACATCTTTGTGCCCTCAGGCGCATCGGGGTCGTTCACTTCACCTTTGTCGAATGCGGCGTTGTAACCACCAATATCGCGGAAACCTACTTCCACAAGAAGGTCGTAGCGACGTTCCATTTCTTTCACAGCCCAACCCAAAGCGTTAGCTGCTTTTTTCGGATTTGTCACAGGAGCTGTGAGCAAATGAGGCAGACGTGCGTACTGGCCCATTTCTACTTGCTTGGGGTCAATCAGAATGAGGCGCACATCATCGGGTGTAGAACGCATCAGCAGTGAGGTGAGAATTGAGTTGATACCACTTGATTTACCTGCACCAGTTGCACCTGCAATCAACATGTGTGGCGTTGCTGCAAGATTCACAAACACCGCACGACCTGCGATGTCTTTACCGACTGCAACATCGAGTGGATGAGTAGCGGCGCGTGCTTCTGCGCTTCCCATCAAGTCACCTAATGAGACAAGTTGACGTGTTTCATTCGGCACTTCCACACCCACAGCCGACTTACCAGGAATCGGCGCCAAAATGCGCACATCTGTTGCGGCCATCGCATACGCAATGTCGCGGTTCAAACTTGTCACCTTTGCAACCTTGACTCCAGAGCCAAGTTCCAACTCAAAGCGCGTCACTGTGGGGCCCACTGTCATACCCACAAGACGAGTTTCTACGCCGTGTGATGCAAGGGACTCTTCTAAAAGTCGACCACGTTCTGCGACGCGAGCTTTATCTACTTGGAAGACCTCGGTTTGGCTCAACAAATTGTTCGGTGGCAACGACCATGTACCGGGTGCGCGAGCAACTACTGCGGTGGCAAGTTCATCCTCAACACTCTCTGATGTTTTCTTCCCCGCAAATTCAGGTGTCTGTGGTGCAGGGGGTGTCTTTTTCGCAGAGCGTGCGGCCTTTTGTTTGCGTGGCGCTAGATCATCATCTTGGCCAGCATCGTAAATAGAAGGCTTTGCGCTCTGTGTATTGGGTTCACCTGGCACATCTACAAGATCGTCGTAACTACTTGTTTTGTCGCGCGTAGATGTGGCAGTACGTGCTGCACTTGATGCTGCACCGCCAAGTGATCCTGACCATTTGCGCACGACCTGAATCAACTCGGGCACTGTTGTATCGGTGACCAACATTGCTCCCGCTAAACCAATAGCGGACAACACCACTAGTGCACCCGCCCAGCTCAACGTAGATCGCAATGGTTCACCTAAGAGTGCTCCTATCCAGCCACCCGCATTTGACATCGCATCAACGTCGGACACAATGGAATCTGCGCCATTGACGACATGCAAAAGCCCAAGAATGGCGACAACAACAACAGACCAGCCCATGGCTAAACGCAAACGATGTTCAATGCTGCGACGGCGCACCATTGCAACGCCAATTCCCGCAATCACAACCGGCAGGGCAAAGCGACCTAGCCCGAGCAGCCACCCGAATACTGTGTCAATTGCTTCGCCCAATGGGCCGGCCATCTTCACGTACATGGACAACACCAAGACGATGCCCGTGCTGATGAGGGCAATTCCCCAGAACTCCACTTCGCGGCCGCGCACTACTTCTCGTGCACCCGAACTGGAATCCTTGTCGGCTGATGACGAAGCAGGGCGACGATTTCCCTTGGCGGGGGTCTTCACATTCCCGCGGCCAGACCCCTTGGATCCCCCAGAAGATGAGCGAGAATTTTTGCCAGACATGACACAAAAAGTAGTCCTGGGGTGGCGTCTTGTTCGGGATACCCCCGTATTTACTGAGTTATAGAGGGCATGTCATGACAAATAAGCGTGATTTCCACTCATTACGTCATCATCACGACAGGAACAATCATCGGTCGACGCTTGGTCCTGTCGTTGACAAACTTGCCTGCTGCGCGGCGCACAGCACGCTCGAGTCCATCAATATCTGTGGTGCCATTGTCGAGTGCAGACACAAGTGCTTTTTCAATCACTGACTCGCCTTCATCAAGCAGGTCATCGGCTTCTGGGGCATACACCCAACCCCGTGTGATGATCTCGGGGCCTGTAATCACTCGATGCGTATGGGAGTCAACGGTAGCCACAACAACTACTACACCTTCTTCGGCCAATACTCGACGATCGCGCAAGACACCTTGGCCCACATCACCCACGATTCCATCAACAAACAAATAATTTGATGGCACTTGATCAACAACGGAGAGACCCTCTTCATTGAGTTCCACCACATCGCCATCTGCAACCTGAAGAACGCGCTGTGGGTCAGCACCCATCACGATGGCCAGATCAGCATGTGCGCGCAAATGACGGTATTCACCGTGCACAGGAACAAACCACTCAGGACGAGCAATGGAATGATACGTCTTTAACTCATCCGCTTGTGCATGCCCTGTGGCGTGCACATCAGCGATTCCGCTGTGCACCACTTTGGCCCCTGCACGTACCAAACCGTCGATAACGCGATTGACGTTTCCTTCATTTCCTGGAATGGCATGGCTGGACAAAATGACAGTGTCCTCTGCACCCACCTTCATCCACTTACTTTCGCCCCGCGACATCAACGACAAAGCCGACATCGGTTCGCCCTGTGAACCCGTGGAGATGACACACACATCAGCAGGTGCGTAATCATGAATCTGTTCCACATCGATAAACACACTTGCGGGCACGTCAATCAACCTCAGATCAATAGCCAACTTGATGTTTTTCTGCATTGATCGACCCATGAGTGCAACCTTGCGACCACTATCCATAGCCGCTTCAATAATTTGCTGCACTCGGTGAATATGACTTGCAAAACTGGCCGTCACTATGCGTCGGTCACGATGCTCGTGGAACAATTGATGCAACACCGAACCCACCGATTTCTCGCTAGGGGCATGACCGTGTTCCTCGGCATTTGTGGAATCACACATCAACAAGCGAATCCCAGATGTTTTGGCAATCTCTCCTAAACGCGCAAGATCAGTGCGACGATCATCAACGGGTGTGAGATCAAGTTTAAAATCTCCCGAGTGAACAATCACGCCCTGGGGCGTATGCAAGATGATGGCGTGCGCATGTGGAACCGAGTGAGTGACGGGTAAAAACTCCACATCAAACGGACCGATATTGATGCGTTCTCCGTCATTCACCGTCACTAGTTGGGTCTTGTTCAGCAAGCCCGCTTCTTCAATGCGATTGCGTGCAAGCCCCAACGTGACTGCAGAACCATAAATGGGGAATTCAAGTTCACGCAGCAAGAACTGCAATCCACCCACATGATCTTCATGTCCATGTGTTGCTACACAGCCCACTACTCGATCTTTGTTCTCACGTAAAAATGTGAAATCAGGAAGAATCAAATCGATACCGTGCATGTCGGAATCGGGGAACATCAACCCACAGTCAATGAGCAACAGTTTTTCGTTCTGTTCCACCACCATGCAGTTACGACCAATGTCGCCCAAACCACCAAGGAAGTACACACGCACTGAAGAAGTCATGAGGCGAGTCTTACAGCGAAGCGCGAGCTTGTTCGAGATTCTTCAATACTTGTCGCGCACGCTCGTCAAGACCAGCTGGTGGCGGCCCCATTGGCAATCGACATTGACCAACATTGAAACCCAATTGTTGCATCATCACTTTTGAAGGAATGGGGTTGGGGTTCTCATCGCCGGTTTCAAAGGCATAACTTTCCAACAACACATCATTGATGTATCGTGCTCGTTTCACATCACCGTCATGGAATGCACGAATCATTTGCTGATGTTCTGGACCTGACCAATGAGTGGCTACGCCGATGACACCCGTGGCACCGTATGCAAGAAAAGCCAATGTCAAACCATCATCACCTGAGTACAACTCAAAATCCGAAGGCACATGTGCCATCACATTTGCAGTGTCTGCAGGAGCGCCCGCTGCATCTTTCAGCGCTTTGATGTTGGGCACCTTGTTCGCAAGTGCAATCAACGACTGAGTCGAAATCTTTCGACCCGTACGCACAGGGATGTCATAGATAACAACGGGCAACGTGGTGGCCTCAGCCATTGCCGAGATGTGACCCACGATGCCGCTTTGTGGTGGACGGTTGTAATACGGACCCACAGCCAAAATTCCTGCTGCGCCCATTTTTGATACCTCACGAGTGAGGTGTACCGAGTGTGCGGTGTCATTAGAACCAGATCCTGCAACAACAGGGATTGATACCGCATTAATCACGGCCTCCCACAATGACAACTTCTCGTGATCGGTCAAGGTGGAGGACTCACCGGTGGTACCTGAAATCACCAAACCGTCGTTGCCGTGAGCCTCGAGCCATTTAGCTAGCCGAACTGCCTCATCGATGTTCAATGCGCCATCGTCGTCAAAAGGCGTAATCATCGCTGTGAGAACGTTTCCGAATAAGGCCATCCAATAAGTATGACCCATGAGCCGAGTCCACCCATAAGGGAAATGGCTAGAAAATGAACTTTCGGACAACTCCGACTACTATTTTGTCGCCCCTTATACCCTCCGAAAGGAAACACCTATGCGCAAAATCGCGCTTACCGTGGCTATCGCTAGCACCCTCGCCCTTGCGGCCTGTGGTGGAGATGATTCAGCCTCCGATACATCAGCCGCCCCCGGCGGTAACCAAACAGCTGCAGAATGTGCAGCAGGCAAAACCCTCACCGAGGGAACTCTCACAATTGCAACAGGTAACCCTGCATATTCACCATGGGTCCTCAATGATGACCCTGCGTCCAAGGAAGGTTTTGAGGCAGCTGTTGCATACGCAGTTGCGACCGAATTGGGATTTGAAGATTCTGCTGTGACTTGGGTTCGCACAGACTTCGATGCAGCAATTCAGCCAGGCAAGAAAGATTTTGACTTCAACTTGCAGCAGTACTCGATCACAGATGAGCGCAAGCAAACTGTGTCATTCAGCGATTCTTACTACACCACCAACCAGGCAATTGTTGGCTTGGATGGTTCAGCAGCCATTGGAGCATCACTTGCTGATCTGAAGAAGTTGAAGTTGGGTGCTCAAGTGGGAACCACAAGCCTTGCCTACATCACCGATGTCATTCAGCCAGATTCTGAGCCCTTGGTGTACGACGACAATGCCGGTGCAAAAGCAGCTCTTGAAGCAAAGCAAATTGACGCAGCAGTGTTCGACTTGCCGACCGCTCTTTACGTATCTTCCGTTGAAATTGAAGGATCTTCAGTTCTCGGTCAGTTCCCCGCAAGCGATGCAGCAGATGCAGACCAGTTCGGCATGTTGTTTGACCTTGACAATCCTTTGGTTGATTGTGTGAACATTGCACTTTCCACATTGAAGGACAGTGGAAGCCTCGACGAAATCACTGCAAAGTGGTTGTCCACCGAAGCCGACATTCCCGTCATCAAATAAGCCGTTCGCGCCGCACCGAGACTGAACCATATAGATATGGCAAATACCATCAGTCGACGTGCGGCCTACGAGCGCACACGTAAACGTAAAAGCATCGCGGTCGCCGCGGCGAGTTCTCTCGTCGTGGTGACCGCGATTGTGCTTCTCGTCCCACGCATGCCACGCTGGGACCGGGTCCGTGCATCATTTTTCAATGGAGAAAGATTCCGAGATTCTTTTCCCCGCCTCCTTGATGCTTTTATTCTTGACGTCAAAATTTTTCTCTGGGCAACGCCATCTATTGTCGTGCTTGCCCTTCTCATTGCAATGGCGCGCAACTCACGATCGCCAGCATTGTTTCCTATTCGCGTTTTCAGTATCGCCTTCACCGACATCATGCGCGGAGTGCCTGTCATCTTGTGGATCTATCTCATTGGTTTCGGCGTTCCAGGCCTTGGCCTAGATCGACCTTGGAACAATCCACTGATTTGGGGATCGGTGGCACTGGTGCTCACGTACTCGTCGTATGTTGCCGAAGTCTTTCGTGCAGGAATTGAAAGCGTGCACGAATCACAACGCGCAGCCGCACGATCTCTTGGTTTGTCCAGTTGGCAAACCATGCGCCATGTGGTTCTCCCCCAAGCAATTCGTCGCGTCATACCACCACTTATGAATGACATGGTCAGTTTGCAAAAAGACGTCGCTCTGGTCAGCCTTATTGGGCCGATAGAGATCTTGCGTCAAGCTGGAATTGATAAAGCCAAGTTTGCAAACTTCACCCCTTACGTAGTGGCTGCTGTCATCTTTTTGAGCATCACCATTCCGCTCACTCGCACTACAGACTGGCTCATTGAGAGAGAGCGCAAGCGAACCACAGGAACGAGAGTGCGATGAGCAAGATTTCCCTACGTTCCGTCACTAAGTCATATGGTGACCATGTTGTTCTGTCGGGCATCAATCTCGATATCACACAAGGAAGCGTGGTCTCTCTCATTGGACCAAGTGGTTCTGGCAAGAGCACAATGCTTCGCTGTATCAACTTGTTAGAGCCCATCGACGATGGCGAAATTCTGCTTGATGGTGTGGATATCTCTGCCCCAGGCTTTGACGCCAACCCTGTGCGCCGACGAGTCGGCATGGTGTTCCAGAACTTCAATTTGTTTCCCCACAAGAACGTGATGAGCAACATCATCTTGTCACCGACCTTGACACTTGGGGTCCCCAAAGAGGAAGCACAACAAAAGGCCTTGGCGCTATTGGAACGTTTCGGGTTAGCCGACAAAGCAGATTCCTATCCTGACCAACTCTCGGGCGGTCAACAGCAACGAGTTGCCATTGTGCGCGCACTTGCGATCGAACCAGAAGTTCTACTTCTGGATGAAATCACCAGTTCGCTAGACCCTGAACTCGTAGGCGAAGTATTGGACGTGGTGCGAGAGTTAAAGACTTCTGGCATGACATTGATTCTGGCTACTCACGAAATGGGCTTTGCACGAGAATCAAGCGATGTGGTCTGCGTGTTAGATGGCGGGCAACTCATAGAACAAGGCCCACCCTCACAAGTACTCAGTAATCCCACCACCGAGCGAGCCCAACAGTTCTTGGACAGGATTATTCGTGCGGGCAGGCTCTAGGCGATCTCTCTCCATTGCAGCGTCATTGTTTGGCGCATTCTGTGTAGTTCTGTATGTGTTGGCGTCATGGACCTTGACACACACCACAGACACTCGCACATATGTGCGTACTGCAGATCTGGTTATTGATCAAACACAAGTACAAAGCGAAATCGCAACCACCATTGTCACTTCCGTTGTGGGAGATGCGCAGTTGCCCGACGAATTGGTCACCTTGCTCAACAACGGAGCACGACTCATTGTGGCATCTGAGAGTTTCCACAAGTTTTGGCAAGTGGCAAACCAATCAATGCACGAAATCGCGCGCGAACAACTGTTGGGCAATAACCCCATCGACCCTGCGGGCGCCCGCATCGATATCACCGCAGAGGTGAACCTAGTGCTCGAGAATTTGCGACAAATTGATCCTCGGCTCGCCACACTGTTGCCCAACAACACACCGGAAACCGCGGTACAGATAGTTGACCAGGAAACACTCACTGATATCCGAAATGCCATCAGCGGGCTTGAACGCCTGAGAACGTTCAGTGTGCCTATTGCTCTTGCACTGTTTGCAATTTCTACCTTGCTGTGGGGGCTTCGTCGACGCTCGCTTGTTGTGACTGCAAGCGCATTATCTTTCACAGCACTCGCCATCTATGGCGTGAGCACCGTCATTCCGCTTATTGCGGAACGCTTTGTGGATGAAGAATTTCGCTCAACCACACACATTGTTGCCGCACAGATGGCATCAACGATGACGACATCTGCATGGCAAGTTCTGTTCTGCGGACTAGTGGGATTTGTGATTGCGTTCTTTCCCCGCAAGCACAATTCCAACAATCAGTTGTGATGGTTACGCGTCGGGCAACACGTAGTTTTCGAATTGTTCTCGCAATGTTTTCTTGGAGAACTTGCCCACCGATGTCTTTGGCACCTCGGGAATGAACACCACGTCATCGGGTAATTGCCACTTGGCCAATCGTGGTTCAAGGTGTGCAATCACTTCTTGTTTCGTGAGTTCTTCTCCTGGTTTCACCACAACACAGGCCAGAGGGCGTTCACTCCACTTGGGATGAAAGACACCAATGACTGCGGCTTCGGCAATCTTGGGATGCGACATCAATTCATTTTCGACATCAACCGATGAAATCCATTCACCACCTGACTTGATGAGATCTTTGGTGCGGTCAACTAGACGAATACGGCCTTTGGCGTCCACCACAGCCACATCACCTGTGCGCAACCAGCCATCGTCAGTGAAGCTTTCACGCGAACGTGGGTCGTTGTAGTAGTCGGCAGCAATCCATGGCCCAGCACACTGCAATTCACCACTTGATTCGCCATCCCATGGCAATGGCGTAGTTGTTCCTGGCTCTACCACTCGCATCTCCACACCAAAGGCAATCAGACCCACGGTTGTACGCAGATCGGCTTGTTGTTCTTGTGGAAGATCACGATCAGCTTTGGACAAAGTGCACACTGCAGCAATCGGCGACGTTTCGGTCATGCCCCATGCCTGCAAAATGGGCAAACCTGTTTGTTCGCGATAGGCCTCACTGAGTGCTTTGGGCACTGCAGAACCACCACAAGGAATGGAACGCAACGAGGATGTGTCGCGGCCTTTCAATTCGGGTAGCACTGCCATCCAAATTGTGGGAACACCGGCTGCCACAGTGACTTTTTCTTCCACAATGAGATTGGCAATCGCAGGCCCCGACAAATCTGGCCCGGGCATAATCAGATCTGCACCAGTAGCTACGCCTGCATGTGCGAGGCCCCATGAGTTTGCATGGAACATCGGTACCACGGGTAACAAGATGTCCGATTCACACACGCCGACCGAGTCGGCCACCATCGCACCCATTGTGTGCAAGTAGGTGCTGCGATGGCTATACACGACACCTTTGGGATTGCCGGTGGTGCCACTTGTGTAACACATACTTGCTGCTTGA
>WLGS01000017.1 GCA_009703125.1 Actinomycetota bacterium
AAAGAAGGGCCATCTCACAGGAACCAAAGAGGGCACATGTTCTCCGGCAAACGTTGCACCCCACAACGCAATAGCAATCATCACCCAAAATGAGGTGCTTCGATGATGCCCACTGCGTGATGTGTTCGCCACATACGATGACAGTGTGTCTGCTGTGCCCTCTCGCGATTTATTACCCGGCGGCATTTTCTCTACACGACGACAGGTACGACGCATTGGTGGCCTGATGGGAATTGCGGTTGCAGTATGTCTGTGGCTGACGGGTGTGATTGTGGGCTGGCTGTTGTCGGGACTTGTGGGCGGCGTGATTTCTTTTGTTCTGATGGTGATGGCATTGCCTGTCATGCCTATTTTGGGGATGCCCGCCGTAGGTGGAGGCAGTCGACTGTTGATTGCAATGGCGATAAGTGCAACCTTGTGGTGGATTCTTGGTCAAGTAGTAGCCACTCGTGTTGCCCAACGACCCGTTGTGGGATGGCGCGAATGGGCGAAAGAATTTGTGACGATGGGTCTTGGATTGTGGATAGGTGCTGCAATGGCACTGGCAATCGGCGCACTTGCCTTGGGCGCTCTGTAGCAAACTCTTAACACGCATTAGCCATGCACAACCAATGACGATGTTCATTGAGCAACAGTGACAAGGTCGCGTAGCGCGGCAAGTTTTGCTGGACCAATTCCTGCAACATTCAAGAGATCCTCTACCCGCGAGAATTTTCCTTGTGACGCGCGATAGTCAATGATGGCCTTTGCGGTAGCAGGCCCCACGCCAGGCAATGCATCTAATTCAATTGATGATGCACTGTTGAGATCAATAAGTGCATTGCTGCTCTGTGGCGTTTCTTGTTGTGTCGGCGAACGGGGCGTCGCAATGGTGGTTGTAGGTCGATGACGAGGAGTAATAGATGGAGTCACAGAACGAGTTGTGCGCACCGGAATAAAGACTTGTTCTGTATCAATTAATACTTGAGCCAAATTAATGCGTTCCAAATCTGCATCAGATTTTGGACCACCTGCAGCAGTAACTGCATCAACCACGCGAGCCAAAGGTGCAAGCCGATACACACCTGGTGACTTCACTGCACCTGCCACGTGCACAGTCACATATGAAGGCGTAGACGTAGTGGTGACAACAGGAAGTGTTGCCAGAGGTAGAGAAGCCTCGATAGGCGGTTCAGAGGGTCGCAGTATGAGCCACACAAGAGTTACTGCAACTACTCCGGTGACAACAGCTGAAACCAGTCGTCGTATGCCAAAAAATGCAATCCAATAACGCGCCTTGCCCCACAGATCTAACAGCGTCTCTTGATTCATTGCCACCATGTGGAAACAGGTGGGCGCCCTTGGGAAGATTTAGAACAAGCGTGCTGTCAAGAGTTTGCGGAACTTGGCCGTGCGAGGATCAAGAGGGCCCATAGTTTCGAGTATGTCAAGAAATTCCTGACGCGCCTGTTCATCATCTTTGACACGTTCCAACAACGTTGTCAGTTCTTCGTCGTAGTTGTCCACTGGATTCAACGACAATCGCGCAGTCGCTGCAATATGTCGCACGCGATCTGTTTCGGGCAATCGTGTGAGTAGAGTTAACGCTTCCTCGGCGCCGCCGGTGCGCACCAGATGTTCTGCCAAAGAACACACTGCATCTTCATTGCCTGGCGCAAGCGCCACTGCATCACGTAGTGAATCTTCTGTGCCTTGAGACAAAAGTTCGTTCACTCGCACCTGTGTGGGGTCGGGCAAGAGTGCGCGTACCAATTGTTCGATGACGTGTTGTGGTTGACCACCTGCAAAGCCGTCTACTGGTTGACCACCTTGAAAGATCACCACGGTAGGTATCGATTGAATACCAAAGGCCTGCGACAAACCTGGGTTTTCATCGACATTGACTTTTGCCAACACCACTTGGCCGTCAGTGGCATCGGTGGCTTGCTCCAAGATAGGAGTCAAGGTTTTACATGGCCCACACCAAGGCGCCCAGAAATCCACAATGACAGGCGTCGACAAGGACCGCTCGACCACATCGGCCTGAAAAGTTGCATCTGTGACGTCTAGGGCCATGTGGGCACGATACAGGTAGTTTCTGTATGGTGACTCTTCCCCATGGCATTAGCGAACACGTTGAAGGCTGGCTGACATCTCAGATCCCTGGAGCAACAGCCCCTTTTCAGTACACCCAAATCGCAGGTGGCCACTCCAATCTCACCTTCAAAGTTGATGACTCCAATGGCAACCACTATGTCTTGCGCCGACCACCACTGGGTCATCGATTAGCCAGTGCTCACGACATGACTCGTGAGTACAAAATTATTGCGGGATTGTCATCGAGTGCTGTGCCAGTTGCTCCTGCTCTTGGTTTGTGCACCGATGAATCAGTGAATGAACTTCCTTTTTATGTCATGTCATTTGTGGATGGACATGTCATTCGCGACAAGACAACAGCAGAAACCATATTGGGACCCCTGGGATGTCGACGAGCAAGTGAATCCATTGTGGACACCATGGCAGCCATTCATGCTGTTGATCTCGATGCTGCAGGACTGTCAGATCTTGGTCGGCACGAGGGCTACATTGCACGCCAGTTGAAACGTTGGCACGGCAACATTGTGGAACAGCGCACACGCGAGTTGCCTCTTGTCGATTCTGTGTTTGAAGAGCTTTCTCGTCGTATTCCCGACCAAGGAAAAGCGACACTGGTGCACGGCGACTATCGACTCGATAACTGCATGGTGGATGCACAGGGAAATGTCATTGCAGTTCTTGATTGGGAGATTTGTACTCTCGGCGATCCAATGGCAGATCTTGGATTGTTGATGGTCTATTGGACCGGGCCTACCGATACTGCAAGTGCATGGTCGAACCCTGTGAATACAGCGGACGGTTTCTACAACCGCAGCGAACTCGCACAGCGATACGCACAAGTGTCAGGTCGCGATATTTCTCAACTGGATTTCTATGTGGCATTTGCATACTGGAAACTTGCATGCATTTTGGAAGGCGTCTACGCCCGTTATCTCGGTGGCGCGTTGGGACAAAAGACCGCAGAAGAACTTGAGCCATTTGCACTACAAGTTGATGGTGCAGCCAAAATGGCGGCAAACACATTGGATGCACTTTCATGACATCATCCCCTGGTGGTTTTCCGTTCACAGTCAACGGCCAACTCCCTATTGTGCAGTCACCGGTTTTGATTGTGATGTTGTCGGGATGGATTGATGCAAGTGGTTCAGCAAGTGCAGCCATGGATTATCTCGTGGAGTCCAGCAACGCCGAAGTGATTGTCGAGTTCGATCCTGACACCTTTATGGATTTTCGTGCACGCCGACCTGTGATGGAACTCCGAGAAGGCGTGAACACATCAATTGTGTGGAACACACCACAGATCAGAATGGGCACTGATGCTGCGGGAACACAGTTCTTTATGTTGACAGGCCCAGAACCAGATTCGTCTTGGAATCTTTTTGCACGCAGTGTTGCAGGTATCGCCGAACAGCTCGGCGTAGTCAAGACCATCGGCATGGGTGCCTATCCCTTTGCTGCGCCACACACACGCGCCGTGGGACTCACTGCCACATCACCTGATCCCGACATCATTGAACGACTTACTCTGTCCAAGAACTCACTTGATGTGCCCGCAGGCATCGAACCGGTGATTGAGCACAGCCTGCACAAAATCGGTATTGCAGCGATGTGCATCTGGGCCCAAGTCCCCCACTATGTGGCCTCTATGGCCTACCCCGCCGCCACTGCAGCATTGCTAGAAGCAGTCTCTATGGAGACTGGACTCACATTGGATGGCTCACGTTTTAGCCGCGAGGCAGGCGTGCAACGCGAACGGCTTGATCAATTGGTGTCAAATAATCCCGAACATATGGACATGTTGCACAAATTAGAACAGTCCTATGACGAGGCATTGTCCGAGACGGGTTCAATGCCAGTTACCAGTATGGACATCCCTACAGTGGATGAAATAGCCGCAGAGGTCGAACAGTTCCTCCGCGATCAGCAACCCGGAGGTTGAGATGAAAGTCGATAGTGGTTTTGGCTCACAGCTAACCCAAGTTCCCCAAAACGCTCGCGAGATTGAATCGGCTGGCTATGCAGGTGCATGGACAGCAGAAACATCACATGATCCGTTTTTTCCCTTGTTGTTAGCTGCAGAACACACCAAGACTTTGGAAATTGGAACATCTATCGCAGTTGCGTTTGCGCGTAACCCCATGACACTTGCCAACATCGGATGGGATTTACAGTCCTATTCGCAAGGTCGTTTCATGCTCGGTTTGGGAAGCCAAATCAAGCCACATATCACCAAGCGTTTCTCTATGGAGTGGAGCCATCCTGCAGCACGTATGCGCGAGATGGTGTTGGCAATGCGGGCCATTTGGGACACATGGCTCAACGGAACTCCTTTGAACTTTCGCGGTGATTTCTACACGCACACTTTGATGACACCGTTCTTCACACCCGATGCATCCGAGATGGCCCCGTATGGTCCACCAAAGATCTTCCTGGCAGGCGTGGGTGAATTGATGACTGAAGTTGCCGGCGAAGTGTGTGATGGGTTTTTGTGTCACGGTTTCACCACAGAGAAGTACCTGCGCGAAGTAACTATTCCCGCTCTGGCTCGGGGTCGTGCCAAGGCGGGTAAAACAATGGAAGGCTTCGAAATTGTGGGTCCCTCATTTGTGGTTACCGGCACCAACGAAGACGAAATGAAAAAAGCAGCTGATGGCACGCGCCAACAGATTGCGTTCTATGGTTCTACTCCCGCCTACCGCGGTGTTCTCGAAGCACATGGTTGGGGCGGCTTGCAAGACGAGCTCAATACATTGTCCAAGACGGGCAAATGGGTGGAGATGGGAAATCTCATTAACGATGAGATCTTGAATACGTTTGCTGTTGTTGCAGAACCCGAGAAAATCGCACCGGAGCTCTCTCGTCGTTATGGCGACGTGATTGACCGCATTAGCTTTTATGCGCCCTACAAGGCAGACCCAGAGCGTTGGCTGCCGATTATCGACGCCCTGAAAAAAGCCTAAGCACTAATCGAAATTGGGGCGGGCGCGCAATGAACGCTTCAGCTCTGCCATGCCGCTAGAGGTGGCAATCGTTTCAATTGCATCCCACAGGCGTGACGCTTCTTCTCCGCGGGGAATGTTGGAGATAACTGGCCCAAAAAACGATGCTTCTTTTTTGTCACCTGGGTGGAAAGTAAGAATCGGTGTACCCACATCTTTTCCTGTGCGCTCGAGTGCTAACTCTGTTTCACTACGAATGAGTGCATCATAAGATTCGTTGTCGACATGCGTTGCCCATTCACTCGGCAATCCAGCACTGGTCAACAAGGACCCAACATGTGCAGTGGGATTAGCCACCATTGCATCGCGCTCTTGACGATTATGAAAACTCAACCCCAATGCGGTGTACACCGCCGCTACAGCATCATTTCCCTCGGTGGCACGGGCGTGAGCGGCCACTCGAAGACCCATGGTTCCTGCCGCATGGACTTCCTTGTAGCCCGCTGGCATTGAGGAATAGTCCATCTTCTCTTCGTTCAGAAAACGCAAAGAAATGAATCGCCATTGCACGTCATAGTTACGCAGACCTTGCACTTCTGTCACCCAACGAGAGGTAATCCATGCCCACGGGCATACGGGATCAAAAAAGAAGTCGAGGTCTGCCATGCGTATTAGGTGCGTGCGATTTCTCGCTCTTCGAAGGTTTCAATCAAGTCGCCTGGCTTCAAGTCTTGGAAGTCGGACAGACCAATACCGCACTCGAAGCCCTCACGTACTTCACGTACGTCGTCTTTGAAGCGACGCAATGACTGAATGGAGCCCTTCCAGATGATGGTTCCCTCGCGCAAGAAGCGCACTTTAGTTCCACGTGTAATGGTGCCGGTGCGTACGAAACAACCCGCGATTGCACCAAGTTTTGGCACACGGAAGATTTCGCGTACTTCGGCTTCGCCAGTGACCACTTCTTCGAACTCTGGAGCCAACAGACCAAGCATTGCTCGTTCCATATCTTCCAAGAGTTTGTAGATGATTTCATAGGTACGAATCTCAACATGTTCTGATTCAGCCAAGTCACGTGACTTGCGATCAGGACGCACGTTGAATCCGATCAGCGTGGCATTTGTTGCCGCTGCAAGAGTGATGTCGTTCTCAGTGATTCCACCCACACCACGGTGTACAAAGGCCACCTTGACTTCGTCACGTTCCATCTTGCGCAAGCTCTCGGTCACTGCTTCCAACGAACCATGTACGTCGGCCTTGATGACCAAGTTGAGTGTTGCCACTTCACCGGCTTGAATCTGAGTGAAAATGTCTTCCAGCTTCACGCCGCGTTGTACGCGTGCGTCTCCGCGCTGGTTCAACACTCGCATGCGCTGTTCGCGAGATTCGGCAACAACGCGTGCTGTCTTTTCATCAGGAGCAGCACGGAATTCATCGCCTGCTTGAGGAGTCATCGACAGACCCAACACCTGCACTGGTGTGGACGGGCCTGCTTCTTTGATTTGCTCGCCTCGTTCGTTGATAAGTGCGCGCACCTTGCCCCATGCTGCGCCGGCAACAATCGGGTCACCCACTTTGAGTGTTCCCTTGTCGACCAGAACTGTTGCAACAGGTCCTCGACCAATGTCGAGGTTTGCTTCCAACACAATTCCTTTAGCGCGACCGTCAGGGTTTGCCTGTAGGTCTTCCAACTCGGCAACAACGTTGAGTTGTTCCAACAAGTCATCCACGCCAAGGTTTTGCTGTGCAGACATCTCCACAACAATTGTGTCGCCACCCCATGCTTCGGGAACAAGTTCATATTCGGCAAGTTGTGACAAGACGCGCTGTGGATCAGCATTTTCTTTGTCGATCTTGTTGACTGCCACAATGATGGGCACCTCTGCGGCACGCGCATGATTGATGGCCTCAATTGTCTGTGGCATCACGCCGTCATCGGCTGCAACCATCAACACCACAATGTCGGTGACTTGTGCACCACGCATACGCATCTTGGAGAATGCCGCGTGACCTGGGGTGTCGATGAATGTGATCTTCTTGCCATCTTTTACAACTTGGTATGCACCAATGTGCTGTGTAATGCCGCCTGCTTCACCAGCAACCACATTTGCTTCACGAATACGGTCCAACAATGTTGTTTTACCGTGGTCAACGTGACCCATCACAGTGATGACCGGTGGACGTGGTTGCAACAATTCTTCGTCGTCATCATCGGAATCATCGAAGAGTGCTTGCAATTCCATCTCTTCTTGTTGACCTGGATCAACAAGAATGATTTCTGCTCCCACTTCGAGGGCGAACAGTTCCATCTGCTCATCGCCCAAACTCATGGTTGCGGTGATCATCTCACCGTGTTCCAACAAGAAACGAACGACGTCAGCGGCTGTGCGATTTAACTTCGGAGCAAATTCCTGTGCAGAAGATCCACGCTCCACCACGATGGTGCCCACCGGAACAGGAGCATTGCTGTTGGTGTATTGCGTGAACTGCGGCTGCAATTCTTCGAATTCTCTGCGGCGACGCGCACGCGACTTCTTACGCGGAGCACGGCGTTGACCGTTGCGTGGACCACCAGGACCGCCACCACCAGGTGCGCCACCGGGACCGCCACCACCAGGTGCGCCACCAGGGCGAGGACCACCAGGTCCGCCAGCACCACCAGGACGTGGACCAAAACCAGGACGAGGACCACCGGGGCCACCGGGACGAGGACCGCCGGGACCAGTTCGCGGACCACCGGGGCCACCGGGACGAGGGCCACCAGGACCAGTACGCGGACCACCAGGGCCAGTACGTGGACCACCAGGACCGGGACGTGAGCCAGGACCTGGGCGGAAACCTGCACCCGTGCGCCCAGCTGGCGCGCTGCCGGGAGCCATACGTTGTCCGGGAGGAGGCGGAATAGGGCGACCCGATGGAGACATTGGCCCAGGAGGTGGCGGAATGGGGCGACTACTTGGAGCGCCTCCCGTGCGAGGGGGCATACCTGGGGGGAAACTAGCCGGTGGTCGACCCGCCGGTGGTGCGGGACGCATTGTCGGCGGTTGATTAATGGGTGGACGTGGGGTGCCCGTGGTGGGACTTGGCCGACCACTTGAGATCACTCGCGACTCACCACCCGATGATGCAGCAGGCCGTTCGGGTGCTGCAGGTGCCTCGGGCTCACGAACTGGTTCAGGCACAACAGGAGCAACAACCTCAACCGGACGCTCCACTACGGGCTCTGGTGCAACAGGTGCAGGAGGAGTCTCTACCACAACGGGTGCCTCGGCAACCACTGGCGCAACAGGTGTGGGAGCAACTTCTGGCTCTACAGATACAGGCTCAGCTTTTTTGGCGGCAGCTTTTTTCGCAGGCGCTTTCTTGGCAGCAGTTTTCTTCGCAGGTGCTGCAGTGTCAGTGTCACCATCGCTCTCAGCATCAGCTTTTTTCGCTGCAGCTTTTTTGGCAGGTGCTTTTTTCTTGACAGGCTTTTCTTCCTCAGGCTGCACATCGCGCTTGAGGCCTTCGCGTTCGGCTTTACGTCGAACACGATCTGCTTGTGCATCCTCCATTGATGACGACACGTTGCGCACATCAATACCCATCGACTTCGATAAGTCGAGGGCTTCTTTATTGGAGAGTCCTAACTCTTTGGCGAGTTCGGCAATACGAATCTTTTTGGCTGGCAAGGGTTAGGCCTCCGTGGTCTTTTCATCATCGGAGGACCCATCGGCCCATTCCTGTTCGCTCACAACAGTTCCATCAACTGCAAAGAACTGCAATTCACCGGTTTCATCATTCTTGCGCCATTCACCTTCGGCAAAACCTGTATCACCGCGCGATGGGCGTGGTTCGAAGATGCCTTGTGCTTCATTGGCTGCTTGAGTCTCTGACTTGATATCAATGCGCACACCCGTGAGACGCGCAGCAAGTCGAGCATTCTGACCTTCCTTACCAATTGCCAATGACAATTGAAAATCAGGAACAATCACATCTGCTTGTGTGCCATCTTCGCTGAGGCGTACCTCGGTGACCTTGGCAGGCGACAATGCCTTCGACACAAAATCAACCATGTCTTCTGAATACGAGACGATGTCGATTTTTTCTCCGCGCAATTCGTTCACAACCATGCGTACGCGTCCACCACGAGCACCTACACATGCACCCACTGGATCGACGTTCACGTCGTTGGAGAAGACAGCGATCTTGGTGCGATGACCTGGTTCACGGGCACATGACTTGATTTCGACGATGCCATCGGCAATCTCGGGAACTTCAAGTTCAAACAAACGCTTGATGAGGCCTGGATGGGTGCGGCTCACCACGATTTGTGGACCTTTTGCGGTCTTGCGCACTTCCACGATGTAGGCCTTTACGCGCACGCCTGCTTCGGGGCGCTCATAGGGCACCTGCTCAGCTTGCGGCAGAAGAGCTTCTACTTTTCCAAGATCCAACAACGCATAACGGCCGTCTGACTGCTGAATGATGCCAGTGACAAGATCGCCTTCGCGGTTTGCATACTCTTCGAACTTGCGATCGCGCTCTACTTCACGGATGCGCTGGCTCATCACTTGCTTAAACGTTGCCGCAGCAATGCGACCAAGTTCGTGCTTGCTCGGTGTGTCGTCACGTTCGTTCACCCAGTTGCCATCGTCATCGACGTCATAGGCGGTGAACTTCATGTCGAGGTTTTCAGGGTTCACCTCAACAATGACTTCATCGGCAGCGCCAGGGCGCTTCTTGTAGGCAGTGGCAAGTGCTTCTACAAGCACCTGCAAGAG
The DNA here is from genome assembly GCA_009703125.1 of Actinomycetota bacterium. GTDB lineage: Bacteria > Actinomycetota > Acidimicrobiia > Acidimicrobiales > Ilumatobacteraceae > UBA2093. Next base: position 9,779 of record WLGS01000017.1, read on the forward strand.
CGAATCCACACTGATGCCGTGGTGGTCGGCAAGCATGCGTACTGCTTCGGACATATCAAGATTGCTACTCATTGTGCGTTGGCCTCCTGTTGTGGCGTGGACGAAGAAGTGGACGAAGAATTTGCGGCGCGTTTTGCATCACGTGCCTCTTTTGAATTTGGTTTCGGTTGGCTTTCCCAAACAAAAACAGTTTTTGCTTTTTCGACGAGTGAAAGTGGGAACTCGACGGTCTCGGCCGAGTCGTTCAGACGCACCACGGCATGGGTGTCCGAGGAGGACATCAACAGACCCGCCAAGCGGCGCCGGCCATCCATCTCAGCTGCAAGGCGCACCGTGATGGATTTGCCCACTTCGCGTGCGAAATGCCGCGGAGTACGCAACGTGCGCTCAAGTCCAGGGCTTGTCACTTCTAAAGTGAATCGACCAGGCACTGCATTTTCGTTGTGGTCTAACTCTCGACCCAAAAGACGGGTGATTAACGAGATCTGATCGATATCGACCCCAGCTGGGCTTCCGGGAGGAGTATCCACAGTGACGCGCAAAACGCCACCAGCGAACTCAAGGTCGTACAGTTCAAGGTGTAAATCGTCCAGAATGGGGGTCAACATGGTGGTCACTGTGTCTATGACGCTGCTCGACATGTGCTCACCTCCTGCCAAAACTGGCTCTAACAGAACAAAAGGCACGGGGAGCACCCGTGCCTCCGGTTCACCGAACTTCAAAGGACGGCTTTTATGTTAGCCGTTCAAACTAAGGTTTCGCTCCGATGCTTCGTCTGACTCAACTCTTCCTAAGAACCCTCCGCGATGACCCTTCTGATGCAGAAGTGCCGTCCCACCGTCTATTGGTCCGTGCCGGCTACATCCGTCGCGCGGCCCCAGGGGGCTACACGTGGCTGCCACTTGGCTGGCGTGTACTACGCAAGGTGGAAGACATTGTGCGCCGCGAAATGGATGCCATGGGCGCACAAGAAGTCCACTTCCCTGCCCTTCTTCCACGCGAGAACTACGAGGCCACGGGACGCTGGACAGAATACGGAGACAATCTGTTTCGCCTCGTGGACCGAAAAGGTGCCGACTATCTGCTTGGGCCCACCCACGAAGAGATGTTCACACTGTTAGTCAAAGACTTGTACTCCAGCTACAAAGACCTCCCCGTCTCGCTCTACCAGATTCAAACGAAGTACCGCGATGAGGCACGTCCACGTGCTGGTCTATTGCGAGGACGAGAGTTCCTCATGAAGGACAGTTACTCCTTCGACATCGACGACGAAGGACTCGCTCTGAGTTACGCACAGCATCGCGATGCTTACGAACGCATCTTTCAACAACTCGGTATCCCCTATGTGATTGTGCAAGCGATGAGCGGTGCAATGGGCGGTTCAAAAAGTGAAGAGTTTCTTGCACCCATAGAAGTAGGTGAAGACAGTTTCGTGCGTTGCACACAATGCACATATGCAGCAAACACCGAAGCGGTTACTGCAGGGACAATCGCACCCGACACTGCTACCTATCCCGCATCAAGCGATCTACCAAGTCCCAACTGCCCCACGATTGCCACGCTCGTGGAGTACCTCAATACTCATGTGCCGCGCACAGATCGTCCGTGGACTGGCGCAGATACTTTGAAGAATGTGCTGTTGTCGTTGCGTCATCCAGATGGAACAACCGAAACACTCGCGGTAGGCGTACCAGGACATCGCGAAGTGGATGTGAAGCGCATCGAAGCACAACTCTCACCTGCCGAAGTCACCGCACTCGACGACGCCGGATTCGCACAACATCCACAACTTGTGCGCGGCTATATCGGACCTGCAATGTTGGGAACCGAGAGCCCATCGGGCATTCGTTACCTTTTGGATTCTTCTGTAGTGCCAGGAAGTGCATGGGTCACAGGTGCCAACACTAAAGAAGTACATGTCATCAACTTGGTGCATGGGCGCGACTTCACAGCCGACGGCACCATTGAAGCAGTACATGTAGAACCAGGCGATCCTTGCCCACAGTGCAACGCCTCATTAGAGATTGCACGCGGTATTGAGATTGGCCATGTATTTCAATTGGGTCGCAAATACGCCCAGACTCTTGGCCTGCAAGTACTTGACCAAAACGGGAAACAAGTCACCGTCACTATGGGTTCGTATGGAATTGGTGTCTCACGTGCGGTGGCGTCAATTGCAGAAGTGTTCCACGACGAAAAAGGATTGAAGTGGCCACGCGCCGTTGCACCCGCGGATGTACATCTTGTGTCCACTGGGAAAAAAGATGATGACATCACCATTGCAGCAGAAAAACTGGCACATGAATTAGAACAAGCTGGACTTGAAGTGATCTTTGATGATCGCATTGGAGTCTCCCCTGGTGTGAAATTCAAAGACGCAGAACTCCTTGGCATCCCCACCGTTGTTGTGGTGGGCAAGTCTTTGGCAGAAGGAACCATTGAAGTGCGTGACCGCCATAGCGGTGCACAAGAAAATGTTCCTGTCGCGGATGTGGTCTCGCGAGTGTTAGCTGTGCATCGAGAAGGCCGCTAACAAGATGCTGCGACGCATCGTCGGGGTTCCCCAGCACTACTCATGGGGTGACCACACGTCGATTCCGTCGCTCCTGGGGTTTGCACCCGATGGAAATAGCTGGGCCGAGATGTGGTTTGGTACGCACCATGTTGCACCCGCCCATCTTGACACTCACGATGGACCACTGCTGTCAGACAATGCCGGACACATGGACATGCTTGTCAAACTTCTTGCAGCAGGTCAACCACTTTCACTACAAACACATCCGAACAAAGAACAAGCTCGCCGTGGATGTGCTCGTGAAGACGCTGCCGGCATTGATATCTCTGCACCACATCGCATGTATCGCGACGCTTCTGACAAACCAGAAATCTTGATCGCTCTCACACCTTTTGAGGCACTCTGCGGGTTTCAGACCCTAGATGTCATTTCTGCGTTGTTTGCAGAGATGCAGTGGACCACAGAACTAGACGTTCTCTCCACACATGGAATTGCCGGCTATCTGAAGTGGTGCTTCGCCCAAGACACGCCACCCCAGTTGATGTCGTGCCCCCAATGGCTCCGAGATATCGCCCAGATCTACCCCAATGACCCCGGTCTACGCGTCGCACCTTTGTTGCATCATGTAGTTCTTGCACCAGGTGAGGCCATCTGTTTGCCAGCGGGCAATCTTCATGCCTACATCAAAGGATGCGGTGTCGAAGTGATGAATTCTTCTGACAATGTGGTGCGCGCCGGCTTTACCCCAAAGCACATCAATGTGGAAGAACTGCTCGCCATCGTAGATACCTCCCCACTTGCCACGCCCGTAATCACTCCGGACGCCTCGGGCACTTATCTCTCGCCATCGGATGCATTTTCCGTACAACACATTGTTGCTACTGGAGAGTGTGTCTTTGATGCAGTCGCACATCATCGAGTGATATTCGGACCGCTCTCTGAGGGATCAGGGACATCTCCTCAGATGTTCTTTCTTGCTGCAGGTGAAACGGGAAGTCTTGATGCTCATGCGGGCGACAAGATCTTTATCTGTCACCAACTGTGATCTAGTCGTTTCCGACAGTCTTGCGAATCTCGACGATTTTCGCCGATGCGTTATTCGCGTCATCGCCTTTTTCGTCTAGTGCCTGCGAACGATCTCGAGCGGCTTCGCGTTCTGCACGTGCGGTATCTGCCCGCGCAATTGCTGCATCGGTGCCATGTTCGTGAATGAACTCTGCCCATTCCACCAAGGCATCAACCATTTCGTCCTCTGGCACAACCGCAACGTTGCGGCCCTTCACGAAGAGATGGCCGCGCTTATTGCCGGCAGCGATTCCAAGGTCCGCTTCGCGTGCCTCGCCTGGTCCGTTTACTACACAGCCCATGACGGCAATTTGCAGAGGAAGTTTTTTGTCTTCAAATGCTTTCATTGCACGATTAGCAACATCAATGACATCAATCTCTGCTCGGCCACAACTTGGACATGCAATCAGGTCCACATTCTTGCGCTCGCGCAATCCAAGAGCCTCTAACAACTGTCGCCCTGCGCGCGCCTCTTCCACCGGATCTGCAGTCAAGCTATAACGAATGGTGTCGCCAATGCCTTCCATCAGCAGTGTGGCGATTCCTGCAGTTGCTTTCACCAGGCCCGCAGGTGGTGGACCTGCCTCGGTCACTCCAAGATGCAATGGATAGTTCACGGTGTCGGCCAACATGCGATAGGCCTCCACCATGAGAGGCACATTGCTGGCTTTCACAGAAATTTTGATGGCATCAAAGTTCACTTCGTTGAAGTACGCAATTTCTTGCAATGCTGATTCCACCATGGCAGCAGCCGTAAGGCCGCCGTGCTTTTCGTACAACGAAGGATCAAGTGACCCACCATTAACACCAATGCGAATCGGCAACCCACGATCACGTGCTTCGGAGGCAACCGCCTTGATATGTTCTGGTTTACGAATATTTCCCGGATTCAGTCGAAGACCGTGCACTCCTGCTTCCATTGCGGCCAAAGCCATCTTGTACTGATGATGAATGTCGGCGATGATCGGAATAGGTGAACGCGGCACAATTTGAGCCAACCCTTCGGCGGCATCTTGGTCGTTACATGTACAACGCACAATGTCGCAACCGGCAGCAGCCAAGGCGTAAATCTGTTGCAGTGTTCCCTCTACGTCGGCGGTCTTTGTCGTGGTCATTGACTGCACGCTGATAGGGCTGCCACCACCGACGGCAACTTTGCCTACGGTGATTTGTTGGGTCGTACGGCGCTCAAACATCAGTTACCAGTGTGTCACCCAAACCTGCATTTCACCCGAGGGGACGAGTGATGTCGAGGTACAAACCTGTCACCAACAAGATGGCCAGCAAACCCACCACAGTGGTAGCTACGGGCACCATTTTGTTGATATCTGCGCGATACGGGTTCCCCTTGCGCGAGCGAATCCGCTCGTACGTGGCGATTGCTGCATGGCCACCGTCGAAGGGCAACAAAGGCAACATGTTGAATACACCCACGAATACATTCACGCTTGCCAACAGCAACAAGATGCCTTTGAAGCCATCGGATTCTCCGATGACCCCGCCTACTTGGCTTACTCCCACCACTGTGGTGGGACGAGATTCAAGTGGAGCATTTTCATTGGTGAGTTGTTCCAAAGAGTTCAACGGATTCAACGCAGTCACCACACCTGTGACCGAACCAGTAATGGTGCGACCGATATCGCCCACGCTTCTCACAGCAGCATCAATGGGATTCAATTTCTCCCACGCCCAATCGTTGGCATACACGCCGAGATATGGTCGGCCGTCCCCTGATGGATGAGAAGTTAGTTCCACTGCCACAGAACTTTGCACTCCGTCACGTGCATACGTCACCGACACAGTGTCGCCTGCTTCATGTTGACGAATTGCTTTCACTACCGAGTCATAGTTGGTGACCAGTTCGTTGTCGATTGCAATAAGCACATCATCGGGGCGAATGCCTGCAGCAAACGCTGGCCCTGAGACATTGTCCATTGACTGCACTGTGGCAATTCCTGTTGCTTGCTCGCGCCCTGCAGTTGTATACACACCAAAAAACAATGTGAAGGCGATCAACATGTGCATCAATGAACCGGCAGTGATCACCAGCAAGCGGCGAGGGTATGACTTGGAGCGATATGCACGAGACTCTTCTTCGGGTTCGACTTCATCGAGATTGTTCATACCGATGATGCGCACGAAAGCACCCAGCGGCAATGCGCGCACACCGTATTCCACTTCGCCTCGGGTGCGGCTCCACACGCGTGGACCAAAACCCATGAAGAACTGTGTTGCCTTCATGCCTGTCCAACGAGCAGTGGAGAAATGTCCCACTTCGTGTAAGAACACCGAGATCAGTAGACCCACGACAAAAACGAATGTCCAGATGTTGATGAATGCCAGCCACACCAGCAGGGCCAACATCACAAAACCGGTGAGTCGTCCCGATGCAGCAACCTCGGGAGATTCCGGCGACTCTACGGCTCCACCAGCGGCCATTTCGGAGCGAAACTTTTGGTACCAATTCATTGAGCTAACTCCTCTTGGGCGAGACGTCGCCCTTGCGTGTCGGCGTCCAAGACATCATCGACAGTATGGGGGATGGTGTGAGAAAAACGGTCGAGAACACGAGTGAGGAGTCGTGCGATATCTGTCCACACAATGGCCCCCGACAAGAACGCCTCCACGATGACTTCATTGGCACCAGACAATGCCGCAGGTGCAGTGCCACCTCGACGTCCGGCTTCATAGGCCAAATCTAGACAAGGAAACACCTCACGATTCGGCGGCTCAAAATCCAATCGCGCAAGTGTGGTCCAATCGATTTTTCCAAATGGGGTGGCAATGCGATCTGGATACCCCAAGGCATATCCAATAGGGAGACGCATATCGGGCATGGACAACTGTGCGATGGTTGAACCATCAGTGAACTCCACCATGGAGTGCACTACTGATTGTGGATGGACCACGACATCGATGTTGTCGTAACTGGTTCCATACAACTCGTGCGCCTCAATGACTTCAAGACCTTTGTTCATCAACGTGGAGGAATCGATGGTGATCTTGGGGCCCATCTTCCAAGTGGGATGAGCAAGAGCTTCTTGCACCGTGACACCAACAAGTGACTCTGCGCTGCGACCACGAAACGGACCACCACTTGCGGTGAGCACTAATCGAGATACCTCTGTGTGGGGTCGCATAGAAGAACGCAAGCATTGATGCAGTGCGCAATGTTCACTGTCGACAGGAACAAGTTGCGCACCTGGGGTGGCGCGCAAGGGCTGCACGATAGGACCTGCTGCAATCAGACTTTCTTTGTTGGCCAAGCCAAGTGTTCGACCTTTACGCAATGTCTCGAGAGTGACCGACAGACCAGCGAAACCTACGACGCCGTTAATCACTACATCGGCAACATCGACCACATCGGTCAAAGTGCCAGTGACTTGTACACCAGGTAGTGCAACTTCAACGCGACGCCGAGCTTCTTCATTGGTGACCACTACAACATCGGGCGACAGTCGACGCGCCTGTTCAATGATGACGTCGCTTGCCGAAGCCACAGCCAATGCAGTGACCTTGTACGCATCGGGCTCGGCAAGAACAACATCGATAGTTTGAGTTCCAATAGAGCCAGACGAACCAGCGATCGCGACTCTTTTCATGTTCACCGACACAGTCTGTCAGCGGGATGCTTCACAGTGACGGCAAGAACGTGTGTCCTACAACCAAGGTTGCATGACCAGCATCAAGTAGTAGCTGGCAGGAAGCACAAACAAGAAGCCATCGAAGCGGTCAAGCACTCCTCCATGGCCGGCAACAAGACTTCCAAAGTCCTTCACATCAAGGTTGCGCTTAAACATTGACTCCACCAGGTCACCCAAAGGAGCCATCACCGCCACAACAACACCGAGTGCAATCCACTCTGTCATGGAATTCCATGTGCCGTTTTGTGAACCAAACACAATGAGAGCAACAATGCTGGCAATTCCGCCGCCTACAACACCTTCTACGGTCTTGTTGGGGCTCACCCATTCACGAAGTGGCGTACGACCTACCGATGAGCCCACAAAGAGTCCGCCCACGTCGTTGGCGATCACCGCAACGACAACCATGAACAAAGTGTCGGTACCTACATGTGCACCTGCACCGTTGACTGAATAACGAAGAATCAATGCAGCAAATGATCCCATGAGACCAATCCACATCATTGCCATAGTGGTGATAGCCACATTGGGCATCGGTCCACTTTGAATGCTTGTTGCACCCAAGAAACCAATTGATGTTGCAAGGAAACCAAAAGCCAACACCAAAGGCAATGCAGCATCACCCATCCAGTACGCAGCAAGAGGTGCTGCAGCACAGGTGATTAAACCTGCAAAGGTGGCGGGACGATAGCCCTTCTCGGTGACCTTGCTAAAGAACTCAACCGCAGCAAGAGCAACAACGGCCAACACAATCAACATCACAGCTGCTGGTCGCCACATGATGGCGCCAATAAAGACAGCAAGCAAAATCAATGCAGTTGATACAGCAGTCGGCATATCGCGACCTGGTCCGCCTGGGCGTGGGCCGCGAGGGCCAGTACGACGCACTTGTTGTGGTCGCGAACGTGGAACACCACCGGTGACATCTCGCGATGGGTCACGGGGAAAATCAGAAGGAGTGTCGCGTGTTTGACGACGACGCTCATCAGTGGGATCTGTGCCAATCACCAAACGCTCGGGGCGTCGAGTGGGTTCACTCGGTTGCTGGAAAGTGCCCCACACGTCAGTGTCGTCATCGAGCGCTGGCAACTCAGAAGTGGGCGGCTCTGTCCAATGCGGAAGATTTCCCGTGTCGGCATCACCAAAACTCATTGCGGGTTCAGACGTGGGATCGTCGGCAAACTGCACAGTGCCGAAGTCGGATCCGAAGTCGGTTCCATACCCTTTTGAATTGTCGCCCGTATCGTCGTCTCTACGGCGCCAGATGTCGTCACTCATTTTTCTCCCCTTTCGGGTTCCGAGGGCAAAAGGTTTGCCCCAGATTTCTATACCTCGAGAAGCTCTTGTTCCTTTCGGGCAAAAGCTTTTTCGATTATTTCAATATGTTCTTGGGTGTACTTGTCGAGATCTTTCTCTGCACGCTCAAGATCATCTTTTGAAATCTCTGAATTCTTCTCAGCAACTTCAAGTTGCTTACGCGCATCTCGACGCACATTGCGCACCGCCACTCGCCCATCTTCGGTCATGTTCTTCACAACCTTTACGTATTCTTTGCGGCGCTGTTCGGTGAGAACTGGAAATGACAGTCGAATCACAATTCCATCATTAGAAGGCTGCAATCCAAGGTCGCTGTCACGAATGGCTTTTTCAATCGCAGCCATGGAGCCACGGTCATGGGGCTTCACTACCAAAGTGCGCGCCTCAGGAACTTGAAAGCCAGCTAACTGCTGAAGCGGCACGGTGGACCCGTAGTACTCCACGGGAAGCTTTTCGACCAGGGCCGGATTGGCCCGACCCGTACGCACAGACGAGTACTGAGACTGCACGTGATTCACAGCCTTTTCCATCTTTTCGACGGCCTCTAGCAGGGTCTCTTCGATCACCCGACCAGCGTACCTACTTGCTCACCCTTGAGAATGGACTTCACGTTGCCCTGCGCGAGGAGGTCAAACACCACAATGGGCAATTTTTTGTCCATACAGAAGGTAATTGCAGTGGCGTCCATGACCTTGAGACCCTTGGTGATGACATCCATATGGGATATCTGGTCATACCGAGTGGCCGTCTTGTCGATTTTGGGGTCTGCTGTATAGACACCATCTACTCCAGAGTGTGTCCCCTTCAAGATGGCCTGGGCCTCTATTTCGGCGGCACGAAGGGCAGCTGCTGTATCTGTGGTGAAAAAGGGGTTCCCAGTTCCGCCCGCCAAGATAACTACACGACCCTTTTCGAGGTGACGCTCTGCGCGACGACGAATGTAGGGCTCGGCAACCTTAGGCATCTCGATGGCACTCATCACGCGCGAGGTTTGCCCCGCACGCTCAAGAGCATCTTGTAGAGCCAGACCGTTCATCACGGTGGCCAACATTCCCATGAAGTCAGCTTGGGCTTGATCCATACCTTGGCCAGCACCTTTGAGACCACGCCAGAAGTTTCCACCACCGACAACAATGGCGATGTCTGTGCCGAGCTCCTCGCGTGCTTCACGAACTTCGTTAGCAACTTGCGTAAGAACTGCACTGTCTAAGCCAAAACCACTTGGTTCAGCAAGTGCTTCACCCGAAAGTTTGAGCACTACACGTGACCAGCGTGGCCGTAACGACATATCAGCCGATCTCTACCTGTGCGAAACGCACGACGGAAGCGCTGCCGATGAGCTGCTTGATGGTGACTTTGTCATCTTTTGCGTATGGCTGCTCGAGCAAACACACATCTTTGAAGAAGCCACTGATACGACCTTCAACGATCTTGGCAATTGCTTGCTCTGGCTTGCCCTCATTGCATGTGATGGTTTCCAAAGTCTCACGCTCTTTTTGCAAGACGTCCGCGGGAACCTCATCTGGTGTGAGGTAACGAGGACGAGCAAAAGCAATGTGCACGGCAATGTCGTGTGCAAGTTCCACACTTGCCCCACTCATTTCCACGATGACTCCATTAACTCCACGTCCACCTTGAATGTGGGTGTAGGAATCAATCACGTTTCCGCTTGCTGCGAGAAACTGAATCGTCTCGCCAACTTCAATCTTCTCTTTCAACAGAATTTTGAGGTCATCAATCTGTTGTGTGCGATCTGCAACACCTGCGTCGCCTTTTTCAAGAACGGCTTTGGCCAATGCATCTGCTTCTGCCTTAAAGCTGTCGCTCGAGGCAACAAAGTCGGTCTCGCACTTCAGCTTCACAATCGATGCACGCTCTCCGTCAACAATCAATGACACCACACCTTGTGCATTGTCACGATCGTCACGCTTGGCGCTTGCCGCAAGACCCTTTTCACGGAGCCACTGCTTTGCAGCTTCGATGTCGCCACCGTTTTCTTCAAGTGCTTTCTTGCAGTCCATCATTCCTGCACCGGTTGTTTGGCGCAGACTTTGAACGTCTTTTGCTGTGTATGACATGTGATTACTCCGCAGCAGGTGTATCAGTGGACTTTTGTGCAGCCAAACGTGCTTCGCGCTCAGCTTGTGCTTCTGCTGCCTGACGGCGTGCATCTGCTTGTTGTGCTTCGAATGCAGCGAGCTCTTCAGCGGTACGAGGAGTCTGCTCCACCACAGCGGCGGCTGGATTGCGCTTCTGTGCGATGTAGCGACCTTCGGTTACTGCTTCGGCAATCACGCGAGTCAACAAATCGTTGGCACGAATTGCGTCGTCGTTTCCTGGAATGGGGAACTGAATGAGGTCTGGGTCCACGTTGGAGTCCACCACTGCAATGACAGGAATCTTCAACTTGTTCGCCTCGGTCACTGCGATGTGTTCCTTCATGGTGTCCAAAACGAAAATCGCATCGGGACGACGCGACAACTTCGACATACCAGAGAGGTTCTTCTGCAATTTCTCAAGTTCGCGACCAAGAAGGAGTGCTTCCTTCTTGGGCATTGCATCAAACTCACCCGATGCTTGCATGCGCTCGTACTCTTGCATTTTTCCTACGCGCTTTGAGATGGTTTCGAAGTTGGTGAGCATTCCGCCCAACCAACGCTCGTTCACATAGTGCATGCCGCACTTCTCTGCGTAGTTGCGAATGGGATCTTGTGCCTGCTTCTTGGTGCCGACAAACAGGATTGTTCCACCGTTTGCTACCAAGTCACGAACAAAACCGTAAGCGACTTCAACGCGCTCCATGGTTTGGTCGAGATTGAGGATGTGAATGCCATTGCGTTCACCAAAGATGAATTGCTTCATCTTGGGATTCCAACGACGGGTCTGGTGTCCAAAATGAACGCCAGCTTCTAACATTTGTCGCATTGTGACGACAGCCATGATTTTCTCCTTCTGCGGTTCTCCACACACCAGTCCGACGCCGAAGCGACCGCAGTTGGCTGATGTGCATGATGTAGTGAGTTGCAACGAGCCAAGGCCCTTCACAACCTGTAAAACACTATCGGCAATGTCAGCCAGAGCCCACAACGACATGGGCTGACCCCCTGAGTCGTACCCGGCCAAGACCCAAGAATCCCAGGGGTTCCACGTACTGATCCCCCACCCGTACTCCGAGATAGGTGTCCTCATCTGCCAAGGCCAGAACATCTCCCGCATCGGCCCACAACCCCTGCTGCACATTGAGAGCTATGGCTCGCACCCCGCCATAGGTCACCCGCACTCCGGGGGCAATGCTCTGCACCACATATTGACGTCCCCCCACCTTGCCGGCAAAGGAAACAACACCTCCTGCGACGGCCACAATCTCATCTCCATCTCGACTATCGATGGTGACCCCGCGATGGCCTGGGCAGTACGTGCATTGAGGCCGATCAAAGCGTCGAATGACTTCCCCGTCAATCGGCACAACAACAGCACCGACCACCACGGCAGGAAGAACAAGAACCTGTAGGGCAAGTGACATCACCTAGGTGATGTGTGCACAGATCGTGTGCGAAAAACTAGGCCACACCTGATGCAGCAAGTCGCGAGCGCAACTGCAGCACAGCTTTAGCGTGAATCTGGGAGATGCGACTTTCTGTGACACCAAGAGCTTCGCCAATTTCGGCAAGTGTCAATCCGTCGTCGTAGTACAACACAAGCACAGCTTGTTCACGCTCTGGCAATTTGGAAATCTCTGCACGCATGGCATCGCGAAGTTCACCTTCTTCAAGTGCCGAACCTGGCTGAGTTTGTGCATCGGACTGAGACGGCGTGGTGTCCATAGCCACGTGATCAAGTGGACCCACTGATCCTGCTGCGACATCGGCAAGCCACTTTTCAAGTTCGGCCACTTCAATCTGTAACTCAGCAGCTATCTCTTCATCGGTTGGTGCGCGGCCAAGTTGATGCTCCAACGCAGCAATTGCATCTTGGATCTGACGAGATCGCGAACGCACTGACCTAGGCACCCAGTCGAGCGATCGCAGTCCGTCCAAGATTGCCCCTCGAATACGAGGAATCGCATACGTTTCAAATTTGGCACCTTGTTCAGGATCAAAACGATCAATGGCATTCATTAATCCGAATACACCAGCACTGACTAAGTCTCCGGTGTCAACCGATCGAGGCAAACCTGCACCAAGACGACCCGCAACGAATTTGACCAGCGAGGCATAGTGCACCACAAGCCATTCACGTGCGGTGTGTTCTTGGGAAAGGTGCCATGCTTCCCAAGCAGAGTCCACCGTGTAACGAAGTGGGCGTGCATTCATGCGCGTGGATGTGTTTCTGAATACGCCAAGCGAAGTCGTTCTTTGCTCACATGGGTGTAACGCTGTGTTGTGGCTGCGTCACTATGGCCAAGAAGTTCTTGAATGGACCGCGTGTCGGCACCGTTATCCATGAGATGCGTGGCAAAAGAATGACGCAAGGCATGCGGATGAGTCCCACCCGCAATGCCTGCTCGCATACATGCCTCATCGAGCAAGCGTGCAACATCGCGACGAGCAATGGGCTTGCCGCGACTCGACAAAAACAGAGAGTCGCCCGACGCATCCCCCACGACTTCTCGGCGCACCATGAGCCATTGTTGGATTGCATGTTGTGCGGGCGCACTCAATGGCACGAGTCGCTCTTTTGATCCTTTACCCATCACTCTCAAGGTGTTGCCACTGGATTCACAACTTGTAAGAGTGAGCGAGCACACCTCCGAAACACGCAGCCCACTCCCGTACAGAATTTCCAAGATGGCACGGTCCCGCACGCGGCGCCACAGTGGGGCCTCTTGATCCTCTGTCGTCAACAACGTCACCACTGTCGCCTCGTCGAGTGGTCGAGGGAGACGTCCTTTGGTTTTCGGCGTGTGTACACCTTGCGTGGGGTCAACCGTTGCCCATCCTTTACGAATGTTCCATACAAAGAATCGACGTAGTGCTGCAATCTTTCGCGCAACGGTCCGAGATGTAGCCCCTCTGTCATGAAGGAAAGCCAAGTAATCGCGCACCACATTCTTGGTCACCTGTGTGGCCCCATGCACTTCTCCTGCGTCAGTGCACCATTCAACGAACAACTCCACGTCTCTGCGATACGCCGCACGCGTATTTGCCGATGACGCAGTCAAGGATTGTTCAAATTCGCTCACATGCCATTGGGGCATGCGCGAGTTGCGAATCTCACAGGGTCCTTTCAGCGATGTTGCATGTGTCGGCGCGACACAGTGCGCACATGATGATGAATGTGC
>WLGS01000018.1 GCA_009703125.1 Actinomycetota bacterium
AAATTCCGTCGGTATCGGAGTTCCATAGAGCAAGCCACCGGCCCTTTGTTGTGTTGCGGACGTGAGTCGTAACGCCGAGTTGGGTGTCTCTGATCCCGAAGTACTCACTTGGGCTGTGACACTAGCGCTCTGAGCGAGACTCCACTGGGTACCTGGAACCCATGATGGTCCAAAATCCTCCAGGAAGATGCTTGTACTGGCCTGAACTGGTGAAACGCTGAGAGGCAAAACTCCCATCAGCGAAATCATCACCAAGGACATCAATTTCATTGCACGTGTCATCTACAAATTGTTTCATGGTCGATAACAATGTGAACACGAAAAACTCAGAAGAAACTTTCTTTCTGGTCTTGCAGTAACCCCGAAAGAAAGAATTAAAAAACTTTGACGATTGTTTATGGACTAACTGGAATGCGATTGAGCAATTCATTGTATTTGGCAAGGTCTACAAGTTCCGTACCTTGCGGAACCTGCAATGCCTTGGGGCCAAGTACAAAAAAATCGATAACTACAGGAAAACGAGTCGTGGAATCAGTTCCTTCAAAACGCATCAAGTTCTTTGTTTCTTCATCTAACCAATACAACGTACGTTGCCCATATCGAAGTACAAGAACTGGCTTACCACGCAATTCATCGGAACGAACGAACGCAGACCCTTCTGTTTGCAGAATAAGTTGAGCGTTCTCCGGTGTTTGAGATGCCAATCCCATCACGATTGCGATCAACTGGTCGAGTCGGCGACTTGAAGTATCTGGACTGCGCGCAAGAAGTGGACTACCGTCACCTGGAAGCACTCGTGCAACTTCGCTATCCAAAGTAGGGCGACGTTCCGCCACAACATTCTTGCTCCACCACACCTGTGACACTGGATGTGGCGAAGCACCACCCACAACACGTGCACCGCCTTGATGATTTATCCAGTCAACATCACCTTCAAGAGTGATTGTTCCACCGGTACTGCTGGCTTGTGCAGCCAATGAAAACGAAGCCCCTTGTGCTTCATAATTTCGAGAGAGCACTTCAGCAAGTACTGATGCCTCATCGGAGGTGAGTGGTCGTTCCGCAGCCTTTTCCGCTCCCCCACATGCAGTGAGCACAATGGCGCATGCAGCGAAGACGCTGAATATTCGTAAACACCTCTTCACGTGCGATACGCCGCTAACCGTTGGCTGGAACAACAAGTGCAGAAAGTGTGGGGTACACAGGCTCGCCACGCGGAATTTGCACGGGTGCATTTAATGCGTTTGGCATAGGTTGCTGTCGTGGTGGTGCGAGAATCTTTCGGTAGTCGGGCCCTGGTGGTGCAAGCAGTGGGTTGTACTGCACGGTTTCAGCGAGCTGCGATGCAGATGCACACGGCAAAAGTTGTTCAATGGTCTGTGGAGAAGCTGTGGAGAAGTTATTTCCTTTAAAACAATTACCCAACACATCTTTTGGTGCACCGATAAACACCAGATCGGTGCCATTGTCAAGACTCTCATTGTCTGTGATTTGGTTATCTGAGGGAAGTACATCACTGATCGACATGATGGCAATACCAGCCCAGGAGTGACCAAGAACAACATTCTTGGTGACAAGATTTGATAGTCCTCCGCCCACAACTATGCCGCCACCAAAGAAACCCTCGGGAATGACAGGAGCATCCGGGTTGTCGTTGTCCACAACTAGGTTCGCAGCCACGGTTGCACCTTTTTGCGGCGACAACATTTCTGCATCTTGTGAGTTCGGTGTAATGCCAAGTCGGTTTCCGCGAAAGACCGACTCCACAACCCACACATTGTCCGATGCATTAGTGCCGTAATAGCCAATCGCATTGTTTTCAGCAACGGATGCTCGGATCACAACATTGCAGGGCCGACATTGTCCAACATAGAGACCCGAGTCTGGATGGCCTGAGGCATAGGAATGCTCTATGAGTCCGTTCTTGGATGCAAATGCGTAAATTCCGTAGAGCCCGTTGTTGTAGCTGGTGACATAAGAGACGCGATATCCATCGAGGGTGTTGGATTCAGATCCATAGATGCCATATTCACCCTCCATCTCACGAAGAGCCCCACTAAAAACGATTCCATTCTGTCTGTATGACTTCACAGTGAGATTCTCAATAGCAACCGAGTCAGCCGAGATCTCAAATCCGTTAATCAATTCGTCGCCACCATCGAGAACGACATCGTTGCGATCGGTGCCGCGAATGACAATCTGTTCCTGATTAACTTTGACACTTTCTCGATACACACCAGGCGAGATAAGCACCAGGTCACCTGGCTTTGCCTTATCTATGGCGTCTTGAATCGTGGGGTAACTCTCTGGAACCAGGAGCGTGCGACTCTCAGACGAGCCTGAACCACAACTTGCCAACAGCATTGCAGCCATACAAGTTGTTATCAAGACGGCAAGACGATTCATACACTCCGGGATTTCTTTTGATGCGAGGATCTCATTATCAGAATATTGAAGACCCCACGAGTGTGTCCACATTCTCCTCTATGGCTCATGCCTAACGGGCTCTTGGGATGAGCGGATCACCTGATCGATAGACCATGCCAAAGTCCAACGTGAGATCGCTTTGGCCACCCGATAATTCTTTGGAGAAAGCTTTGTGACTGGAAGAGTTCATCGCACGATTGGGCTTATTCGCGGTGGTGGGGAAATGCTTTGGCGGGTACTTAATCCGCACCACATACTGGCCAGGAGGAAGATGTGTAAATAAGTATTTTCCATCTCGCTTAGTTGTTTGACTACGTACAAGGCGTCCGAAGATATCGCGCACAGGCTTGTCATCAACAGTTGTCAGAGTCAATACAGCACCGGCAATGCCGTCGTCGCCCGGCCCTTGAATACCATTGCCATTTCGATCCTTCCAGACATAGTTACCTACCTCAACACTTTCAGTTCGCGGTGGCTTATAGAAACCAAAATCAAGTGTGGGATCTCGTTGACCATTCTGGGTCAAATTCACCGACATTGCAGAACGTGTTGATGAATCAATTCCACGATCTGAACCCGCTAGTGCCGTGGTCGGAAAGTAACCGCGAGGGTCCGATACAAAAACTTCATACTGACCAGGTGGCAAGTTATCGAAGCTGTAACGGCCATTCCGATTCGTTCTGGTCGGCGGAACCACTTTGCCATCTACGTCGACAACGGGTTTTCCATCTGCTGTACGAATACTGAGCACAACGCCAGAAATTCCTTTTTCATTGCGATCTTGGATGCCATCACGATCTGTATCCCACCAGACATAGTCCCCTACAGAGACTTTGATAACCGCTGCTGCTTGTATTGCTGCCGTAGTTGTTGTCGGCGATGGCGATGGCGATGGCGATGGCGATGGCGATGGCGATGGCGATGGCGATGGCGATGGCGGCACCGTAGTTGTTGTGACCGGTGCCAACTTGAATCCCACGTCATATGTGTGATTATTTGCGCCAGCCAGAACAGCAACAACATCAAGTTGCGGATACGAGCTCACAAGTGCCGCATTGCTATCAACTGATGTGTCCAGACTTGTCGCAAGAGATGTCGCCGTTGCCTGAGTTAATTCGTAACCGCTCAGTGGTCCACCACTTGCATAATCCTCAGGTCTGTCAACCCGAATCTTGTAGGCCAACCCAATGGTTACACCACCTCCGATGTTGTCACCATTACCTGCCGCAGCTTCGGTCACAGTGCTGGAGAAGTAATACTCGCCATTGTTGTTTGTAACTGCAGTACCTACAAGCGACGTACCAGCAGCGTTGTAGAGGCGTACTGTCACACCTGCTACCGGTGCCTCGCCGGGATCTTGAATACCGTTCTGGTTCGTATCAATCCACACACGGTTACCAATCTGCACCGGTGCTTGATCGCACAAGATCTCCACATCACCCATCGAAACTGATTTCCGGAAGGATGCCGCGCTAGCAGCAGCGTTTGCAGAACCGTCTCCCACAAACCGTGTTCCCAACAAATATTGACCAAAAGTTGCTAATGCTGGATTACCTTCCAGATAGCGGACCCCATTTGTTTCGAACATGTTGTCCGCATCCATCATTGTGATCAAGAGTTCTTTGGAGTTTTGATGATACGCAAGTCCACCAATGGTCATCTCATAATGATTTCCAGCCCAACTTGAATTGAAGACATTGTCATCAAACACTTCGCGATGAGCCTGGAGACCACCCATACCTGCTCGTACACCACCCCAATAGACATCTCCGTTGTAAGGCGGATAAGGGAATGGTGACATTGAAGGATTGGGGGGCGGCTGCAACATGTATGGATCATCTGCAACTGCAGGCGTGCAGTCATCGGCATTGTTCTGGACGTACGAACCGTTACTTGGACACAACATAACTGTGTCACCAGCTACCCATCCCGTAACAAGTTGCTGATTCGAGTTGTTGTCACGAGTTGGCTTGTAGTTTCCAACGCCCATCTGCATCCCAAATCGATCCATTACGCCAAGCACAACCTCCCCTGTTGGCATCACCTCAATGTCGGCGATAATTGGCTGCGACCAGAACATATTGTCCTGCGTCGTATTAGTGACCGTTTCTATGGCCTGATAGTTGTCCGTCCATGAATGCCATCTCAAGTGAAGACAATCTCTCGACAACACATTTGGTGCAACTATGGGATTTTGAAGTCTTGCGTTCAACCTGTCCATCTCAGGCTGGCAACCACCTGTGTCACCACTGCGCACATAATCAAAATCAACATCTGAGAGAGTGCTGAATGTCGAGGTGGCAACCGTGAGTCTTAGGATCTTTCCTGGATCAGGAATTGACGTACCTGTTCCAGCGGTCAAGAAAGGAGCCTGGCCTTCATTACTGCAGACCACGCCTACAAGAACAGTGCCGTCAGTATCGTTGACATCGAGCCCCCATGGTCGCGATGAATTATTTGTACATGTGTTATTGGGGATGCTGTAACTGGTGACTGCACCCAGTTCTGGAATCCCATCATTATTCGTATCAGTGACCGCAATTCGATGAATCTTTTTCTCATACAAATTCGAGACGAATAGCCATTGTCCATCTCCAGACATATCAATGTCCCCAATACCCACTTTCCCTACATGCGCATAGGCATTCGCATCAATAGAAAGAAAATCGTTGCTGTTCAATCCGCGGTTAGCGTTTGAGAATGCTGTGTTGTCTGCACTAAACGTCAAGTTAAAAGGTGCTTGGGAGAGGTCCCAAGATGCAATCACTGAACCATTTGTCTTGTGAGTTGCATACACACCTGCGATTCCTTGTGGCCCCAAACCTGAATGGCGACGCAGAACCGCTGAACCAAAAATGACTTGTCGCTGACGGTCATATGCCATTCCCCACAACGAGCCGGTCTGACCGTGCGTTGTTCGTGCGGTTGACTGTGCTTGGGTTGCCCTCCAATCCGAGACTGCCATTGTGGATAGCCCCGATGACGATGAAAAGCCTGTGGTGCTTGGCCGAATACAAATCGCAGCCACGCTTGGGTTGGCTTGGCAATAATCTCCTGGAATGTGAATCGCATAGTTCACATTCGTCGCAGGAATTGTTAAAAACTGAATGCTTGTTGCGTTATTTGCACCCTGAAACGAAGCTTGATAGCCGGAAGGGGTTGTGAATTCAATTCGTACGTTGCTATTCGTTGATGATGCAATGCTAAGTGAGTATGTGCCATTACTTGCGGTAGTTGCAGTACCTACCTGGACTCCACTGCTGTCATAAGCAGAAACGACAACGCCAGATACCCCAACATCAGTACCACCATTTGCCCCGTTGGAGTCTTTGTCGTTGAACACAGTTCCCGTCACTGTCCCGGACGCTGCTTGAACTTCGCCGATTGCGACTTGTAGACCCAATAGGGACACGCATACTGCAATTGATCCGAAGACTTTTCTCACGTTCATAACTTGAATCCCTATGTGATGACACTCGCGATGGAGGACACGAAAGACGGATTTTCAGGTTAAGAAGGGATGAGATGATTCCTGTAGGAAGAAACTTTTTTCCTTCTTGAAGTCACTTGCCGGTGGTCGATATGCGAGACAGCACTGTTGTTGTCATTGTCCAGGAAAGAGCTTGTGGCGCACCCATGCAACATATTCATCTGCAGTGACTGCTTTGTCTCCCATCAAAAGGGCATAATACGGCATCATCAACACAAGATCGATAGTCACCGCGCGCTCGTCAAGAATGACGCCATCAGACAGACGGTCGCGTACATCCTGAATCAACTGCAACCATTTGCCATACTGCTTCTGTGTGATTTCAGAGAGTTGTTCTTCTAATTCTGGAATTGTTGACGCTACGGCCAAAATCTGCAGACGAACGGGCATGAGAGGCATTTGGGATAGCTCTTTAGGCCCGGTGAAAACCGCAAGCACGTCATCAATTGTCATCGTGGTAAAGCCATGTACATATTGTTCTGCGGCATCAGAACGCAAATTGAGAATCTCTTCATAGAGATCAGACAGTGCACGCGCTACGAGCCCGTTGCGACTCCCAAAGTATCGATAGATCTGTGTGATTGAGCAATTTGCCTCAGTTGCTACACGCGAGATCCGAAAACCCAATACCCCGTGTTTTTCAATCTCCTTGCGAGCAGATGTAAGCAATAGGTTTCTTGCGTCTGATGGCATAAATGAATCCTACTTTTCAATGGTCTTTAAGAAGAAACCTGCGGGACTGTTCTCAAGAGACCATTGCCAAACGTCCGGAGTTGCTCCAGCGAATCTCTACCCGTCTGTCATCGGCCGAGCCAGGTCTAGTGGTGATGGCTCCGTAACCGTCGAAACGAATCCATGCACGTACACCTTGAGACGACAAAAAATTAGCGACATTGCGAGCACGCTCTACGGACAAATTGGTCAGAAACTTTGAGCTATCAATGAGGTTCTGGCGTGCGAATCCAGAAATCAATAGCAATCCCCCACGCCCACGAAGTTCACGTGCAAGTCGAGTCAGCTGTTCACGATCGCGAGTATCCAACATTGGTGATGCGGGATCAAAAATAATGCGATCCACAAGAAGCGACTCACCCATTAACTGTGGTTGCCCTGCTGTGTCGCGGCCGTTTGCTGTAGGTCCCTGTATAACGTTGCGTCTCTTTGGGCTCTTGCGTGACACACCAAAATCATTTTCTACGAAGGTTTCAATGCGTTGACCGTCAATGAGACGCGGCAGGCGGGTCGAGACTCGACGTGCCTTGGACGGTACCTTCACTCGCACGGTGCGCGCCGTTGTTCCATCTGAATTACGCACCATAAACACCACATGTGACACCCGCCCGACTTCACTATTCAATAGCCGTGCAGTTGCTGTAATCCAGCCGGCACCGATATCTACTGGAGTCTGATCCAAGCGCGCAATATCTTGTGGAAGAGCGCCTGATAACCCATCGGATTGTACGTTGGTACCTGAATCGCGCAAAGAACGATTAATGGTAATTGTCAATGCGGATCCAGCTGCGGACGCATTGCCTGCAGGATCAGTCACGACGGTCCTGACAGACCACACACCATCGCTCAAAGTTGGCAAATCACAACTACTCACCGATGGTGACACCACATACGAACACGACAGTGTCGTGCCATCTGCTTTCGTTGCAGTGACTGTGACCGACGATCCAGTTGGTAATGAACCAGCCGATATTGAAGGCGTTGTATCCGATGTGAGATTGTCCGTGGACGAAGCACCCGTGTCAGATGCATCCAACAGGTCGGGAACACCTGGAGTCGAGGCAGTTGTTGCAATCGTTAATGGCAATGCGGTGGTGTTCCCCGTATTTCCTGAAAGATCAGTAATTGTTGCGATCACTGACCACTCCCCGTCAGTGAGGGCACCCAATGTGCACGACGAAGCAACTCCTACGGTGTAGGTACAGGTGACGTTGGTTGCACCCGCACGTGATGCAGTGATGACAACAACGTCGCCCGTTGCTTGGCCGGTCAGAGAAAAAGTTGGTGTTGTATCCGACGTGATGTCATCTGTAGAGGACACACCAGTATCGGATGCAGCATTGAGATCTGGGATGCGCCCACCCACAGCGTTGGTATCAATTGTGATGGAAAGAGAAGAAGAGCTAGTAGATGAGTTTCCCGCGGGATCTGTCACCACAGATGAGATTGTCCACGCGCCATCGCTCAATGTGGGCAAGGTGCAATTGGTTGCACTACCCACTACGTAGGTGCAACTCACTGTATTGGTGCCATTGGTGGCACTCAGCGTGATGGTGTCTCCGGTGCTTCCACCGGTTGCACTCAATGTTGGCGTGTTGTCATTGGTGTTGTTATCGGTATTGCTTGTACCAGTGTCCGAACTAGATGCAAGATCAGGAACACCTGGTGCCGAAGGCGCAGACGTGTCAATGGAAAGAGATAAGGCGGAAGAGGCCGTTGATGCACCAGCTGTGGGATGAGATTCCGTAGCAGTCACTGACCATGTGCCGTCAGAAAGTGTGCCGAGACTGCAACCAGTAGCCGGAAGCACATAGCTACAGGTCACATTTGTTGCGCCTGATCGTGTGGCGGTCACAGTGATGGTATTGCCACTGGTCCCCGAACCTGCAACTTCAATAAGTGGTGTGTTATCACTGGTGATGTTGTCGGTACTTGAACTACCAAGATCAGAGCTTGCTGCAAGATCGGGAACTGATGGCGCCACAGGGCGCACTGCCAAACTTCCTGTACCCGAGGATGCAGCATGAGTCCCACTATCTGTAGGAGCAAGACTTGCACCCACTGCAAGAGTTCCCGAGGCTGTAGGTGAATACGCCAATGTCGCTACATATCCGGATACACCAAACCTATAAACACCAGAAGCACTCATACTTGCTCCGGCGATAAAGAGTAAACCGTTAAACAACGAAAGTGACCGTTCACTATTCTGACCGGCCCCAAAACCTGAATTACAATTACTGCAGCTGCCCGGATGAATATTCGCAAGTGAATACTTTCGCCAAGTCCCTGTTGGAGAAATCTGAATAATGCCATATCCATCGGGATGCCCAGCAAGATCGTTAGTACAGTGCCAACCATACAAATTGCCTACGGCGTCAATTGCTAGTTGCCCCTGCACTGCGCATGAGCCATCCAAGAATCGAGTGGGAGTACCCCCGCCACTTGGGATTGACTGAATATCGCCGTTGCCATCTGAGACAAAGAGAACACCGGTCGTGCGATTGATTTCAATTCCACAAGGACTCGTCAGTCCAGTTGCGTAGGTTGAAACTGCGCCACCTGGCGTGATCTTTAGGACTGTTCCGGAACCACGGTTAGCAACATAAACATTGTCTTCACTATCAGTTGTCATGTGGCAGGGATTGTTGAGTTGGCCACCACTTACAAATTCAGTTGTGTTTGCATTGAAGGAAGTGCGCCTGTAAATCCTGTTTGATGCGCCGACTGCCTCATAGATGACACCATTTGATGCAACTGTCAATCCCGTAACCATCACACCGACACCATTCCATGACTGACTTGCAAAATGGTTAACGGTTCCATTCGTCGTGAGCATTTTGCTGACGCATCGCGCGCCGGCGCAATCGGAGGGATTTTGCGACGAAACAAACAGATTCCCTGAGGCATCATTGTCGGTCGCCATTGCAACACTGTTTCCGGTGTATGACCACGCTTGCTGATGAGCACCAGTGGCGCCCGACCCCACCGCAGTCCCAGTCCCTACCGTTTGTCCGTTGACAGTGAATGTCACTGTTCCGGGAACACTTGGCGTAGCAGTAAATGTCACTGATTGACCAACAACAGCAGGATTGGGTGACATTGTCACTGTCGTGGTAGTTGCTGACAGAGCTTCCACAGGGGCGGAGTGAACAAAAGTGAGACACGAGGCGGCTAAAGCCAAAGACACTCCGACACGAGACACAAACTTCATTTCTTACGTCCTTCTGCTCGAACCCACTACCTCAGAGGCGCATGCGTGCTCTTCAGGGCTCTTTGAGTGTGCAACAACTCGTAGTGCTGTCGCCCGCTTAGATGAAGAAAAAAACTTTTTTTCCTTAGTGCAATTGGTCTCGAGCCCTACGACGAAGCCGCCCTTCTTGACACGAG
Source organism: Actinomycetota bacterium (assembly GCA_009703125.1). GTDB lineage: Bacteria > Actinomycetota > Acidimicrobiia > Acidimicrobiales > Ilumatobacteraceae > UBA2093. The sequence continues at coordinate 10,037 of WLGS01000018.1, forward strand.
AGTTTCATTTCACAGAAACTGGAGTCACTTTCCCACGGCTTGCCTCGAGCACATGCCCCGCTTCAAGAATGAGATCTTCGCGCCACGCATGGGCCACGATCTGCACACCTATGGGTGCACCTTCATGCTTCCCCATCGGAAATGACATTGCAGGAATACCTAATGCAGGAATGTTCAACATATAGCGGGCCAGTTTCGCCACTGTAAACATCGCTCCTGAGACCTCGCGATCTTGACCGCGACGCATCATGGGTTCGGCAAATCCTGGAAGCACCACCAATGGATAATCAGCAAAGAATTCATTCCATGCACGACCAATGCGATCCCGCAGCATGTGAGCTTTCATGAATGCTTGTCCCGAGTGGTCTGAAAAGGCATTAGCCCAGTCTGTAAACACTTCCGACAAGCCAACGTCATCTGCAATTGTCATAGCGGGCAACAGCCCATACGTGATGTCAATAGAAGCAAGTGACGTCCATAGCGAGAAGAACTCATCGAGCATGGGCGGTGCTACCTCTTCCACGATGTACCCGGCATCGGCAAATATTTGGCCTGCCTCTCGCACAGTGGCTACAACACGGGGATGCAATCCAAATGAATCGTGAGTGACTATCGCAACTTTTTTGTGAGTTGTGCTTGGAGAAAAGGAATGTGGTGCAGGAACCCAAAAAGGATCTGCCCAATTTGGCCTATTCATAACGGTGAATGCGGCCTCAATATCTTCCATGGTGCGCGCAATAGGGCCATGCGTTGCCATGTTGGCAGCCATCCATCCACGCAAGTTTGCATTCGTTCCCCCCACAACCATGCGACCCATTGTGGGACGCAAACCAATCACACCATTGCAATAGGCCGGCCAACGAAGAGAGCCCCCGACATCACTGCCTTGGGCAACATGACACAATCCCGCAGCAACAGCTGCTGCAGCACCACCACTTGAGCCTCCAGATGAAATGTGTTCGCCGTGGGGGTTCAATGTTTCACCATGTAGCGCATTGTCTGTGTGGAGACGCATGGACAATGCAGGAGCATTGGTTCTCCCCACCATTGCCATTCCAGATTCCAACAGACCTTCAATACATGCCGCAGTTCTGTGTGAATGGTTATCTTTTAATCCGCGTACACCGTTATCGTTCACATAACCGAGGTGGTCAGTATTGATTTTGGTGGTGAAGGTCATTCCAATATTTGGACCAATAATGGCGCCCTCGTCAATGAGACGTGCCGTACCGAGTGCATCTTGGGGATTTGACGCAACAATTGCATTGATTCTGCCGTTGACTTCATCAATTCTCCGCAGTTGAGACTCAACTACCTCGGTGGCACTGATGTGTTTGTCCCGCACCAATCGATGCACGTCAGAACCACTCATGAACCATGGTTCATCGCGCTTGCTGTGATTATCCATTGCCAAGATTCTTTCCCCAAAAAGAACGGTCAATAACGGTGCAATGTTATGCGCGAAGTAAATCAGTACGGGAGGGTGTAAGTATTTTCTTTTTCGTCTTGTACAACGGTTGCGAAGTGATCTGAGGTGTCGACGACAAGGTCTTCCTCAAGAATACGTGTGCGATACGACCAACCTTGAGGTAATTGAAGCTTGCTACCCAATTCCGCGAGGTTGTCGATGCTGAGTGATTCATCAACCGCGTTGCACAGTGCTTGCATCACATACGCTTCACCGTCAGGGCGAACTAGCTCATACACCTCAGTGCCTGCATCCCAGAAGAACACTGCACCACGATTGACATGGCGCTCTTCATAGGGTGAGGTCACTGGCTTATCCCCTGGTTTGAATTCCACAGTTGCAATGCGGCGCATGGGGAGTCCATTGAAGTCACGAATCACAGGCTCGATGTGAGCTGTCTTGTTGCCAAAGCCGTCTAATACCCAGTGACGTGGGCCATTCATTTTGATTCCGAGTGCACCAAGATCGGTTTTTAATGTTTCAGGATCGAGCGAGTTCCACCACTCCATGGGGCAGTCGTGCAACATCTGTGTGCCCCACACTTCTGCATACAGTTCCGTATCTCGGACAAACACACCCAATACTTCGCCATAGCGAACATTGCGCATATCGGAAACAATTTTCTGTGGCTTGTCTGCACTCATAGGGTCAGCCTTACACGGTTCTCATGTTTTTGCGAGATCAGAGCGAATGAGTTCTATTCCTCTACATCTTGAAACTTGGCATCTGAATTGTCGCGCCATTTTCCACGAGCGATGCCGAAATCTCTTTGTACAACTTGCGATAGTTATAAAAAGGCACCCGCGGATACAGATGGTGAATCAAGTGATGATCTTGGCCAAGCAACATGATGGTGCTGCCCAACCAACCACGAATGCGTGTGTTCTTGTATCGCGAAGTCTGGCTGAAATCATGATGAGGCAACCACACAAACCACACTTGCAAAATGAGCGCACCAATTTGTGCGGGTAGCCACCACAACATCAAAACTTCGCTTCCAACACCTGCAACAAATGACAACACCAAGACCCCAAGACATGCTTGGTTGTAGTACATCAGACCTTTTCTTTTTGTGGTGAACTCTCGCGCAGTTGTGGACAGTGGCTCGGGCAGAATCGAAGGCAAGATCTTGTTCACTCCAGGAATAGACAACAGGGTTTTGAAAATAGTGCTCACAATCCAACGTGGGAATATAGCTTTTCCTGGGCCTGCCATAAAGAAATCCGGATCACGATCTGGGTCATTGGTGTGTGCGTGATGTTGAAGATGAGACGGCGCATAGGCAACAAAGTTGAGATGCAATGGAATTGCTGCAATGTTTCCTAAGAGATGATCAATCCAACGGAACTGCGAGTATCGACCACTGATGTTCTTGTGGTTGGACTCATGATGAATGGTGTAAAAACCGTATGCAAAAATTCCATTGATCAGCGTGCATACCCACATTGGAAGAACACCGCGTACTCCACTCACCACGATGGTGCTGTATCCAGATACAAGTGCCGCAAACAACAACACCGTGGGCCAGGCAAACGAGCCCGTGTATTTGGCAGCAGATTCTCGTTCAGTCAGTGACGTCATGGTCGTTACCCTACACGAACACACAATGTGTGTCGATTTCGGCTGTTCAGCATGTGCGTTACCTAGACTCCTTATATATGGCTGTTCAACACGCTTCTACAAAGAAGGCAAAGAAAAGGCCAGTACGACGGAGCCCCATTAGCCGCACCGAAGGCGAGCAACGCTTTATCGCCGCCGCCACTGAACTCTTGCGAGAGAGTCCGTTTTCTTCTGTCGGAGTCCGCGACATTGCCACTCGTGCGGATGTGAACCAAGGATTTATTCACAGTTGGTTTGGTTCCCAAAATGGTCTTTATCTCCGTGTTGTCAAGGAGCTCTTTGCATCAATGCATGCATCGCTGGAACAACAGCCTCCCGACTCGGTTGCTATTAACCCGTTAGATCCCAACGTGCAGTTTGCGGTTCGACTGTTGTTCTGGCTTGATCTAGAAGGCGTGGATGTCAATGAGGTGCGGCCAGAACTTAATGCTCTCATGCATGCATTTACTCAGCGCATGATTACCCATGTAGGTCTTGATGACAGCACTGCGGCCGCCATCACGATGCAGGGTTCTGCAATTGGTTTAGGTACTGCAGCATTCGGACATCTCATTGGGGCCGACGACAACACAAGTTTCACACATGCAATTCTCGTATGGCGACGTCAACTCGAATTACTCGCGAAGAATCCACCGAAGTAAAGACTTAGCCGTCATGCCTCGAATATCTTGTACCGCACTCCCCGAAGAACACCTCGCCCCAATGAATGGGGACCATATCTGTGGTGAGGCCCAACTTGTTGCCACTCGTGCCATCACAATTTCTGCTCCGCCTGCACAAGTATTTCCATGGATCAGACAAATGGGCTACGGCAAAGCCGGTTGGTACAGCTACGACATCATTGACAATCTTGGTCGCCGAAGTGCGACGTCGATTCATCCGGAATGGCAAGGAATAAACAGCGGTGATTCTGTGCCAGGTGGGCTGATTGATTTTCATGCCAACCTCGTCAATGCACCGCATACGTTTGTGATGTCACTACGCGGACAAGGACGGATTGCGAAAAGAATCTCCTTCTCACTCGCCTATGAGTTGCATGAACATCCCGTAGGCACACGACTCGTCACCCGAGTACGCGCACGTATTGACCTGCCCTTGGGCACTTTGTTATCCCGCTATGTTCTTGGCCCTGGCGATGGCATCATGTTGCGCAAACAACTACGCAACATTGCCCGTCGCGCTGAATCCATGTCTCGATAACACCGCTTAACGAATCTTGCGAGTCCTCAAGCGACCCGAATTCATCGTGATGACTCCAAGGAGAAGCAGTAAGAGTGCTGCGGACACAAATGTTTCCATATTTGTTCCCGTTTGCGGCAACGATTTTCTCGGTGTCACCACTTTTGTGGGAGCAACAATCTCAGCTGCGCTTACTGTTGCTGGCGGGAGCGGAACCGTAGTCGTTGGTGCGGATGATGGCCCCGATACAACTGCTACTGCAGTCCATTGTGCGTGCACCACCAGATTGCCATCCGGCGGTGAGGCAATTGAACCGTACTTTGTTCCACCGGTTTGCGCAGTGAACCAACCATTAAAGGTGTAACCAGCACGAGTTGGTTCAGCAGGAAGAGCCAGTGTGCCACCAGAAACGAAAGTTGAGTCAGGCACTGCAGTGCCGCCGTGCTCCTCGAATGAGACCGTGAATGGAATCTGAGTCCACTGTGCGTGCACCACTACATTTTCGTCCGCTGGAGAGAATGTTGAGTTGAACCTTGTTCCATCCGTTTGCTCAGTGAACCAACCGTCGAAGGTATATCCAGCACGAGTGGGTGCAGCAGGAAGAGTGACCGTCCCACCAGAAACGAATGTCGCATTAGACACCGTGGTGCCTCCATGCTCCTCATACGTCACCGTAAATACCGTGTTTGCCGAAACCTGGGTCCATTGTGCGTGCACCACCAGGTTGCCGTCCGGCGGTGAGGAAGTGGAGCCGTACTTGGTTCCACCCGTTTGCGCAGTGAACCAACCATCGAACGTATAGCCAGCACGAGTCGGCCTAGAAGGAAGTGTGATCGTGCCGCCAGAAACGAATTCTGAGTCAGAGACTGTTGTCCCGCCGTGCTCCTCATACGTCACCGTGAACGGATTTTGGGTCCACTGTGCGTGCACCACCAGATTCCCATCCGGCGGTGAGAATGTGGTGTTGTACATCGTGCCACCTGTTTGTGCGGTGAACCAACCATCGAATGTGTAACCAGCACGCGTCGGATCAGCTGGAAGAGTCACCGTGCCACCTGAAACGAATGTCGCATCAGGAACGGCTGTGCCTCCATACTCTTGATAGGTGACGTTGTGCAGAACGGGTGACCATTGAGCATAGAACTCGAGATCTCCCGTGTGGGGACCATAGGTAGAGCCCACTGGAGAACCACCTGTTGGTGTTGTATACCAACCGTTGAATGTGAATCCTGCTCGCGTTGGAGCTGGTGGAAGTGTGATGGTGGCATTCGAACCAATGATGTATCCTGCGACCGACGTTCCACCTTGAGTATTGAATGACACTTCGTATGGTGTCCACTGCGCATAGATCACTTGATCTTTTGCTGTGGGAACATAGGTTGCTCCGTACCTCGTACCACCTGTTGGCTCTGTGTACCAGCCTTCGAAAACATATCCTGCTCGCGTCGGTGCAGGAGGAAGTGTGATGGTGTCACAAGTCGTCGGACAGTTGAATGTTGTGTCACTCACGCTGGTTCCGCCACGTTCTTCATACGTCACTGTGTAGGGCAGCCACTGTGCGTAGATAGTCACGTCACCATTTGGCGGTGTCGCTGTTGAACCATATTGAGTTCCGCCATCGGGCGCTGTGAACCAACCGGTAAACGTGAAGCCTGCTCGAGTGGGAGCAGGAGGCAGCGTCACCGTGCCACCAGAAATAAATGTTGCATCGGCGACAGCCGTGCCACCGCGCTCTTCGTACGTCACGTTGTAGAGAAGTGCCCATCGCGCAATCAATTCAACATTGCAGCCAGAAGGTGTATGCGGCGATGTCAATGGGCTTCCACCAGTTGCTGCAGTGAACCAGCCGAGGAATGAATACCCAGCACGTGTTGGTGCAGCAGGCAACGTCACAGTTCCAGGTTGCAAGAAGTCTGTGTTAGCAACTGCGCTACCACCAGCCTCGTCGTAAGTGACGGTACACAGGGCTCCGCCAATTGTGACCGTATACGGCTGCGTTGCCGTACGGCCGGTTTCTCCCACCACGCGACTATCAGTGGTCTCAATCGTGAAGTTGTATGTACCTGCTGTTGTCGGTGTTCCAGTTATCTCACCAGTGAGTGCATTCAGACTCAGACCTGGCGGAAGTGTTCCGCTTGCAACAGCAAATGTGTACGGAGCAATACCATTGGCTGCGACAGAAGCAGAATACGCAGTCCCGATTCCGCCATTGGGAAGTGTTTGAGTGGTGATCACCACGGGAGGAAACACATTTTGAGATCTCACCGTGAGGTCCCATACTTCATGTCTATTCGTCACTCCGCCTGTTGCTGCCGCAAAACCAAATCGCACTGTTGGCTCGTTTAACAAGGCCGCTGGCGCGTTCACTGAAAGATTTGGTGTTCCCGCAATGGAGCATGTGGTGTTTGCTGCACAAATCCACACATTTATCTTGGGCGTCGATGCTGTGTTGGGATCCACCACAATACGAATAGCTTTGGCTCGACCAGAGCGACTAGAGGTGCCACTTGCCCAGTTTGTCGTGGTGTTCTTCAGCGAGCCGATAATGCAATAGCCAGCCATCAAGTGCCCCGGGCCACGAATCACCAATGCATTTGGATTGGTTGTGGGTCGGTTCGCAATACTCGGACAGCCAGTTCCATCAAAATTTGGACTGCTGTAGTTACCGAACATATCGAGGCCAATACCAATCAAACCATTTCGAAGACCATTGAGATTTGGAGTTTGGTTTCGGTCAGCGCTGTAACCCAGCGTGCCTCCAGCAGGCAATGCAGATGATGTTTCAGTTCCCTTCTGCAAAAAGAAACTCAATCCATCTGCACCCGTTCCTCCCCACTGGGAAAATGTGAACGAGACATCAAGACCCGCGCTAATTGGAATTGGTCGATTAAAGATCAACCCTCCCGACACCTTTGTGGCAGTCGAAGTAAGACGCAATGCGTACCGAGGAGTCTGTGTTGGTTCATCAAAAATTCGTGGCTGGTACGTAGTGGGGGACGCAAAAGTCCACTGAGTACCTGGTGTCCATCCATTCGTGAATGACTCATAGAAAATCTGAGTGGTGGCCGACACTTTCGGGGTTCCAATGACCAAGGAGGCAAAGACCAAGGAAAGCACAACGAACAGCCGAGAGCGATAATTCATAAGTGTTGTCTATCAAAATTAAGCAACAAAAAAAACTACCTATTTAATATATTTCTCAAGCCCGTAAAGGAATTAGGGCGCCTCATGGCCTCATGTTCGCTCTTGGCAAAATCACCCCCCGCTTGTCGCAGGCCCTCCCTACAATGACGAAATCATGGATAACCCCATTGTCGAATTGATCGGCATCTACGACGCTGATTCCACACTTCGGGGAGAGATCTCCTATTGGATTGGGGCACGACTAGGACGCAGCCATTGCTCGTTATGCGACATCACCCATGGATTGTTCACCCCAAAGAAGCAGTGGACACAATGCGCAAGCGAATTGTCCGTTCCTTTTGTCACCTTTCATCGGAACGATGCCCCTGCAGAAGTTTTGGGAGCTGCACAGGGAAAGTTTCCCGTCGTATTGGCCCGAACATCTAGCTCCCTCGAGATTGTTGTATCCCGCGAAGAACTTGATGCACTCGAAGGATCGCCCGAGCGATTAGCTCAACTTCTTCACCAGATAACTATTTCGTAGTTGGCAGTGCGGGCTTGCGGCCCACCATTCCAAAATCAAGCGTGCCGTCATGTTGTCCTAATTCGAGATAACGCGATACAGCTTGTGTTGTTGAAGAGTTACGTGAACGACCAGGTCGATCTGCAGTAGTGGGAAACAGACCTTTGGGATAGCGCACCTTCACGACGTACTGTCCTGCAGGCAGGTCATCGAAACGGTACTTGCCGTCTTTGTCTGTGCGCTTTGGCTTGACAGTGTTACCAAAAAGATCCGTCACTTCTCGACCATCCATAGTGCGCAGACTCACCAAGACACCCGAGATACCCCAGTCTTTTCGATTTTGGAGTCCATCACCTTTCATGTCACGCCATACCCAATCACCTACTGATGCTGCGGGAATACGTGAAGGAACAATCGTGGGGATCAGTTGCGACGTGGTGTACGCAGCGCCAAATGGTCCCTTCCAAGTGTTGGCAAGTTGATACATCACTGGCTCTATCGCTGTGCCTGCAAACCCTCTTCGGTGCACAAAGGTAACTTTTCCAGTCTTTGTATTGACCGTATAGGTTCCATCCTTGGTAGTGAGCTTTGTCAAAGTACAGACCGGAATAGCCGTGGGCACAACAATCACACCTGCCTTGGCAACTGTTCCTAGTGGACACAGTCTCAATGATGTTGGCACGAAAGATAATGACTCTCCACCCAATGCAGAAACCGGACCAGGTGAATCGTTTAACCAAGGCGTAAAGGTAATAGTGCGACCCTCACGTGCTGATGCTGTGTCAATGCTTGCACTAGGCAATGGCGGTGGTAATACCGTTGGATTCAATGTTGCAGTCACAGTTTGACCAGCAATGTCATTTGCTTGATAACGCACAGGAGTTGCTGTTCCCACAAATGTAGGAAGAGGATCAAATGTGACTGTGCCGTTGCTATTGACTGTGAATGTGCCTTCGTCTGGAACGACGAGAGTTGTTGCAGTGCACGTATTGGTATCCGAGACAGATGCACACAGTCTCAACGAACTTGCCACCACAGGCGCAACCGATGAGAACGTGTCGTTCGTAAAGGGTGTATACGTCTGCGTGACGTCGTAGTTAGTCGTTATCGCATCGTCTTGTGCCGACGGTGGTGGAGGAATGATTGGTGTCAATGTACTTGTGGCGGTCTGGCCAAGTATGTCCGTTACCTTGTACACCACAGGAGTTTTGGTTCCCACAGAAATTGTGGTCAACGCAACAAATGATGCAACACCAGTTGTCTGATCAATCGTCCAGGTACCTTCATCTTGAATCGTCACAGTGGTGCCACAAGTGTTACTGGATGGATCAACAAGACACGGGCCGTTGGTACCACCGATCTGCAGCCCAGCACCTGTGGCCAATGCGCTCATTCCCACAACACGGGTAAACACTGCCGTTGCTCCTGGGAGTAGCAACTTTGTCTCAGGTGATGCAGTTGGGCGCGCAGGTGGGTCAACGGTAGGGGTGATATCTGCTGTTGCAGTACGGCCAAGAACGTCCGTTGCTTGATACGCAATTGGAGTTGCGGTACCAGTGAATGTGGGCTCAGGGTTGAACGTGACCGTGCCGTCTGAGTTCACCGTGTACATGCCTTCATTCGGCACTGTCAAAGAAGTCAGCGTGCAACTTGGCGCAGTCTCTCCCGTGTCACAAAGTCGGACGGATGCAGGGTTCCACGGTGCACTTGGCACGTCATTGATCAGCGGACTAATTATCTGATTCGTGTCAAATGCGTTGCGGGATACATCATCTATTGCGGTGATCGGTGGCGCGGTAACGGTTGGGGTGATTGTGGACGTCACCGAGCGGTTCAAAGAATCTTTTGCCTGATACGAAATAGGTGTTGCAGTGCCAGTGAATGTGGGCAACGGATCAAAGACCACGGCACCCGTTGTGGGGTTCACCGTGTAGGTACCTTCATTAGGAGTTGTCAGCGATGTCATCGTGCAATTTGGTGCGGTCTGGTTTGTAGCACACAACAACACTGTTGATGCCAACAATGGGAACGAAGGCGCACCAGGCGTGTCATTTGACAATGGCGTATAGGTCTGATTCGTATCGTACGCATCCGTGATTGCCTCAGGTGATGCAGTCGGAACAGGAGGCAAGCCCACAGTCGGTGAAATTGTTGAGGTGACAGCGCGATTCAAAGAATCCTTAGCCTGATACGAAATAGGTGTCGCGGTACCAGTAAACGTCGGCAACGGATCAAACGTGACCGCACCCGTTGTTGGGTTCACTGTGTAGGTACCTTGACCTGTAACCGTCAGTGTGGTCTTGTCACACGCAGGAGCAGTTTGCCCAGTTCCACACAACAATACAGTTGTCACCAGCAATGGGAACGAAGACGCACCAGGCGTGTCATTGGAGACCGGTGAATAGGTTTGAATTGTGTCATAGGCATCGCTGATTGCCTCAGGTGATGCAGTCGGCACTGGTGGTGCGCCCACAGTTGGCGTAATTGTGGAAGTCACAGTGCGATTCAATGAATCCTTGGCTTGGTACGCAACTGGCGTCGCGGTGCCAGTGAACGTCGGCAGCGGATCGAACACCACTTCACCCGTTGATGGATTCACTGTGTAGGTGCCTTGATTTGGAACGGTCACAGTGGTCTTGTCGCACGCAGGAGCAGTCTGCCCCGTGCCACACAACAACACTGTTGATGCCAACAACGGGAACGAAGGTGCACCAGGTGTGTCATTAGATAATGGTGTGTATGTCTGGTTTGTGTCATACGCATCGGTGATTGCTTCAGGTGATGCAGTCGGCACCGGCGGCAAACCAACCGTTGGCGTTATGTCAGCTGTAGCAGTACGGCCAAGAATGTCTGTTGCTTGATACGCAATTGGAGTTGCGGTACCAGTAAATGTGGGCTCAGGGTTGAACGTGACTGTCCCATTTGAGTTCACCGTGTACGTGCCTTCATTCGGCACAGTCAACGAAGTCAACGTGCAATTCGGCGCAGTCTCCCCCGTGTCACACAAACGCACCGACGTGGGCACCCATTGCGCACCAGGAGTGTCATTCACCAGTGGTGAAATTGTTTGGTTAGTGTCATATGCATCAGACGATGTGTCGTCTACTGCTGTGATTGGTGGCGCGATAACCGTAGGCGTAATCGTTGAAGTGGCCGCACGGTTCAAAGAATCCTTCACCTGATACGACACTGGTGTTGCTGTTCCCACAAAGGTCGGCAGCGGATCAAACACCACAGCTCCTGTTGTCGGGTTCACTGTGTATGTACCTTGATTTGGAACGGTCACAGTTGTCTTGTCACACGCAGGAGCGGTTTGCCCCGTGCCACACAACAACACAGTCGTCACCAACAATGGGAACGAAGATGCACCAGCAGTGTCGTTGGAGACCGGCGTATAGGTCTGATTCGTGTCATAGGCATCACTATTCGCCTCGGGTGATGCAGTCGGCACCGGTGGCAAGCCCACAGTTGGGGTGATTGTGGAAGTTGCTGTGCGACCAAGAGAATCACTTCCTTGATATGACACTGGTGTGGCAGTACCAGTGAATGTGGGCAACGGATCAAACAGCACAGTGCCATCGGAGTTCACTGTGTAAGTACCTTGGCCAGCAACAGTCAATGTTGTCTTGTCACACGCAGGAGCAGTTTGCCCCGTTCCACACAACAACACAGTGTTCGCCAATAGCGGGAACGATGCTGCACCTGGGGTGTCATTTGACAACGGCGTATAGGTCTGATTGGTGTCGTAGTTGTCACTTATCGCTTCAGGGGAGGCAGTAGGCACCGGCGGCAAGCCCACAGTCGGCGTGATTGTGGAAGTCACTGCGCGGTTCAACGAATCTTTTGCTTGATACGGAACCGGTGTTGCAGTGCCCGTAAATGTAGGCAACGGATCAAAAGTGACCGTGCCATCAGCATTCACCGTGTAGGTGCCCTCGCCTGGCACAGTCAATGTTGTCAAGGTGCAATTCGGTGAGGTCTCATTGGCACCACACAACAACACAGAACCAGGCAACAATGGGAACGAAGGTGCACCGGGTGTGTCGTTGCCCAACGGCGCAATTGTTTGGTTCGTGTCGTAATCACCACTAGATGTATTCGGTGATGCAGTCGGCACAGGTGGCAAGCCGACGGTCGCCGTGATGTCCGCTGTTGCGGTGCGGCCAAGAACATCAGTTGCTTGATACACAACTGGAGTTGCAGTGCCGGTGAATGTGGGCAACGGATCGAAGGTGACCGTGCCATTTGCATTCACTGTGTAGGTACCTTCGCCTGGCACAGTCAATGTAGTCAGCGAACAATTTGGTGCAATCTGATTTGTATCGCACAAACGCAATGACGTGGGCACCCATTCAGCGCCAGGAGTGTCATTGAGCAATGGCGAGATTGTCTGGTTGGTGTCATAGGCCCCAGATGAGGTGTCATCAACTGCTGTGATAGGCGGTGCGGTAACAGTTGGAGTAATTGTGGATGTAGCTGCGCGACCGAGCGAATCACTCACTTGATACGACACTGGTGTTGCAGTGCCCGTAAAGGTGGGCAACGGATCAAACACCACAGCCCCAGTTGTCGGGTTTACTGTGTACGTACCTTGATTTGGAACGGTCACAGTTGTCTTGTCACACGCAGGAGCAGTCTGGTTAGCGTCACACAACAACACTGTCGTTGCTAATAACGGGAATGAAGGTGCACCAGCAGTGTCATTGGAGACTGGCGTATATGTCTGGTTCGTGTCATAAGCATCAGTAATTGCCTCGGGAGATGCAGTCGGTATAGGTGGCAATCCCACAGTCGGTGTGATTGTGGACGTCACTGCGCGGTTCAAAGAATCCTTTGCTTGATACGACACGGGCGTTGCCGTACCCGTAAACGTGGGCAACGGATCAAAAGTGACCGTGCCATCAGCATTTACCGTGTAGGTGCCCTCGCCTGGAACAGTCAAAGATGTCAACGTGCAATTAGGTGCAGTCTCGTTGGTACCACACAGCAACACAGATCCTGCCAACAATGGGAACGAAGGCGCACCAGGGGTGTCATTGCCCAACGGGGCAATAGTTTGATTCGTGTCGTAATCACCACTTGATGTATTCGGCGATGCAGTCGGAACCGGCGGCAGACCCACAGTCGGCGTAATTGTGGACGTCACCGTGCGATTCAAAGAATCCTTTGCTTGATACGACACGGGCGTTGCCGTACCCGTAAACGTGGGCAATGGATCAAAAGTCACGGTTCCATCCGCATTCACTGTGTAGGTGCCCTCACCAGCAACAGTCAAAGTAGTCAATGTGCAATTAGGTGCAGTCTCGTTGGTACCACACAGCAACACAGATCCTGCCAACAATGGGAACGAAGGCGCACCAGGGGTGTCATTGCCTAACGGGGCAATCGTTTGGTTCGTGTCGTAATCACCACTTGATGTATTCGGCGACGCAGTTGGCACTGGCGGCAGACCCACAGTCGGCGTAATTGTGGACGTGACCGTGCGGTTCAAAGAATCCTTTGCTTGATACGGAACAGGAGTCGCGGTGCCAGTAAACGTGGGCAATGGATCAAAAGTCACGGTTCCATCCGCATTCACTGTGTAGGTGCCCTCACCAGCAACAGTCAAAGTAGTCAATGTGCAATTAGGTGCAGTCTCGT
>WLGS01000019.1 GCA_009703125.1 Actinomycetota bacterium
CGGGTCAACCAACTCCGTCAAGCCAAGGAAATGACACTTCACAGTCGGAATCGGTATCACCAGATGTGAGTGCAACCGCTTCGGAAACATTGCCTCCTCCTGCACCGGAAGTAAATTCTGTAAGCAATAGCACTTCAGCAAGCACATCAAAATTGTCAGGGCGAACATTGAAAATTGGAGTTCTCGCTCTGGTCATAGTGCTCGTGTTGGGATTCTTGGTGTTCGGTCGTGGATCTGGAAATTCAACAGCTCTTGATTACGTGTATTTTGCCACCGACGAGGACAGTGAAATCTATTTTGCCTCACTCAAGGACGACCAAGTAGTGGTCTCGACAAGACTTGGAGAATCAGTAAAGACCATCACCTATCTAGAGTCCCTTTCGTCGTTAGCTTCTCAAGACGTTTTGGTAGTGCCATCTTCAGACTCATATTTCGTTTGGAATGAAGATGAAATCTTGGAGATTGACAAAAAAGCTCTCACATCCATGAGTGTCTATCGTGGAGAAGACATCGACAAGGTGATCTACGTAGCAGATGCCAAGACCTTACTGGTGAACGATGAGTCAAATTGTTTTGCGATTCCCACGGGGAAGCAGTCGACTCGTATTGCATCTGGGGAATGTCAAATTCAAGGTGGAAAGATTTTCACGATCGATACTTCGTCAAAGGACACGGTGCTTACCGAAGTGAACATCAAAGGAGAGTCGATCAACCGTTTCACACTTGCAATGGGAGGCGATATCAAACTCCACAAGTCTGGACGAATGATAAGTGGAACTTCCAATGCCGATGGTGGCGGTTTTGAGGTCTATTCAACTTCTGATGGCAAACGAATGTTTGCGGCCAAAACAGGTGAGCAGGTAACAGTATTGGATGAACCAATTGATGCCTCCAGTTACCTAGTGGCCATTGAGAACGAAAATGAAGATGAAACTCTCGACATCGGAATACTGAGTTTTGCTGACGGAAGCGGAACAGTGAAAGTGCTGACGTCTCCTTACGCAGCAATGGGATGGGTGAGCCCCGATAGCTCTGAGGTGTTGTTGCTTTCTCGAGCAAATGCGGAAGATGGCAAATACGACTTGAACCTTTGGGATGTGGCTAAGGCAACATCACAGACGGTGGTTTCAGGAATCGAAGAATTGTTGGATTACGCCAGCGACAATGAACAACGAGTGGCCTTGTTGACGAACAGAGAGTTGATTTTTGGATCCTTTGACAATTCTTTTGCGTCTCGTTCATCAGGAAGCTTTGACGAAGGCTCGTTGTTGTTCCAAGCTGATGGCATTGTCGCAAAGATTTATACGACAAACGAGAAATACGATCTGGTTTATGTAAAGAATGGCCCGGCAGACGACAGCGGCAATAAGGCCATCACATTGGCCACATCTGCAGAGTCCATCGCGGTGTATGGATCGTCGTTAGTAGTAGATGGATACATCTACTACTCAGAGGAATCCAATGGCTATACAGATGTGTATAGACAGAAGCTTGCAGACGGCGAGGCCCGTCAGCGTGTGGCCGAAGGGCGTATCTCGCAACTAATCGTTCTTGCCGATGGTCAGATGTTCTATTCAGAGAAAGATGGCGATCGGATTGTGTCGTACATCCAGAAGAACGAAAAACCCGAGAACAAGATTCAAGTGTCAGATCGGTATATCTACTTTCCGAGCGCCACAGCGTTCGATCCAGCTGCCATGTTCTTTACGGGCGTCCAATATCGCGCATCGGCAACGGCCATAATCGACGAAGATGTGGCACGGTGCCGGGAAACTAACACTCCATTTATTAATACGGGCTCGTCTCTTGACGTGGCGTTGACGCGTGAGAATAATTCCTCCTACTCAATACCACTATCTGAATACAAGCTTTTCTGCGTGAGAAATGCTGACGCCATTGCCATTACTGCAGCAGCAAGAAATGATGGTGACATAAGTGGCAGTAGATGGCTTGGCATTGAATGTTCAGACTCAGAGGGTGATGATCCCACAAGTCGAGGAAATTTTGCTTACGGCGAAGTTTCTGTGAGCGTAGGAAGCGGAGTTGTCATTTGTGGCGTGTACGACTGGAATGACTACGAGAGCACCTTTGATTACGATCTTTATGAATATGTAGATCCCGTTCGAGGAATGTCCGTTACGGTGACTGTCCGATAGAAATCGAGTAGAACTTCAATTCAGAACACGTCATTGATTTTTGATTTTTCTTTGTATTGAAGAATGCTCGAGGCGATGATGCATTGCTAGCTCCTTGTATCTGACTACTCTTTTTTCAACATCAAGGTGTCAGAGAGGTGGCTTTTGTGTCCAATTTCGGTCGTTTTGCGCCTTCGCCTACGGGCCCACTTCACGTGGGCAACTTGCGCACGGCACTGCTTGCGTGGGGTTCGGCTTACACCCATGGTGCGCAGTTCATTGTGCGCTTCGAAGACCTTGACCAACACAATGCCTCGCGCACCCATGCCACCGAGCAACTCGATGACTTGTTGTTGATGGGAATCACTTCTTGTGAGGTGCCGGTGTGTCAAAGCGAAAGATTTGATCTGTATCGCGATGCCATTGCAACGTTGACTGCGCGTGGGCTGACCTATGAATGTTTCTGTACACGTCGCGAAATTGCAAAAGCTGTTGCCGCGCCCCATGGGGCACAGGTGCTGTACCCGGGCACATGTCGTGAGTTAACTGCGGGCGAGCGTGCCGCGAAACGTGAGGTGCGCCCTGGGGCTGTGCGGTTACGTGCCGATGGAGCCATGGCTGCATTCGAGGATTATGTATGGGGTGCCCAAAGCGGCGCCGCCGATGATGTGGTGTTGCAACGCAACGATGGTGTGCCGGCCTACAACATTGCGGTGGTAGTGGATGACGCGGCCCAAGGCATCACAGAAGTTGTGCGCGGCGATGATCTGTTGTCTATCACTGCGACTCAGGTGTATCTGCAACAACTGTTAGGTGTTGCGACGCCTCGCTATGGGCATGTGCCGTTAGTGGTGGGCCCAGATGGTGAACGACTTGCAAAACGCCACGGTGCAGTCACCTTGGCGGAGCTTGCTGATATGGGTGTGAGTCCAGATGAAGTGCGCGAGACGTTGTGGGCAAGTGCGGGTCAACACGGCGATGTTGTTGATTGGAATGCAGTGCCGCGTGAGCCATGGGTGGCACCGTGGAGTCACGCGTGAGAAGTGGTCGCGGGTTGTAGGGCTTCTAGGAGAAAGAAAAAGGACGACACCGAAGTGCCGTCCAATTTCCATTCAGAGGCGTGTTACAGGTTTCCCTGCCTGATCTTGTCGTTGGTAAGTGTATACACAACAGAGCCGGCGGGAATTTCCCACCGGCTCTGACTACTTGATGTGTTCCAACGTCGTCACTGTTGGTAAGAACGTCGCTATGTACGAGTTCATCTTTTGTTTTCGGGGGAGCCCCAAGCCGGAATCGAACCGGCACCGCTGAGTTGACGAGCTCAGCATGCTGCCGTTACACCATCAGGGCACCGTCGAGGATGTGTGTGCGGTGAGGTGTTTTGGGGAAAAGAAAAAGGACGACACCGAAGTGCCGTCCCATTCCTACTCAGCGGTGTATCACAGGTTTCCCTGGTTGAGCTCGTCACCGATAAGTGTACGAGAAATGGGCGTGAGCAGTGGCGGAGAAGTCACAGTTGTGTACCCCATTAGTGACACCATAGATACATGGGAAATCTTGAAGCCATATTGGGTTATGAAGGCGCACGCCGTGAAGGTGATGCAGCGATGGTGGCGCCAGAGATTGTGCAGATGCCCTTTTGGACTCCTGAGTTTTGTTCCACGGTGATTCGTGCCGCAGAAGCCGCAGGTGGCTTTCATCAACACGATGATGATCCCGTACCTGGCTGTGAGGTCTCGCTTGCAGCTATCTCACCGCGATTGTTTGAAGCGGTGGAACAAGACATTGGTGCGCGCATGTGGCCCGCTATTCGCCAATGGTGGCCATATGTGGATTACCACGGCTTGCGTGATGTGTTTGTGATTCGTTATGCAATGGGCGAACAAGAAGAGTTGCGTATGCACCACGACATTGCCCAAGTGAGCGCCAGTATCAAATTGAATGATGACTATGAAGGCGCAGAGTTAGTTTTCCCACGCCAAGAGTTTTCTAATGCTGCAGTGCCAGTAGGAGACATAGTGGTGTGGCCAAGTTTGGTGACACACCCACACGAAAGCAAGCCCTTGCGTAGTGGGGTGAAGTATTCACTCACTGTGTGGTGTGAGTTGCCCTTGCCCATTGATGGCGCACGCATGTACTGAGCCCGATGGGCAAAAGAAAAAGGCGACACCGAAGCGCCGCCCAATTCCACCTGAAGGTTTCACAACTCTTTTGAGTTATGTCAGTTTCGTCATTGTGAAGTGTACGACACAAAGAAAAGGACGACACCGAAGTGCCGTCCAATTCCCAATTGAAGGTATTCGTAGATAGAAACATCTGCGTCAATCTCGTCACGGGTAAGTGTATACACAACAGAGCCGGCGGGAATTCCCACCGGCTCTGACTACTTGATGTGTTCCAACGTCGTCACTGTTGGTAAGAACGTCGCTATGTACGAGTTCATCTTTTGTTTTCGGGGGAGCCCTAAGCCGGAATCGAACCGGCACCTCTGAAATGACGAAATCAGTGTGCTGCCGTTACACCATCAAGGCACCGTCGAGGATGTGTGTACGGTGTGGTGCAGTGAGGAAAAAGAAAAAGACGACACCGAAGTGCCGTCTTTCTCTCTTCAGAGGTGTGATACAGGTTTCCCTGCCTGATTTCGTCGTGAGTAAGTGTACGAGAATTTAGGTGCGTTTGCGGACGCGAATAGCTTTCTCGGCAGCGTTACGACACTGACCCGTCTCTAAATCGAACTTCCAGCCGTGCAAGGTGCACACCAAGTTGTTGCCATCAATCTCGCCAAACACCGAGAGGTCTGCATTGCGATGTGGGCAACGTCGCTGCACCACATAGTCACCAATCTCAATGTCTGATTCATCACTCGGTGCGCCACTGAGTTTTTGTTTCGCTTCTGCTTCGGTGCGATTCATACGCTCCACCGACAGCGACTTCAAAAAGTTATAGAGGTATTCGTTATAGGCGCCCTCGCGCCATGCAGTGAAACGACACGACAAGAACAACGAATTGCTCCAGTCCACTGCGCGCGTTGTGACCACATGTTCCACAAGATCGCGTGCGATATCAAAACGATACGCATAGGGCTGACCGGCGTGTTGCTCCACATTGCCATCAAAGAAGTTCACAAAAATAGCTAAGTCGCCCGCGTTGATGAGACAGTTGCCGCCAATGCCTTGACGCACCGATGTCGCCATGGCCATCAATGGTTCCCACCACAGTTTTAATGTGGCGATGATGTCGGTTTCAGGTGATGCCCAACTTGCACGAAGATCACGCAACCACGTGGCCCAATCGGCTTGATAGGTGCGCAAATAGTTTTCTTTGTCGGCAAAGATGCGAGTGATCTCTTCGCCCGACATGGGTTGTTCCACAGTGACTGCACCACCAAGGACCGTGAACATGGTGCCCGGAATTGTGGTGGCGGCATTGAGCCGGCCCTCATCGGAGAGGCGACGTTGGAATTGTGATTGATCGGGAAAGATGCTGGTCTCTGTGCCGTCGATGACGTTGAGATGAAATAACTCTTCGTCGAGAAAACATGGTGGCCCAGCCGACGGCACAACCGTTGTGGCATTCAACGCTTCTACATAACGCAATGCACGGGAGAATTGGCTCTCTACTTTGTCGCGCGCAAGTTGTGCTTTCTCAGCTGCGTCCATTTCATAGACCATCGGATACCAAATAGCGCCAGAGAACTGCAACCAGTGCAGATCAACATGACCGTACTTGGCGAGCTCGTCTAAGTCTTGTGTGCGGCAATCATTCTGATTCACCAAACGCGCTTCACCATCGGAGACCACTAGTGCGCTGTCACCACCGGGGCCATCTGTAATGGAGGACTCAATGTGAATTGCAATTTTTACACCTGGTGCAATCTCGCGTTCAGTGGCGTTAATGGTGCGTTCAAACTTTTTGAAACCCAACTTGTTGAATTCACGTTCCAACTCACGTGTGGGGTAATCGGGCAACAATACAGTCGTGTTTTTGTTCATGCGCTCGGACAAGAACGATGCATCAAAATGATCGCCGTGAAGATGTGAGACATAAAGAAAATCTGGGTTGCAGATCTCGTGCATCAACTCATCGGACAACTGATCATTTCGTGGAAAGACAAACCACGATCCGAAAAATGCAGGCACAAACCATGGGTCACACACAATGGAGACACCACGCGTGCGGACAAGAATGCCTGCATGCCCAATGGAGATGGCTTGCATCAATTAAGCCCGTGGTGGATCAACCGATTGCACACCGCCCGAGGCAACATGCTCGGTCCAGGCTGTCCCATTCCAGTAACGCAATTCGTAACGCTTGGAAGGATCTGGATACCAGTTGGCGGGCACTGATGGCGCGCCCACTGATGCAGTGGCAGATGGTGCCGATGCGGCAGGTGATGATTGTGGTGCAGCATCGCCCAGTGGGCCTGCAACTGTTTGCATCTCTTCGGGCTTCATGCCTGGATGGGGTGCCACCCCGACGCTGCCCGAGTGACGAATGAAGGCGTGAAACCATGCAGCACCGTCATAGGTGATTTGCACAACTTCCCAGCCTTCGCGTGAGCGGCGGGTGAGTTCGGCTGCTAATTCGTGTGGGTTGCGAACAGATTCAGAGACAACGTCGTAGGTGAACATGGGGAAAGCCTAGTGGGCTTCACCGTCATGCTCACCCGCAGGATCCTCCGTGCGCACCAAACGGTCGACATCAATACCTTGGGTTGTGCCGTCATAGACCAACGCGCCATCGCGCAGGGCCACCACACGGGACACCGTATGTACAAAGGACAACTCGTGTGTGGCAACCACCACAGTGGCGCCGTTCTCACTGGCGTCAGCCAGCAAGTCAAGAAGGGCTTCTTTTCCAGATGCGTCGAGTCCCACAAATGGCTCATCCACACACAGCACCTCAAAGGGTCGAATAAAGCCCAAAGCGATTGCAGACTTTTGTTTGAGGCCGCGCGAGAAACGATTGGGCATGTCATCGGCGCGTTCATACAAACCCAAGTGACCCAACAGATCTGCTGCGGTTTGTTCCCAATCATCTACACCGTGAAGTCGTGCGATGTATTCGAGGTGTTCCCATAGAGACAAGTCGTCATAGAAAGTGGGATTGTCGGCAATGAAACTTAATGCTGCACGGGCGTAAAGTGAACCGGCTCCGTGACCTGCAATCTTCACGCTGCCTTGGCTGGGCTCCAGCAACCCGGCCGCAATACGCATGAGAGTGGTTTTGCCTGAACCGTTGTGGCCAATGAGTGCGATGCGCTCACCATGTTCCACTGTGAGTGAGAGCGGATTCAATGCTGGTGCATCGCCGTAGTTCTTGGCGACGTCATCTACTTCAAGTGCGTGAGTCTGCACAGGTTCTGGTTTGTTGCGGCGTTCACGACTCATGAGTAGATCCTTGTGATGGAGTAGTTGAAGATGTTGACGGTTTCTTTTTTGCGTCGTTTGCTTGTTGAGATGCAGTGCGATACCACGTGCGAATGGCATCGCGTTGACGAATCCAGCCACCGACCAAAAAAATCACCAGTGCAACTGCACCGACTGCACGAAGTGCGTTTAACAATTCATCACCGTTTGCGGCACTTTCACGTGCAGCCAACAACGGCAAACATGCAACAACAGTGATGGCAGGGGGAAACGCGCCACGAATCACAGTTCCCATGCCGCTCATCTCTGGTGGCAACGCAAGACCTGCAGTTGCAGACCCCGCGGGGTCGGGCGCACCAGAGACTGAATTCAACGCAGCACCCGCAACGGCTCCTGCGCCGGCTGCGAGTCCTAGCAATGTGCCATAACCCAAAGTGGAGATTTCTGGACGCGCAATGAATGCTGCAATCACGCCAATCTTCACGAAAGGCAACGCAGTGAGTGCGGGCACGATGAGATGTTTTGTGAGCAACAGTCCTCGTTCGCGTGGGAAAGAATCGGTGCGATCGGGTTGATCAATTTCTTGTGACAATGGCTCCACCACATCAAGTCCGACAATGAATAACAACAATCCAGCTGCAACTAATGCGGGCGTGGTGCCGTTCCATGCAACAACGAAGCAATAGCCGGCTACTCCACTGAGGGTTGCCATGCGTAGTAGACGACGAAGTGGAAAACGCAAGAACGAACGCAGTCCACGAATAACCACAACATCGCCACCCATAGCGCGGGGGAGACGTAGCCACGGTCGTGTGCGCATGTGTTCTTGGCTGAGTTGACGACGCAACAACACCACTGTGCGCAGATCTTGCAAGGTCACTGCGAACTTCATCTGAGACACCAATGCACTACGTCGTGCAAGGGCTTCTAATGACAGTGACCCGACCCGGACAATGGCAACAACAATGAGCGCAACAACAACAAGAATGCCAATGAGATCCCAGTAGTGCACACGTAGCCACCACATAGACACACTGCCCACAAAATCAAATGGGCCAGGGGCGTTCACATCTGCAAAAAGCACCATTGCCTGCAACGCAACAAGCAACACGCCAACACCCGTGGCTATTGATTGTGAGAATCCGAAACTGTGTGCAAGTAATGCACTCACGACAAACAATGCTCCGATAATGCCGCCAGCAATTGCACCCCAGATGATGAACACAATCATTGGCGCACTTGCATCCACAATGCGACGCTCGAGTAATTGATTTGCAACACCACCCGCGATGGCGCCTACGAATACAAATGTGCGCAGACGTTGCACTGCGGGATTGCGCAATGCAGTGCTACGAGCAACGGGGGCCATCAACACATGTCGTACTTCTGCTTCTTCAATGGCAATGGGTCCACCGTGCGCACCACTGCGTAAGCCCAGTAACACCACGACAGCAGCGACGAGCCCCACCACATGTGGAGTATGTGTGGTGACGTCGAGAATTTCTTGGCCTTGCAGAGGTTGGTCACCAATGAGACCCGACAAAAACATGATGACGCCACCACCCACAAAGGCAGCCAAGTACACCCGATAGAGGGCATCGAACCATTCAAGATCTTGAATACGGTTCTTGCGACGGCGAGTACGCATATCCCCCAAAGCGCGCGGGCCTAATGGCAGAGAGCTTGTGGGCGCTGTGGAGGTCACCTATTTATCCTGCCACTCCGCGCCTGAAAATGACGCACAGCAGTAGATGAGGTATGGCCCGAAAGAGAAGCAAGAATGGAAGGATGAACACCGAAGCCGTCCAGATCTTTTCTGCGGTGCTTGCAGTGGCGGTACTGGCCACCGGTGTAGTGACGCTTGCTGGGGTGGCGTTGGCCTCACGTATGGCATGGGCTGATTCGTGGGTGCGTGCAATGGATGACATTGCACTGTGGGCCATCAGCGCAGTAGCGACTGGCACCATGTTGGGCAGTTTGTATTTCAGTGAAGTAGCTAACTTTGCCCCGTGCGAGCTGTGTTGGTATCAACGCATTGGCATCTACCCAATTGCGATCATGTCCTGGGTGGCATTAGTGCGCGGAGACAAAAAGCTTGGTCCGTATTGGATTGCGTTGTCATTGGCGGGATTAGCGGTGTCGATCTATCACTACCTGTTGGAGTGGTTTCCTGAGATGAAATCATCGGTGTGCAGTGTGGATGTTCCATGCACCACGGTGTGGTTTCGTGAATTGGGATTTGTGACCTTGGCGTTCATGGCGGGATGTGCATTTATTTTTGTGATTGCAATGTCGCTCGTGATGGTAAATACCCCCGCCAGTGGGGAAGAATAGAAACAGCAGGAAAGAGGCAACCCCGTGGCTCAAGCACAACGCAAAAAGAAAACGATTCAACACGAGACGCGTACGAGCAATCTTCGTAAAGCATTCGCAGTGTTGGCAGTGTGTGTGGCAGCAGCAGCAGCAATTGCAATCGGTATGAGCAGTGGCTCAAGTGCACCTGCGCCCTCTGATGATCAAGCGACGGTCATTACGGGCCAATTTCAAAATGTAGAGGTAACCGGCACAGCGTTGCCTGAGCTCACTCAAGATGCTGACCCTGCCATTGGTACACCTGCTCCTGGCTTGAGTGGTTTTGATTTCCGCGGTAACTCAGTGAACATCAACACCGCAGACAGTCGCGGAAACACGTTGATGGTGTTTCTTGCGCATTGGTGTCCACATTGCAACGATGAAATTCCGAAGTTGATCGAATGGCGCGAAGCGGGACTGATTCCCGCAGACCTTCGCGTAGTGGGAGTTACCACTGGTTCACGCAACGATGCACCCAACTGGCCACCATCTGATTGGATCTCAGAAAAGAAATGGCCCTTTGAAGTGATGGCCGATAGTGAACAACAAACTGCAGCTTTGGCCTATGGGCTCAGCGCATATCCATTTATGGCCATTGTGGATGCCGACGGCAATCTGCGTGCACGTTTCTCTGGTGTGGTGGAGCCAGTCGCACTCAGTGAGATTGTGGCCGAAGCCCTGAAGTAGCACTCCTTTAAATAGGCACAGGTTGGCCACCTATTGGGCGTAACCTTGCCGTTCGTGACGTACACACCACAACGCATTGGGTTCTTAGGGCCGTTTGGCACTTTCACCGAGCAGGCCCTTGTGTCTCAGCCCGATTTGAGCACCGCTGAATTGGTGCCATTTCGTTCTGTGCCCGATGTGTTGGATGCAGTTGCCGCCGGCGAAGTAGATGCGGGTTTCGTTCCTATTGAGAACTCCATTGAAGGCACTGTGAACTTCACACAAGATGCTTTGATTTTTGATTATGAATTGTTGATTCAACGCGAAGTTGTGTTGGACATTGAACACTGTCTGTTAGCAGCAGCAGATGCAACACTTACCAGCATTACTACGGTGCTCTCGATTCCTGTTGCGACTGCACAATGCAGTGCATGGTTGCGCAACAACATGGGAACAGCTGAAGTGCATGCAGCAAACTCCACCGCCGATGCTGCACGCACTGCAGGTGAACGCATTGCAGGTGGTGACACAACAGTGGCTGCTCTTGCACCCGCAAATGCTGCAGAGCTCTACGGTCTTGAAGTTCTTGCACGCGACATTGCAGATCATGCAGGAAACCAAACACGATTTGTATTGGTGGCGCGCGAAGGAATTCCGGCATCTACTGGCCACGACAAAACAGGCATTGTGGTGTTTCAACGCGCAGATGAACCTGGAAGTTTGATTTCGATTCTGCAAGAGTTCGCTGCACGGCGCATCAACTTGTCGTTGCTGTCTTCGCGCCCCACTAAAGAAGGTGGGTTGGGTGATTACTGCTTCATCATGTATGCCGACGGCCATATTGAAGATGAACTGATGGCCGATGCATTGCGTGATCTGCACACCAAACAAGGTGGCGTGAAATTCTTGGGCTCATATCCAGCAGCTGGGCAGCAGGCCCATAGTGCGCGCGAACACGCCGATGCTCGCTGGCAACAAGCCGACGACTGGATCAACGACCTGCGCTCCAACATTCGCCGCTAGGGCTTTGGGTCCAGGTTTTCTCTTTTCGGCTCCCCGCAGATAGCGTGGTCAACGGAACGGTGGCAGAGCGGACAAATGCACCCGCCTTGAAAGCGGGAGGGCCAAAAGCCCCGGGGGTTCGAATCCCTTCCGTTCCGCCAGTACACTCGACCTCTCCCAGGAGAGGTGCCAGAGTGGCCGAATGGGGCGCCCTGCTAAGGCGTTGTCCGTCTTAAAGCGGACCGTGGGTTCAAATCCCACCCTCTCCGCCAGGCTCTTTTTGGGCAACCCGAAAGGGACATTTGTGACTGATTTTTACAGTCACGTACAAATTTTTTCCCTTGTCTGTATTGGGCGAGACAAGGTGTGCGGTGTTTCGCAGATGTATCTCTTGTAGACAAAACAGGTCATGAATGTGTCGCAAAAAACACGTCGTGTGCTCATGGGAAGTGCAGTTGCTGTGATCGGGGTTTTGGCTTCGGTCACTCCCGTTGCCTCTGCACATTCAGTTGAATCACGCGGCGCACAAACACAATGTGCAATTTCCTACACAGTGGTGCGTGGAGATTCGTGGTGGACCATCTCGCAAAAGGCAGGGACATCGTTATCTGCAGTGTTGAAAGCCAACAAGGCCAAAACATCAACAAAATTGCTGGTGGGCAAAACTGTGTGTCTTCCTGCGGGTGCCAAAGTAGGAACCGGTACCGGGGCCGCAAGTGATGCAACATGTGGCGTGACCTACAAGACCGTGCGTAATGATTCGTGGAGTCGCATCGCACAAAAGAAAAAGGTGGCACTGAAAGAGTTGTTAGCGGTGAATTCTGCAACCACCAAGACAAAGATTTTTGTAGGCGATGTGTTGTGTTTGCCGAAGTCTGCAAAGTCGGCAACGCAAGCATCTACTGGTTTGGTCTTGCCGCCGCCCGCAAAGATTTACTCAGCAAGAAAATCCACGGCGATTATTCGTGAGATTTTCCCCGAGCGTTTGCACACACGTGCCTTGGCAATCGCCAAGCGCGAGAGCCGTTTGAATGCAGCGGCTTACAACTGGTGCTGTGTGGGGCTGTTTCAGTTGAACTGGTATTCCCACAACAAATGGCTGGGGGAGATGGGTGTGACCGCACCGGAGCAATTACTTGATGCCCGCGTAAATGCCGAGGCGGCCTTGGCCCTATATAGAAGGTCAAATGGGTGGGGGCCCTGGGAATAAGTGGCCATTGCTCACATGAAGTGGGCGGTAGTAGCTAAGGAATTGACCCGATAGCCTTGGTTTCCTTGCGCTCGTAGCTTAATGGATAGAGCATCTGACTACGGATCAGAAGGTTGTAGGTTCAAGTCCTGCCGAGCGCGCCATTTTGTTTCTCTAGAGAGTTGTGTATGAAAAACCTCCTTCGAATCGTCTCCATTTTGATTGCCGGGGTAGTGATTGTTTCTTGTGGTGGCACGGACTCTGCAGAACGTACGCGTAATGCGGCTTTGCCTGCATCGTCAGTGTTGCCATACTCATGTGCGCAGTTGCTTACTGATACAGCCACCGAAGCAACTACAGAGGTTCGTTTCACTTTGTGTGACGATGCAGAGTTGTATTCGATAGTTACACCCGACGGTGTGGCGGGTGCAATCAATGATCAGCCAGTGCAAGGCGGAGCAGAAATTTCTGTGCCTGTGGGATCAGTAGTAAACGGCCCGGCAACGCAGTTCATTGTGAAGACAGTGGGTGCCGTACTTGGCGACGACCCGATCTATCACTCAGGTGTACATATTTATCGCGTGTCTTTAGCAACACCAGAAGAGGATGCCGTGGGGGCAAATAGCCCTCTGCTTGGAACGGTGTATCCAAAGGTGAGCTACGACATGCCCACTCCACAGACATGGACCGTCTATCAAAAAGGCCCTTTTGATCTTCCTGGGGGAATTGGTCAGTATGTCGCCTACATCGATGAGCTCGCACAGAAGTGGGCCATGGTGAAACTGGCAACGTGTCACTCCACAATTGCTCATGCACAGATGGCCAACATCAACTTAACAAGTCATGGATTTGCGCAGGCGCAGATCAACGCCAAAGTTCTGCGTAATAGGTCGTTATATGTTGTATTAAACAAGTTACGGACTTTTACTTCGCAACATTTTTCCGAGGCAAACATTTGTGAGCCTGGTGTTAATGGGTTCAACCTGTTTATTGATGGAGTCAACGAAGGGTTCACACCTGTAGCTGCAACTGAAATTGCAAGCAGCACAGATGATGTCGCCTTAGCGACATCGTTTGCTTTGCTGAGATATTGGAAACAAATTGTGACAAATACATGTGAGGCACCTAGTGGCGTCACTGTGGATTTTGAGGCTGCTGAACTTGACACCTGGTCAACGCAGATGTTTTCGCGTGTACAGGCGCTGAGGGACGATGTAACAAGAACTGCTGTTGAGCGTGTGAGCGCAAGGCGACTTTTGGATCAAATGGCGATGATTGATCTCATCGAAGAATTGCACATATCTACTTGGGGTGGATGCGCAATGATTGCTGCTGGGTATGCAGTACCTGCACGACAAAACATTGAGACAGTGTTGCAACAAGCAGCCGACACACTTCCGCCATCGGTGGAGTCTCAATCCAACAACAATGCCGTTGCGCCACCACTTTCTGAAATTGTGACAAACCCAGCACCATCGGTCACGGTGCCGCAATCAGAGTTGGTATGGACGGAAGATGTCACTGAAGTTGCACCTACGACAACAACCACGGTTCCTGCAACATCAACCACTGTCGAAGAGGCTGAATCACCTCAAACCACTGTGGTGAGTACGCCAGGGGAAGTGTCTTCGGATGATTCGTCGGGGACTAACCCAATTGTGTGGTTATTGATCGCGCTTGTAGCTTTGCTGCTTGCCGCCTTCGGAGTTCGACAACTACGTCGCTAGATGCTCACTGCTGGGTGGGCCTGAGAGTTTTTCGCTGCGTGCGTGTGGCTAACGCGACACCCGCCTATAGTTGAACAAAGATTCATTCTTGGGGGATTCCATGTTTCTTTCGCAACGTCGCACAACATTCGTATTGGCCACACTTCTCACGTCTTTAGTGGCGTTATCTGGTTGCGGAGGTGACAGCGGTTCAGAGCGCACCCGCAATGCCGCCCTTGATACGCGCACATGTGCCGAAGGTGGCCAGTGCAAAGTGGGCGATACGGGCCCCGGCGGTGGAGTGGTGTTTTATGACGGAGGCTTTGATCGCGAATGGGGTCGCTATTTGGAAGCTGCGCCTCTGAATTGGGGTGACTCGCTACCTCCTTACTTGAAGATTTCGAACTATCCATTCCTGAATGGGGAAATGGCGGGAGTGTTTCATCCTGGAGACTTCAGTGCAACTGCACCTTGGCCGCTTCCTAACAATGAATTAGGAAGCGGAAAAAGTGCATGGGCAAGGGTAAAGGATTACAGATGCAACTTTTGTGTGATGGATATTTTGGCTGAGTACAACAAGGATTTAGAAAACGGTTGGTACGTGCCGAACCAAAATGAGATGCGAGAACTCATCAACTCAAATGTTCGGTCACTCCCACGCGAAAGATACTGGACATCGACACCATCAACTGGGGATCCAAACCGCCTAATCACGGCGAGAAAAACTTCTAGAGGTTTGGAGTTCCCTTCCATGTTTCAATCATCGACATGGACGTTCGTGCCTATTCGTGCGTTTTCTTCAACTCCCGTTGCTGAGGTAGCAGCACCTACGACTACATCAACATTGCCACCGATGACGACAACACCGCTGCCCACTACAACTTCTGTTGCAGTGACCTCGACAACTGCATCGTTGCCACCACAAGTGTTAAAAGCGCCGACAAATGTGAGAGTGACATTTAATGGTGACGAGATGAACGTCTCATTTGATGTTCCACGAGATGGGTTAGAGCCGCAATACAACTATTTGAAGATTGATTGGTCGTCGGCATCGAATGAATTGTTGTTGGACAGAAATCTAACACTTGTGTCGATCTCTATTCCGCCCTATTTTCGTGGAACACAAGCACGAGTGTCAGTTGGCTCCTATACAAACTCAACCCAACCAGCTCAAACTGCCGATGCGGGTGCCATCACTGTAGATATTCCAGTGAGAGAACCTGCAGCAGCACCTCCTCCGTCTGTTCTTCCAGATAAGGAGAGAGAAGTGTCTATATCGATAAGTGTTCTTGATAATCCGATTATCAATTTGCCTGAAGAAGAAGTACCAACCGAGATAAATCGCGATGAGTTTGTAGAGAGCGTTGAATCACAGTTGCCCGAGTTGACGGTGACAAAAGTTGAGGTTCAAGTTGTTACTCCTAGTGCTGATGATGCACCGAAATTTGTTGAGATTACACAGAGCGATTCCACCAACTTTGTGATTCCTGCCGATGCGACTCAAGTGAATGTTCGAGTCACTGGTTCACAAGGCGAAGTGGTACAACATTCAAAACTCATCGTGCGTGTGAACGACGAAGGAGTTGTAGTTGCACCTACAAATATTTCGCAACCCACCGACACAACTGTGAAACCAAGCGAGGGTGAATCATCGGATACCACCGTGGTGAGTACGCCAGGGGACGAGTCTTCGGACGATTCATCGGGAAGTAACCCACTCGTGTGGCTGTTTATTGCCCTCGTGGCGTTGTTGCTGGCCGCCTTCGGGGTGCGACAACTACGACGCTAAGACAGAGAAATAAAGAAGTCCCCCCACAATCGCAAGGGGACTTCTTTATGTAATCGCTGTGGTGAAAACTACGGAATGTGTATCTACATCTCGCGTGTGCGACGCAGAAGCAATCCGCCGGTAAGCATCATTGCGAGTGACATCAACAACAGACTGTTGACGGCGTTGCCTGTTGCAGGAAGTCGCTTTGTTGTTACTAGTTGTTGTTCAGCAGCAGTAGGTGTCGTTGTAACAGGTGCAACTGTAGTTGCGGGTGCCGCGGGTGCTGCTGGGGGCGTGCCGCTGACTCCTGCACCCATGGTTGGTACGAGGAAGCCGGTGACTTGTCCATTGACCATGCCAAAGGTGTAGCGACCCAACACATTGCTGTTCAAGCTGTTGCGCACGAGGGCGGTCGAACCACCCGCATCGCGGAGATCAAGAACACTGGTGTTCGGGAAAAGTTCTGATGACTCGCTGTATCCAAGTTTCGCGTTTGCGGGTGCCGCTTCTTCCGCAAATGAGGAACCTGAAAAATTTATTGTGACGGTGTCGGCATCTACAACGCTCACAACTTTGGACACCCCGTCAAAGCAGTTTGAATTGCTATTGCATAAGTCAACAGGTCGCACATATTTGCCGACCGTGAGACCGTGTGGCGTGGCAGTGTTTACCGTCAACACAGTTCCATCATGTGAGAAAGAACTGATATCTGGGCCAAGGTAATACCTTGCGGTACCGATACCCCATCGGCACAGTGCAAGGTCTGCCAATGTACTCGAACCGCAACCACTCCCGGGGCTTGTGGATTGGTATCCATCAGATGCATCAGTTGCGTGTCCGATATTTACTTCGTAATCAAAATCCCATCCTGCAGCATCTGAGCCAGTGGACCGTTTGATAATTAACAATTGGAGAGTGATGGAAAGTGTTTCCGGATTGACCGCCGGAAATCGCCCGCCATTGATTCCGTTAGTAGAGGTGTCGTTGGTTCCGGTGCGGTACCACGTCAATGAGTAGGCATCGCGTCCGTCAACGGTGGTGGTACCGAAGTACACCTGTTGGATTGCACCCACTTCGTCGCGCTCGAGGGCCCGAGGATTATTGCTATTAAAAAGCATTGTGGTCTGGTCGCCTGCTTGTGTGGAATCCACATCGGTGACGCTGGCTGGAACGGTGACGGTAAAATTTTGGCGATCAACGCGCGATGCAACGACAAATTTTCCGTTATCGAGCGCCGGGATACCTGTTTTAGTGAAAGTGAATTTACCCCCGATTCCGAAATCTGAATCTCCACTTGTTTTGACAGTAAGTGTGGTGCCCGAGAGTGAAAGCTCCTCCACTCTCTCAAAGATCACTTCCCGAAAAACCACAGCCCGATCACCTGCGCTAGGTGCGTACGTGCCATCGGCAAGGCTTTGGGAATTTTCGAGAGTAAACGTTGTGGGAGACGGAATAGTTTGTACACGATTGCCCGCAAACCCTCCTGCTCCAAAGTCGGGGTTTGTTGATGCTCGGATCAATTCACCAATGCGGTATCCGTGAGCCTCGGTTGTTGTGACGGTGACGACGTTGCCCGCCGCGTTCACACTTGCAATCTGGAGTTCTTCGGTGCTTTCTCTTTGAGGGTTGTGAATTTCTTCCCCAAGATCTAAGTCGAGTGCGAGCGCTGCAATAAGCCCTGATTGATTGTTCAATGCCAAGTATTCAAGGCTTTTGTCATAGCTTGCTGAACAACTTGTTGTCACTGAAGCAATGGGGTACACGAGGCCATTGGTGGACAGGCACAATGAAGGGAAACGTGTGCCATAGAAGTTCAACGGGAATGGAGCCTCAATTCTCTTGGTTCGATCGTCTGCGTCAATGAACTCGTAGACGATGTCGCCGATTGGCGAGCCGTCGGCATTCCATCGAATTGCATTCGATGTATCCACAGGTGATGGTGAGGTAACACTGGCAGAAACGGGGGAAGCTGCCACTACAGACATGATGAGCCCGCTTGCGATCAGAAGTTTTCCCATAACGACGGCACGGGATTTGATGATTTTCATACCAAATCTTCTACCACAGGAATAGAATTTTTCTTTTAAAATATGGAGAGTTTTTAGTGCTCATTCCTTGATGGCGTATTAGATAAGTGTTGGTCAACGAAAAAATCCCCTCGCGATTGCGAGGGGATTTTCTATGTAATCGCTGTGGTGAAAACTACGGAATGAGATACACAACCACACGGCGATTTTGCGCTTGTGCGGCCTCTGTTTTCTTACGAGAAATCTGTTGCGAGGTTCCACGTGCAGTTGCTGTTACAGGTGCTGCAACGTTGGCACGTCGTAATGCGCGTCGTACTGCGTCAGCTCGTTTGCGCGAGATAGCGAAGTTGAAGCGGCTCTCTGTGAGGGCTGCCGCATGACCAACTACGACTATGGCCTTGGCATTTGCTGCACTTGTCGCAATCTCTGCAATTTGTGTGCGCGCAGCACTTGAGAGCCGTGCACTCGCAATAGAGAAGGTAATCGGATTACTGGCAGTGACCTCACTGCCAAGGGTCGAGATTTCCTTGTTCACGGTTGTGCGAAGTGTGCGCAGCACCTTCTTGTCTCTCTTACGCGTCACTGTGACATTGCAGCGCCCAGTGGCGATGGCAACAACGTGGCTTCCCGACACAGCACAGGTGTTGCCCGTATTTGATGTGAGTGTCTGTGTTGTGGCCTGCGTGGGCGACAAAACTGTAAATGCAGTATTGAGCTGCACCGTGGAAGGCAACCGTGTGTACACCTTGGTATCAATACGGCCTGTAGCCGAACCGTTATTTCCTGCTGATGGCGCACCGCCAGTATCGCGAGTAAATCCACCGAGACCAGTTCCACCTTCACCACCACCCGTAGCACCGGCAATGGCACCCCAAATGTTCAAGCTTGTTGATGTTTGACTAAGTGTGAGGTTCTGTGGTTCTCCCTGAGCATTTACTGTTGAACCTGTGGCAACAACTCGACCAAGAGCAAACCAGTTCTCGGGAAGTGTGGTCGTGACTCGAGAACCGATTCCGTTGGTACCAAATCCAGTTGCCCAGCCGTCGGTCATTGAAGCCAATCCCATGCGAAATCCATGCACACGAAGAGTTGTGCTGTTTGACGCATAACCACTTACTTCACCGTCGGACAACGCGATGGCAAAGTATGTGCGATCAGCAGTGGTGACAATGCCAGTGATGGATGTATTAAGCGCTGTTGCACCCGCGGGCAATGCACCAGCATCAAGATCACGAAATCCATTTGTTCCCACACTGGTGTCAAGAGATCCATCAGCCTTGATACGAAATGCTTTGATTTTTGTTCTGTCGGTGATCTCAGCGGCCAAAGCCACAGGACGGCCTCCTGGATCAATGCGCATGCCACCTGGTTGTAGAGCGGGACTTGTGGCGAGTTGTGTGCGAGTAACTGTTCCATCTGGCGACACAGCCAGCGATGCCAGAGCAACGTAGGCTCCCGCGACTCCAGTTATACGGGCACTTGCATTCTGGCCAAAAGTACCCGTAACACATTGGGAACTCTCTTGGTAGTTGTGCTCGGGTCGAATCATCCATACCTCAGGTGCAGGCGCCTTTGATGTGGGGTCGGCAACGAGTGTCGACAAAAGATTGCACGATGCAGTCGACCCATGTGCTGCTCGAGTGGACACCGTGCGAGATGCTGTATCAAATTCACCTGCTTCGGTAAGAGGTGATAACACTTGTGCAAAATTGACTTCTAAGGAAGTACCGCAAGTGACAAGGAGCCAAACACCGCCATTGCGTCGGGGCAGCAGAGATGGTGTTTGAAATGTGCTGGCCCCAGAAACATGTTCAGCGCATTTTGAAATAACTGTTGCACTATCAATGTTTTTTGTTACCGACACCACACCTTGTACGTTGCCTGAGGTGATGGTGATGCCGGCGCCACTGCTACTCGAGGGCATTTGATCTGATGCGACGGTCCACCATTTTCCAGTACCCGCATGAGTGGTTGCATTTAGACGTATCGTTCCAGAGTTAGCGAGACTGGCAGGGATACCAATTGGTACTGCGGCGCCTGCGTTGAAGGCAGTATCCACTACGCCAGTGGAAAGAACACGAATCAGGTTGCGTGTTTGGCCAGAGCTATACACCTGATAGGAGCCACCGGCGCCATCGTTGAATGCAGTGGCAAGCGAGCTGCCACTGACTACGGCTGGTGGAGTGACGACTGTGCTTGTGACGGTGCCGGCAGAGGCGGCTGCAGGGCTTGCAGTGGATACACACAGCGCAGCAACAAGTGAGGCTGTGAGAAGAAATGAACGACGTATCTTCATGGGGTCCTTCGTAAGTGGAAAACTCCGTGAATCCTACATGGTGAAGAGAATGACGTTTAGTTCTCGTTCTGCAACTGATTGATTCCACGCAATGTGCGGCCAGGTGGTTCGCTGTAGTTGGTGACTCCACCTGGGAAAAATGCTCTTGTACGTACACGTTGTTCCACATTGCTGAATGCCTCGGCAAGATCTTGCGGAGTCCACGCGCCACGTGTGCTCCAGTCATGTTCCACTGTGAAGGGTTGATAGATCGCAACATCGGGCCCTTCAATGGCAAAGATGCGACCTGTGAACTTGTTCAGTGAACTAGCAAGATATGCAACAAGTGGTGCAACATGTTCTGGCGCGTGACGATCAAAGCCCTCAGTTGTGGGCATGAGTGCAAGAACCGATGGAGCTTCTTGCACCATGCGAGTACGTGCAGCCGGAGCCAATGCATTGACGTGCACACCAAGTCGTGCAAGTTCTTGTGCATGGCTCACCGTGAGTGCAGCAATTGCAGATTTCACAGCGCCATACACACCACCACCGGCTGCTGGATGTAGTCCTACTGCAGAAGTGGTGTTGATGATTGCACGATGTGCATCTGCGCCAACGGTGTCCCAATAGGCAGCAGCAAAATGACTCACTGCCAATGTGCCTTTCAAATGCACATCAAGGTGACTGTCCACATCTTGTTCTGTGAGAGCAACAAGTGATGAGGGGCGATTGTTGCCTGCATTGTTCACCACAATGTCGAGGCGCCCAAAATGTGTGATTGCATCATCGATGATGGTGGCAGCGCCATTCCAATTGGCAACACTTGCAGTGTTGGCAACTGCGCGACCACCGCGTGCAATGATTTCTTGCACAACAACATCGGCTGATCCGCTACCTGTGTGTTCGCCAAGAACATTGGCGTCATAATCATTCACCACAACGCTGGCACCGTGGTGGGCGAGTGCATATGCGTATTCGCGACCAAGCCCACTTCCTGCACCAGTAACTACCGCAACTTTGTTCTCTAGCAAGCCCATGTGTGGGCACCCTAGTTCGCGGAATTCGTGAGATATCCTGTGAGTACTGCGTCCGTAGCTCAACGGATAGAGCATTTGACTTCGGATCAAAGGGTTGGGGGTTCGAGTCCCTCCGGGCGCACCAATTTGGATAATTGACCCTTGGCCGTGGAGAAAGCGGGCCCCTCGGACATCCAGCAAACCCTTATTTTATAGGGGTCTTAGAGCCAGGTGACTCCTGGAATAGCCCCTATACGGACAGTCCGATTACCTCTAGACTTTTGGTACCTCTATTTAGGGGTGTTTTCCGCCAATGTCCACCGCCACCTCTCTTCTTCGTCGTACTGCCTCGGCCGCCACCGGCCTTCTTTTGGCAACCCTTGTTGTTGTCGCACCATCGGTGGAACAACGCGTAGCGAAGGCATCAACTGCGGGACTTGATGACACGTTTGCAACGTTTAACGGTTCGAACTATTTCAGGGCGTCCGACAATGCAACATTTGATGCGTTTGGCAACATGACAGTGTCTGCGTGGATACGGCCTACATCTTTATGTGCATCAAGCAATTGCGTATTTCTTACCAAAGAAAACAACTACATATTTGCGATTCAAAACGGAACATTTCAATATGCAGTGAATAACTTTGGCAGGACTTGGTCCTGGCGTTTTACGGGTGTGATACCCATTCTTAACCAATGGCAACATGTGTCGTTCGCGATAGCTCGTGGCGCTAGCAGGCTCACGATGTACCTGAATGGCCGTCAGGTGTATCAAGTGGTGAGTACTACTGATGTGCCGACGACGAGTAATGACAGCGCCGATGACTTCACTATTGGAGCGCGTGATGGAGGAAACCAAGCGCGTTTTTTGGGTTCCATCGATGAAGTGCGTATCTATAACACCACGCGTGAAAGCGAAGCACAAGCACAAACCGATATGAACACGTGGGGTCCAGCAAACGCAACAGGGCTTGTGTTGTATTACGATTTCAACGAAGGCTCCGGCACCACATTGAATAACCGCGTGACCGGTGCTTCGACTGCAACAAATCTCACTGGAGTGAGTGGGCCGACATGGAATCGAGTAATCCGTACTGCAATCAATGGTGGTCGACAAGTGGTTGCGTTCCCACGTTCGTATTTGGTGGCAGCCGGTGGCTACACCATTCCCACGGGGGTTACACGAATTGACTACTTAGTGGTTGCCGGTGGTGGTGGTGGTGGAACACGTCACGCTGGTGGAGGTGGTGCAGGTGGACACTTGACTGCAACAAACGTCACTGTTGCCCCTAACGACATCATGAGAGTCTCCGTTGGTGGTGGTGGCGTCGGTCAGATCACCACAACGACGCCAGCGATTAACCAAACAAATGGTGCAGATTCTGTGCTGGCACGGAATGGTTCTGCATTAGCGACAGCCATTGGTGGTGG
This sequence comes from Actinomycetota bacterium, assembly GCA_009703125.1. Classification (GTDB taxonomy): domain Bacteria; phylum Actinomycetota; class Acidimicrobiia; order Acidimicrobiales; family Ilumatobacteraceae; genus UBA2093. The sequence goes on from WLGS01000019.1 coordinate 22,940, forward strand.
ACGCGGTGCGGGTGATGGTGTAGCAGGGTCAACCGGTGGTTCTGGTGGTGGTGCCAACAGCACCTTCGACGGCTTTGCCGGTACTCCCGGTCAAGGTAATCAAGGCGGTCGTGGCGCAAGGGACAATACCTGTTTTGGCGTGTCGGGCGGATGGTGCGGCGGCGGTGGCGGCGGTGCTGGCGGTGTGGGTCTAAATGGAGACAATGGCAACGACAATCGTGCCGGTAACGGCGGTGTGGGTTTAACAAGCTCTTTGTTAACAACTGCGAATGCATCGTCTCTCGGTGTGGGACATGTGGTGGGCGGATCAGTGTTCTTCGCCGGTGGTGGCGGTGGCGGCGCTGATGGTGGAACTGGAGTTGCAGGTACTGGCGGAAACGGCGGCGGTGCTGCAGGAAATATCGGGTCGTCGGGCGC
>WLGS01000002.1 GCA_009703125.1 Actinomycetota bacterium
CAACTCCGCCGGTGGCGATGATGAGACCGTCATATGTGATGGTCTCCCCTGTTGCCAAGGTGAGTGTGGAGTCATTGGTGTTCAGTGCGGTTGCCGCAGCCCCCAGTTTCCACGTGAGTTGAAGTTCTTCTAAGGCTTCTGGTTTACGCAGTGCAATGCGATCTGTGTCCCATTCGCCAGCGAGAAAGTTCTTCGACAATGGCGGGCGATCATAGGGCTTGTGGGGTTCATCGCCCACCATGGTGATGGTCCCAGTAAAGCCTTCGGCGCGCAGTGTTTCCGCGGCTCGTGTTCCGGCCAATGAGGCTCCGACAATAACGATGTTATGCACGAGTACAGACTACGAAGTTTGATTAGCCAAAGACGACTGTTCGGTTACCAAACGTGAGAACTTTATGTTCCACATGGGCGCGCACTGCGCGTGCAAGAACCACCGTCTCCAAATCACGGCCTTTGCGTGTGAGATCTGCAACGTCATCGCGATGGGTGACAGCAGTGACGTCTTGGGCGATGATCGGTCCTTCATCCAACACATCTGATACGTAGTGCGCGGTGGCGCCAATCACCTTCACACCGCGATCGTGTGCTTGGCGATAAGGATTTGCGCCAATGAATGCAGGCAAGAACGAATGGTGAATGTTGATCATGCGGCCTGACCATGGCTGCACCAAAGATGGTGGCAACACCAACATGTAACGCGCAAGCACGACGAGATCAACGTTCAGTGTGTCGAGTAATTCTGCAACGCGCGCTTCTTGTTGTGCACGAGCATTTGTACCATCGCCGACGGGAACATGGTGAAAAGCAAGATCAAAAGATTGCGCAAGAGGTTGTGCGTCTGTGTGGTTAGAGACAACTGCTGCAATATCTAGACCGAGATCGCCATATGTAGTGCGCGACAATAAATCGGCAACGCAATGCAATTGTTTGGAACACAACACCGCAGTGCGTGCACGACGTGGAATGGGATTCAATGTGAAGTGCATATCCCAGTTAGTGGCAACTGAAGTGAAGCCGGCAGTAAGAGTGGCGAGCGAAGTGCTGTCGTTGTATTGGAATTCCACGCGCTGGAAAAACATGGCGTCGGTGGTGTCAGTGTGTTGTTCGGCGTGCACGATGTTGCCGCCGACAGATGCAATCCATGTAGCAACAGCTGCCACGATGCCCGGCTTATCGGGACATGAGATGAGAAGAACCGCACTATTCACAGGCGAGGAAGGGTAATGGCGCAAAAACCGAAATGGTGGAGACGATGGGAATCGAACCCACGACCTCCTGCTTGCAAAGCAGGCGCTCTACCAATTGAGCTACGTCCCCGAAAGGCAGGCTTCAGACTATCGGCGCGACATGCGAACTGCCTCGGGTCCATACCCGATTGCTGGCGGGCCCCCTTGGGGCTCAAACCCACGCTGGGCCCAATAACCCGTGGAGTTCTGGACGGCCACCAAGGAATAGGTCTCGATGCCATATCGGTTTGCCGAGTCATAGAGGTGGACGAGCAACACATCGCCCAGGCCTGTCTTGCGGCGCTCCGGATGGACGGCGAGGTCGTGGATATAGAGCACTTGGGCCTTGCCCATGGGGGTGGACTGGAGATCGGTGCTGTTCAGATGGAGTGGTTCATCGCCCGAGAGCGGGACCGCGACCAGATAGCCCACGAGTTGACCCTCGAACCAGGCCCCAAAGCAGGTCTCGGGGCCGGCTGCAATCTTGACGGTGAAGCTGTCGGCAGATTCCAGGTAGTACCCGGCATAGGCCAACTCTTGAAGTTCAAGAATGTGATCAACATCCGTCGCAATAAGGGGCCGAATGACAAGTGTTGGTGTGCGCGGAATACGACGGAGGGGTAATTGCGGCACGTGCGTCACCTTAGTGAGAAGTACCCTTGCACTATGGCAAGTGACCTTATTTATGCATTTCGAGTGATGCGCTTGCCATTGCTGGATGCCGGCGGTGCGCCCATTGGCCGCATTGACGACATTGTGGTGGTTCCAGGCCGCAGTGGCACTGCCCCACGCGTCACGGGTTTCGTGGCAACCAGCCAGCGTCGTCGCATATTTGTGAACGCCAACCGAGTGGTGTCCCTGGACCCCGAAGGTGCACGCTTGCGCAGTTGGGACGTGGACTTGAACCCATTCAAGGCTCGCGATGGTGAGCACCTGTTGGCTGCAGACATTATTGACAAGCGCGTCAATGGTGAGACAGTAAGCGACGTTGCACTACGCCCTACCTTGAGTAACCGCGAGGCCGGCTGGGATGTTGCCAAAGTGCGTCTCACCCGTAACGGCATATTTGGTCGTCGCAGTACATACCGCTTGGCCGAATGGAATGAAGTAGGTGGCTTGTTTGCTGTTGCTACCGAAATGGCAGCCGAGGCTGCGCGTTTGCGCGATATGCACCCAAGCGACGTGGCTGCCATTGTGCGTGCATTGCCACTTGCGCAACGTCAACTTCTCGCCACTGAGATGGAAGATGATCGTCTTGCGGACTTGTTGGAAGAGTTGCCAGAGAGCGAACAGTTGTCATTGATTGCCACACTCGACATGGAGCGCATGATTGACGTGTTGGAAGAAATGGAATTCGACGACCTTGCAGACTTGTTGGCAGAGATGCCCGCACAACAACGCTCCCGTGTGTTGGAAGCAATGGACGACGAAGATGCAGACGTGGTGCGTACGTTGTTGTCGTATGCACCAGGCACTGCAGGTGCATTGATGACACCTGAGATCATCATCATGGGCCCGAACGCCACAGTGGCAGAAGCCTTGGCACAAATTCGTGACCCTGAATGGTTGGTCTCTATTGCTGCGCAAGTGTTTGTGACCCAAGCACCGTTTAGGGCGCCTACCGGAAACTATTTGGGTGTGGTGCATATGCAGCGTTTGTTGCGTGAGCCACCCAGCACCGAGTTAAGCCGTTGCTTGTCGAATGAACCCACCGTGTCACCGGAGTTATCCGATCGTGAAGTGGCAGAGTTCTTGGCCTCATACAACTTGTTGGCTGTTGCAGTGTGTAACAAAGCCGGCCATCTGTTGGGCGCAATTACCGTGGACGACGTGTTAGACCGCATGCTTCCTGCTGACTGGCGTCAGCGCCGACGACAGGCGGCACAACAATGAAGCGGCGCGGAGATCTCACAACGCCACGACATCATCGTCGAGTGGGCGTGCATTACGACCCCGATGCATTCGGTCAGTTCAGCGAAACCATTGCGCGTTTCTTAGGCACGGGCCGTTACTTGGTAATGCAGACAGTATTGGTGGGCTGCTGGGTGACAGTCAATGTGTTGAACATTGCCCCGTTTGATGATTACCCATTTATCTTTTTGACATTGATCTTGTCGCTACAGGCTTCTTATGCGGCACCTTTGATTCTTCTTGCACAAAATCGTCAAGAGGATCGTGCACGTGAGCAACTGCAACGCGACCGCGAGATGGCTGCACGCACACAGGCCGATACTGAGTATTTGGCACGCGAATTAGCAGGTGTGCGTTTGGCACTTGCCGATGTGGTGACGATGGAAGACATTCGTGATCACATCGAGAGAATCTCTGAGGTGCTGGATCGTTTGGAGTCTGGCGCTAAGCCAAGCGAGTCGCAACGCTCTCCAGGCAACGACGCGTAAGGTCAGAAAACTCACGCGGCATCTGCATAGATGCAAAATGGTCGCCGTGTAACTCGAACACTTCGGCACGTAATGCATCTGCGAAGGCGCGTTGTTTCACTGGTGGTACACCGGAGTCTTGTGTGGTGACAAGAAAGGCTGTGGGTACATCAACTTGTGGGGCAAGTGTGCGGGCATCGAATTTGGAGAGTGCTTGGCCTGCTTGTTGCACCAACCACGGATCATTGCGACGCACTTCGCCCAACACCCATGGCAGATAACGGCGCATCTCATGACCCCGTGGAATTGTCTTGCGTAACAACGCGCCAAGAAAACGCGGTGTAGTGATGTTGCGAAACACAAAGCCAAAGAACTTTCCCACTGTCCAACGCACACGCTCTGCACGCGTGGAGTTCCAATCCATTGCTGTTGCCTGTAACACCATGCCGCGCACTAAGTCTCTATGGCGTTGCCACACCAAAGAACTAATGGGCCCACCCATGGAATAACCCAAAGTGATCACCGATGTTGCACCCAGATGACGTGCAACTGCTGCTGCATCATCGGCGCAATCTTCCAAGGTGAACTTGGGTGCAATGCGCAAACCGCGACCATGACCGCGGTGATCAGTACCAATGAGAGAGAAATGTTGTGCAAGTTCTTCATACACAGTGAAGAACTGGGTATCTACAGATGCTGTCCACCCATGCAACAACAACACGGTGGGACGTGTGGGATCTGGGTGTTGATGATGACGCACAAAGAATTCACCACGCCCGTCAATGTGCACCACGCGCCCAGGCAACAGGGGCGGAATGATCTGTGTGGTGTCGTGTGTTAGCGACATGATTTGCATACTCCTACGACGTCGAGTCGGTGATGGGCCATTTGGAAACCTGCCTTTGCTGCCACGCGCGCGAGTGCTGCGTCGAGTTCGTGTTCAATCTCATCGGGAATGCGCACGTCATCTACAAAGCCGCACGAGTGACACACCATGTGATGGTGGTGACCGGTGATGTCTTCACTCAACTCGAAGCGCGCCCATTCATCAGTGGAGGTCACTCGCACCACGACGCCTGCGTTTTCCAACACAGTGAGATTGCGATACGCCGATGATTGAGCAAGGCCTGTGTCTTCGAGAATTTCTGGAATAGACAAGGGGCGTTGAGCGGCAGTGAGCGTGGTGACAATGGCACGACGATTGGATGTGAAGCGTTGACCAATAGCTGTCAACTGGGTAGCCACGTGATGTGCAATATCGGCGACATCAACAGATCCGTGATGATGAGAGCCGCCAGACATGTCGTTCACACTATCGAGAATGAGTGAGAATCATCTCTCTAGTGCGCGCAGTGCTTGCCGGACAAGATCATCCACAAGCGATACAGATTCACTAATCGAACTGGGGTCAAAGACAAACCTGCCGTCATCGTTTTGCGTAGCTATGGGGCGAACGCGCGGACCTGCACCGAAAGTGCGCGCGGCCCGAGATGTGTATTGCCCCCAACCCAACAAACGATGCACAGCAGAACTCTTTTCCCGTTGCGTCAGCGGTTCTGGTGCTTCCAATACAGAAAGAGCAACCAGCGCAAGGCGTGCACCTTGTTGTGCAGCACTCACCCACGGCTCTAACTGGGGATCGTCCACCGACATCTGCGTCACCGATTCCCACCATTGTCGCGAGGGAGATTCGCCGGGCCAATGATCATCCCCTCTATATGCAGTGGCTTGGGCAAGCAGCATGAGGCCGTGTTGCTCGACATACTCACGCCACGCCGCAACACGATCTTGCCCTTTGAACCATGCACTTGCAGACGTCAGTGTTGCAAGCGATGCGCGGAACTCTTCCATGGGATTTATAAGAACACCAGAACAGACATCGCGTAGTGCTTCCTCGCGACCCATGTAGGGGCCAATATGCAAATGCCCGCGCATACGTGCATCATTTACAGGAGTGTTGTCCCACAAAAGCGGAGCGCGATTGCCTGCGACAATTTTTCTCGCCTCAGCTTCGGCAACAGTAATTGTGTCCGTCACCACTGCATTACCCGTCCACATCACTTCAATGGAAGGATCAAGGCCTTCACACAAGCGTTGTAAATACCCAGATGATGTTGTGCCTGCATAGTGTGTCGGCACAATCCACACCGGGAGTTGCAATGTGTGGAGCACTTCATGAGCGAGATGTTGATGTTGTGCGGCTGCATCTAGTACCGGTAGATCATCAAACGACAACACAATCACTGAACAGCCCGCGTCACGCGCAGGTTGGAGTTTGTTAATCAACTGGTGTGCCGTTGCCTCATCGCCAGGTGTAATACCTACAGCAAGTTGCACTGCGGAAGAACGACCAGCAAGTTGTGCAAAGCCTTCCCTTTCATCGTGAGTAAATGGCTCACTCCATTGATCACGATGCCGCGGTTCTTGCTTGGCAGCCCAGACATAGGTATTGCCACCAGATTGTTCAAGGAAATCAATGCACGACAGTCGCTCCTCGTGAGACCACGGTGGTCCGTAAAAGCCTTCAATAACACCGAAGATTTTTTCGGCAGTCACTATTCAGTACCTACGAATTGATGCAGCTCGATGCCCGAGTTCGTCACCGCATCCAAAATGTCTGCGTTCGGGAGAGCTAGTTCGCCAAGCGTGTGCACACCGGGCGCGATGTTGTTGTGCGCAAGCGCATGTGCCGTGTGTGCAGCAACAACACCTGCCACCGTGGCCACTCGATCCACGATGCCCACAATTTCTACATGTCGACGACCATTGCGCACGCCACGCACTTCCACGCGCAGCGCGCCTTCCAAACCTTCGGCGTGTGGTTTACGCAACATAGGCAAGCGAGCAGTGAGGCGGTCGCGTCGTGTGGCCGACACACGAGCGGTAATGCGATGAAGTTCTGGCGTCATGCGTTGCATCAATACAGGCTCTGGGCTTGCAAAGCGATAGCAATCACGAGCACCTACGGGATCGGGAAACCAACACAGTTCACGTCCGCTTCCTGCGGGTCGTTGTAGCCATTCCCCATCGTGCCAACCCACTGAAATACCGCCGAGTGAATCATGGTGTTGACGTGCACACATGGGGCCACCTGTGCCATGCACTGCTGTGTGCACTTCATCAATGGACTCGAATGCGCGCGCCATGTGACGTACCAACAAACCCGACATGCCAGGTGAACATGCAGCACCTGCAACCACCACGCTGTTGTTGTTCTTTGCCGATGCATCGAGATCTGTGAGTGCAAGTACATCTGCCAAGTTGTCACTTGCGGACACCACTGAGACACCTTGTGCAACAAATGAAGACACCAGTAGTGCATGAGGCGAGCCATTGGCCATGATCACTACTTTGCAATCGAAGAGTTCCGTGGCATTGCGCACATGTGTAATGCGTGGTGTGATGCCAGCGGTGTGGAGTACTGCGGCTGCGCGTTGGCTGGTAATGCCGTGGCCAATAATGCCGATGGAAGAATTCATTGCGCTAGCGCTGAGGGGTGACCTTTTGCCACCCACCTTGTTGAGTTGCAGCAACGCCTTTCGTGCGACGACGCAACACGCCAGCGACCATGCCTGCAATGGAAACAGCGAGAATAACTTGACGAATAAATCTCACGGTTCCCTTTCCCTACGTGTGGTGCAATACGCGCCTGAGACGAAGCCTACCTGTTGGGTAAATCCAAAATTGCTCGTGCCTGTACAACCACAATGTCGAGATGTTTCATGACGTCACTGTCACGCGTGAACTCATCGGGTGCAAAAATGCCGTTCTCTATTTGACGCAGGGCAATCGTTTTCGCTGATGTCAATTGTGTGCGTAGTTGGTCAAGCTCGGTGCGAAACGTAGGAAAGTAAAGATCAAATAACGTGATGGCATACCAAGCTGCATTCATTGCATCGTCGGCAATGCGATTCTTTTCGCGCGCGTCATAGTGAACCGAGGGTTGTGCTGCCAAAGCCGCCCAGCCGAACCAGTAGCCCCGCGCATATTCAACTTTTTCTCTCATCTGCACCAAGGCTTCTAGGCGCTTGTCGTTAATGACGTTCTTTCTTTCGGTCTGTGCAAGAAAGTATTGAACGACAAAGGCACCCACCGTTGAAAAGGTGGCTGCGCCTATCGCGATGAGAATATTTGTCTGAAGATCGCTTGTACTGCTGGCTGCCAAGAGTGCTTGTATGTGCATGGACATTTCCTTCATGGCTACCGACTAGCGCGACCCGATGGCACTATTTCAATCAAAATGGTGGGGCTAACAAGAATCGAACTTGTGACCTCATCCTTATCAGGGATGCGCTCTAACCGACTGAGCTATAGCCCCATTACGGGAATTAGGAGTATACGGTGACACCGCACGATGTATTCCTCAATCTGAAATTCTGCCCAATGGTCCTACCTGCGGGGCACGCCCGCTGAGATAGGCAAATGGGGCCACTGGTGGCCTATGCCGCCTCTGGCTTACCTTTCAACCGGCGGCGGAATGCTTCTCCCACAGCGACCAACACCAAGATCGCTACTGCGATAATCCACCAGGGGAACGACGTTCCGCTCTCGCTCACGGTGGTGGCCAGATCAGTTCTCACCTCTTCCATTGCCGCCTGGGCGTAGGCCTCATTGACCGAATCGCGGGTGAACACTGCCGCCATAGTGACGGGCTCACCGTTGGTGGGAGTAACACGAACCCGTACTGAGGTTGCAGTAAGTGGTGCAATGAACGAGCCATTGGTTGAGACTTTCTCGAAGTCTCCTTCACCGAAGGCGATCTCTACCGTGCCGCTCGTAACTCCCGCACGTGTGAGCAACGAATCGATGCACGCCTGGTTACATGTCAACACAGACGTTGTGCCTGGAACTGCCACAACTGGCACTTCTGGACTTGCAGCACGTGGGTCAGCAGGCGATTCAGTAATAGAGGGATCAAAAATGGCCGTAGGGAAAAGTGTGACTGCGTTTGTTGGCGTGTTATCGGATGGCGCTGTGTAGGTCACTTCAATCCAACCAGCATCACCCACTGTCATCCATTCTTCGCCAACATTGGCTCGGGTGACATGACGCAGATACACCTTGTACGTGCCTTCACCGAACATCTGAATGAGATCGATATGCCCAAAATCCGATGCCATGTAGCCATTGAAAACTTGTGTGCGTTCCTCGCCGACCAACTTGTCGACAACTACTTTCAACGTAGTGATGCCGTCGCACGTTGAAGTTGCTGTGAACGTGCCACCTTCGAGTTCTGGTTCCCATAACCCTTCTGGGGCCTTCCCTTCGCAGGGATCGCTGACTGATGGATCACGAACAATCACGGTGACAATCGATGCATCCGTTAAATAGCGGAAGGGCGACATCTCGTACACATAAAAATGCAGTCGGGAAGTTCCTACATTCGGAAAACGAACGTTGAACAAAGTAACTCCACCTTCGTCGGTATATCCAATGAAGTCAGTGTCATTCCAGTCATCAGAGTTGGTTGCAATTGCGGTCAACGGCCCACACAAATCAAATGTGAGGTCAATCACATCGCCTTTATTGACAACGAAATATTGTCCTTCGCGCGGCACCGGCACATTACATGGGATTGTCTCAACGGAACTTGTGGTCGGAGGAGATGCGATTGATGTTGGGGGCGCCTGTGTGCCGGGAGCGGTCAACTCACCTGATACTTCAATTGTGTAGGTCTGTTTGAACCCCTCCTCTGAAGTTGCAGGATCGATATGGAACAACTCAATTTCGTGTGTTCCTGGCACAATCGCCTGCAACGTCCACACAAATTCGCGATCATTCTGTGATGGAACCGAGGAGAGCCCATCGGGCACCGTGATGACACCTTGCAAGTTGCCGCACTTGATGATGCCTACATTGGTGATCTCACCCACCTTGAGAGAGTTCTGCATCACATACGACTGACTACACCAGGGATCATCAATGCCAAGTGAGCCCGTACTGCCTCCTTGTGAGGTGGGCGTGGTGGTGGGAGATTCTGTTGTTAACTGAGTGGTTTCTGGCGCCAATGTTGACTCGCCACACAAGGGCTTACTTGATTCTTGCGACATTTGTTCGTTCAAGAGGGAGAGACTGTTGACTCGCTCTGACAGAGCCTTCCAAGTGTCGTAGGCAGCGTTGGCCCTCTCTTTATCCTCGGCATACTGATCAAAAGCTGAAGTCCAATCATCTTGTTGCGCTGCCGTATTTAAATAGGCCTCGTAGGACACTTGCACCGCTTGAGCTGCGGCGGTGTATTCGTCATTGGCAGCCCCAATCTCGCCGGCTGCTTTCGTGGCTTCGGCGATCTGTGCGCCAAGTGTTGTCAAAGCCTCGTCTTTGGCCTGTTGGGTAATCCAGCAATTCGACTGATCAATCGCCGCATTACGAGTGCGAGAATCATTGTCTCCCCCGCCACAGGATGCCAACAGCATCGCCCCGGCCATGGTGAAACTAAATGTCTTGACGAGAATGTTTCTGTGAGCCACGAGGCCTCCCTTGTTCATGACTGAATCTAGTTTCAGATATGCAGGGGGGCAATAGATGCCAGTGTTCTATGGTGATGGCGGCGCGACACGTACGATCGATACAAGAATCTTTGTCGTTTTGTTTGGCATCCCTAACATCAGGTGTTAGGTTTGCCTTATGCCCCAGAACAGCGTACTCAAGAAAACCCTCACAGCTCTTTCGTTGACCGCTTTCGTCAGTGGACTCGCCGCATGTGGCGGATCAAACAACACCGCGGACGGCACAAGCACGGTCACCGTCTACACGGGCCGTCACTATGGCATCGAAACGGTCTTTGAAGAGTTCACTGCCGAAACCGGCATTGAAGTGCGATTCACCACCGGGTCTGACCCCGAGTTGCGTGAGCGCCTCGCCGCCGAAGGTGCAAATACTCCAGCCGACCTGGTCATGACAGCCGACGCCGCCAACATCGCACTTGCGGCCGAAGCTGGATTGCTCTCGCCAGTGGACAGCGAGATTCTCACGGGGGCAATCCCTGAGGCGCTGCGTGCCGCTGACAACACCTGGTTCTCACTCAGCCGTCGTCTTCGCGTCATCATGACATCGAGTGAGCGAGTCACCACACCACCGACAACATATGCAGAGGTGGGAGATCCCCAGTGGAAGGGTCGCTTGTGCTTACGTCCAAGCACGCATCCCTACACACAGTCACTCGTGGCTGGCCTGATCAATACCGTGGGTGCTGACACAACACGCACCATTGTTGACTCTTGGGTTGCTAACGACCCGCTCTACATCAACTCTGATACCGACATCTTGAAAGCAATTCAGGCAGGAGACTGTGACGTGGCACTCGCGAACCACTACTACCTCGGTCGTCTGCTTGGTGAGACTCCTAATTTTCCCGTGACAATTACTTGGCCAGAACAGTCCGGTGTGGGTGCGCATCTCAATGTGAGTGCAGCCGCAGTGACAGCAAACGCACCGAACCGTGCAGCCGCCGTGAAGTTGCTGGAGTGGCTCGTTTCCAAAGGTCAAAAAACTTTTAGTGATGCAAACAATGAATACCCCGCCGACCCAACTGTTGAGCCAGGCGAGATCATCGCGGGCTTTGGTACTTTCAAGTCCGATGAAGCCTCGGTGCGAGAGTTGGGACGTCGTAACGCTGAAGCCGTCACTTTGTTATCGGAAGCGAAATACGAATAGATGACTACTCTCGGCCTTGAGGCCGTGCGACGACCGGGAACGGTCCTGGGTTGGGCGACGATCATTGGGATCGTCGCCTTCGTCGCGTTTCCGATTGCAGTTCTGGCCTGGTCACTTGTTGATCCGTCGACGAATGTGTGGGCGGAGCTGTGGCGCACACGGCTGCCGGGAATGATCATCGACACCGTGACGCTTTTGCTCGCAGTGGTTCTTGGCGCAGTAATTCTCGGTACCGGACTTGCATGGTTAGTCAGTGCTCATGCGTTTCGTGGCCGGCGCATCATTGGGTGGTTGCTGGTGACTCCATTAGCGATACCTGGCTATGTCGGTGGGTTCGTGTGGCTCGACACGTTGTCATCGGTAGTGGGTGCACGTGGTGTGCGCTCGCTGTGGTTGTGTGCAGCAGTACTTGTGTTGTCGTTGTATCCGTATGTGTACTTGTTTGCACGCGCAGCATTCGCCGATCAAGGCGCCGACACCTTGGCAGCTGCGCGCAGTCTTGGTGCAAGTCCCATCGCAACTTTTTTCAAAGTGTCGCTGCCTGCAGCGCGACCTTCAATTGCAGCCGGAGCCGCTCTTGTTGCGATGGAAGTACTCACTGACATTGGCACTGTGCGACTCTTCAACGTGAGCACCATCGCCGATGGCGTGATGCGTGTGTGGTTCGGGACTGGTGATCGCGGTGCTGCGACCGAATTAGCTGGTGCATTGACAGGAGCTGCTCTTGTTTTGATCGCCATCGAGCGACTGTCGAGGCGTGGCGTGCGACGTTCGCGACGCGCAGCAGAAGCCACCATGACACCACGTGTGTTATCGCTGCCCGCACAAACATTTGCTATCGCTACCTCTGTTGTAGTGCTTGCGATTGCCGTGGGTGTACCACTTGTGCGCCTCGTTGGTTGGAGTGTGGAAAGCGTGCGCAACAACACAGCGGTCACTGTTGCTGGCGGTGTGGGTCACCACGCCTTCAACACGTTATTGATGACTGCACTTGCCGCAGTGGTGTGCATTGTGTTGGGCATCGTGCTTGCGATCATGGTTGCGCACCGTGGGCGTGTAGCTCATGCACTTGGTCGATTGTCAACTGTGGGATATGCAATGCCAGGTCCTGTTGTTGCAGTCGGTGCGGTGGTCACACTTGCAGCCATCGATCGTCGATCTTGGTTACCCGATGGATTCTTGCTTGTGGGTTCTGTTGCGGGTCTTGTGTTCGCACTTGTGGTGCGGTTTTTCGCCGTGGGCTATCAAGGTGTGGAAGCCAGTCTCGATCGCGTGCCGCCTGCTGCAGTGGAGAGTGCTCGTGTGCTGGGTGCAGGACCACTGCGCACATCGTTATCGGTGGAACTTCCCGCCGCTCGCTTTGGCATCTTGGCTGCTGCTGCCCTTCTCAGCGTGGACATCATCAAAGAGCTGCCCATTACTTTGTTGTTGCGCCCATTCGGTGTGGACACATTGTCGGTATGGGTATGGCAAGCAACATCAGAGAGTCTCTGGGCGCAAGCGGCTGTACCCTCCCTCATCATGGTCGCAGTCGGCATGGTCGCAGTGGGAGCACTCCTCGTTGCCCTCGAACGTGGAGCCGAGGTGATCTCATGACCTCGAACCATGCTGCAGTAGCGGTGAGCGGGCTTCGTCGCAAGCTTGGTGACCGTGATGTGTTGAATGGTGTGGACCTTGAAGTTGCGCCTGGAGAATTGATCACATTGGTCGGCCCTAGCGGATGCGGAAAGTCCACAATGCTGCGCGTGATTGCAGGCCTTGAAGGACTCGATGAAGGCCATGTCACACTCGATGGTGTCGACGTCACGCACACTCCACCAGAAAAGCGTCGCATTGGTTTGGTCTTCCAAGACAATGCACTTTTTGGTCATATGCGCGTAGAGAAAAACATTGCGTTTGGTCTGCGCCACCTGTCGCGCACAGAACGCAAGAAGCGCACAGCTGAAATGCTTGAAGTTGTCAAGCTCGGCCACCTTGCTCGCCGTTACCCACATCAACTCTCTGGCGGTGAACAACAACGTGTTGCGCTTGCCCGCGCACTTGCACCACGCCCGGCAGTGGTGTTACTTGATGAACCATTTGGCGCACTCGATGAAGTGCTGCGCGAAGAACTTGGTTGGGATGTGAAGGCAATTCTCACCGAACGCAACACCGCTGCAATTCTGGTGACCCACGATCGCCACGAAGCAATCACACTCGGTGACCGCGTGGCTGTAATGGACAACGGATTGATTCTCCAATGCGAAGCTCCGCGCACCGTCTATGACCACCCTGCAACGCGCTTCGTTGCGGATTTTCTTGCAGTGTCGTCATATGTGTCGGGTGCTTCGGGTGACAAAGTGTTGGTGCGTCCGCACCAACTACGTGTCTCCGCCGATGGTCCACACACTGTGATGCGCGTGGAATTCCTTGGGGCTACCCACCGCTACACGATCCGTGCCGACGACGGATCAACCTTGGTGTCAGATGTTGGCCCCACCGAACCACTGGCCGTGGGATCCAATTGTGCCGTCGCGGTGATTGACGGCGTTACATCCCCAGGTCGTTAATTCGTTCGTTCTGTCGAAGGGCGCGCGACCACTTCTTCTTCAAGCACGGTGACCCGAATGCCCCCCACCAATTCTGTGATGAGGTTGAAAACCAAGGCCCCGAGAACCCATAAGCCCGTGCCGCCCACAATGGCAAAGATGCCAAAGATGGCCATGGACTGAAACAACTCAGCCCCTTTAAAGGTGAATGAATCCCAGCCGAAGGATTCCAGGAATTGCTCGATGTTGTCGATAGTGCCTGTTGCGCTGCCCACATTCCACAACAACACACCCGACAGCAACAACACCACGTACAGCGCTGCGTGAAAAATGATGCCCACCTTGAACACGCTCCACACATCAATGTCGCGCAAGATGCGCGAGACCCGGCGCACGCGACGGCGCTGATCGGGCATGGGTGCAGAAGAAGCCATATGTTGAGACTAATGAGCCCACGGCCTCGCGCGAGGTCAACCCGCAGAAGATGTGGCCGTGAAGTTGTCTGCGTGCACCACCACAGTGATGAAACCGTTGGGATCTGTAGATGCAGAGGTGATGGACACACCAAGGACTAGGGCAAGTTGTTCTGCGGATGCGGCTCCGTGGTCGGCATACGCAAGCGCAACTGCATCGGCAACACCTTGGGCATGACCACGCAACAACGTGGTGTGGGTTCCTCGCACAATGGCAACACAACCCAACACGGTGAGTGCGAACCACATCAACGACAACACCGTGATGTTGCCGCGAGTGCTGAATGGGTTATTCGTCGTCGGTGGACAAGATGGGCGCAACAGAGGCAACAACGGCTCCATCATCAAGGTTCATTAGGCGCACACCTGTTGCTGCACGACCCTGACTGGAGATCTGCTTGACCTCGGTACGCATAGTGACACCGTTAGAAGCGATAGCCACGATTTCATCTTCAAGACCCACCATGAATGCAGCTACTACGCGGCCCTTCTTGCTGGTGATCTTGACGCCAATAACGCCTTGTGTTCCGCGACCCTTGCGTGGGAAGTGCGCAATTTGTGTGCGCTTTGCATAACCCGCATCGGTCACAATCAACAACGCATCGTCGTCGCGACCAGGATCGGCCGATACCACTTCATCGCCTGCGCGCAACTTCATGCCGCGCACACCTGCTGCGGTACGACCCATGGGACGCACTTCTTTTTCGTTGAAGCGAATGACTTGTCCTGCTTGGCTTGCAATAAAGATGTCGTCATCACCAGAGGTCTCAATAACGCGTACGAGTTCGTCGTCGCCCTTCAAGTTCAACGCAATAAGGCCATCGCGACGGCTGGAGTTATACGCATCGAACGCAGTCTTTTTCACTTGGCCGCTCTTAGTCACAAAGAACAAGAAGCGTTCGCCTGGGAATTCGCGCGTATCGATAATTGCCTGAATTGTTTCGCCTGCTTGCAGCGGCAACAAGTTGACTATGGGAATGCCCTTTGCGGTGCGTTCACGTTCTGGAATATCTGCGGACCGCAGTTTGTACACGCGTCCACGGTTAGAGAAGAACAACAGATACGCATGCGCTGTCGTGAAGATGACGCGCCGAACAAGATCGTCTTCTTTCAGCGTTGCACCCTTGACTCCACGACCACCACGAGCTTGTGCACGGAATGAACTTGCGGGCACAGCTTTTACGTATTGGGCTTGTGTCATCACGATGACGAGTTCTTTGTCATCAACGAGATCTTCAAGTGCCATTTCGCCAGAGTCATTGATGATCTTGCAAATACGGTCTGTTGCAAAAGTCTTCTTTACATCGGCGAGTTCGTCTTTGATGACGCCACGCAATTTCGGATCAGAAGCAAGAATTGATTCGTACTCTTTGATCCGCTCTTGTACATCGGCGAGTTCTTTTTCCAAGTCAATGCGTGACAAACGTGTGAGTTGACGCAATTGCATGTCCAAAATATCTACTGCTTGACGCTCGGAGAATTCATATGGCTTCTTCATCAATGCATCTTTCGCAGATGCTGCATCTTCGCTTTCGCGAATGAGCTTGATGATCTTGTCGATGACATTGAGCGCCTTGATGCGGCCTTCAAGGATGTGGCCGCGATCGCGTGCTTTGTCGAGACGGAATTGTGTGCGACGTGTAACAACTTCAATTTGGTGACGCACATAGCCATTGAGTGCATCTGCCAAGTTGACTGTGCGAGGCACGCCATCTACCAAGGCCACCATGTTCACAGGGAAGCTTGACTGGAGCGACGTCATCTTGAACAAGTTGTTGAGAACAACATTTGCGTTTGCATCGCGCTTCAACAACACCACAAGGCTGGTCTTGCCACCCGATGATGCATCATTCACGTCGGCAATGCCTTCAAGTTCGCCGCCGTCGACAAGTTCTTGAATACGCGCAGCAATAGATGAGCAGCTTGTCTGGTACGGCAATTCAGTGATCTGAATTTCCATGCGGCCACTGCGGTTTTCTTCAATGACTGCTTTGGCGCGTGTCTTAATGCTTCCGCGGCCCGTGCGATATGCATCTTGAATTCCTGCGCGACCCAAGATGAAACCACCGGTCGGGAAATCAGGACCGAGAACAAACTTCATCAGGTCTTCTGGAGTTGCCTCGGGATTATCGATGAGGTGCATGGTGGCATCAATAACTTCACCCAAGTTGTGCGGCGGGATGCTGGTAGCCATACCCACGGCAATTCCCTGGCTGCCGTTGACCAACAAGTTGGGGAAACGTGCAGGAAGAACTTCAGGTTGTTCTGATGTGCCGTCGTAGTTCGGAATCATGTTGACGGTGTTTTCGTCAATACCATCCAACAAACGCATGGCTAGTGAATGCAAACGTGCTTCGGTGTATCGCGCAGCAGCAGGACCAAAGTCTGGTGAGCCATAGTTGCCGTGGAAATCAATGAGTGGGTGACGCAATGAGAATGGTTGGGCCATACGCACCAATGCGTCGTAAATGGCGCCGTCACCGTGTGGGTGATAACGCGCCATGGTGTCACCAGTAACGCGTGCGCACTTTACGAATGGGCGATCGGGGCGGAAACCTTGTTGTTCCATGTCCCAGATAATGCGGCGGTGTACGGGCTTTAGTCCGTCGCGCACATCGGGTAGTGCGCGCGACATGATGACCGACATCGAATAATCGAGGAAGGATCTCTCCATCTCATCTTGCAAAGGGATGGGTTGGATTTGATCGAACAGATTTGGGTTGTCACTCATGGGTGGATCCTGTTCGTACTAGAAGTCGAGGTTGCGCACATCACGTGCGTTGGTGGTGATGAATTTCTTACGACTGTCGACGTCATCGCCCATAAGAACGCTGACGACTTCATCAGCAATTGCTGCTTCTTCAATGGTGACTTGCAACAAGGTGCGCGTCATTGAATCCATTGTTGTGCTCTTCAGTTCTTCCCAGTCCATTTCACCCAAGCCCTTAAGGCGTTGGAATTCTTTTTTGTGATTGGGCTTTTCCTGAAGGAATGCGTCTTTGGCTACGTCGTCTTTGAGATAGATCTTCTCTTTGCCCACTTCAGTGGAATACAACGGCGGTTGTGCAATGTAGACATAACCGGCTTCCACCATTGGGCGCATCTGTCGATAGAAGAACGTGAGCAACAACGTACGAATATGGCTGCCGTCCACGTCGGCGTCTGCCAACGCGATGATCTTGTGATAGCGCGCTTTGGTGACATCGAATTCGTCGCCTACTCCGCCACCAATAGCTGTGATGAGTGCTTGGATTTCGTTGTTCTTGAGCATTTTGTCGAGACGTGCACGTTCGACGTTCAAGATTTTTCCGCGGATCGGCAAGATTGCTTGAGTGCGTGGATCGCGCGCATCTACTGCGGTGCCACCTGCAGAGTCACCTTCCACAATGAACAATTCGCTCTCGTCGGGTTTACCGCTTGAGCAGTCCTTCAACTTGTCGGGCATACCCGCGCCTGCCAAAGCAGTTTTACGGCGCACCGCGTTACGCGCATTTTTTGCAGCGAGTCGAGCTTGTGCAGCAGCAACTGCTTTTTTCACAACTTTGTTGGCCTCGGTGGGGTTTTCTTCAAACCATTCGGCCAAGTACTTGTTGGTGCTCTTTTGTACGAAGGAACGCATAGGCACGTTGCCAAGTTTTGCTTTGGTCTGGCCTTCGAACTGTGGCTCGCGCAACTTCACCGCGATGATTGCAGTGATGCCTTCGCGAATATCTTCGCCAAGCAAGTTGTCGTCTTTTTCTTTCAAAAGATTTTTCTCGCGCGCGTACTTGTTCATCACCGAAGTGAGAGCGGTCTTGAAACCTTCAACGTGCATACCGCCTTCTGTGGTGGAAATGCCGTTGGCATAACCATGAATGCCTTCGTAATACCCGGTGTTCCACTGAATGGCGATGTCGAGTTGCATGCCTTCGTCTTCATCTTCGTCTTCAAACGAGGCCACTTTGTTGAACAGTGACTCTTTGGATTGATTGAGATGCTTCACGAAGTCGACAATGCCGCCTTTGTATTGGAAAGTCTCATTGCGTTCTTTGCCTGCGCGTTCGTCTTCAAAGACAACTTCAAGGCTCTTGTTCAAGAACGCCATGGTTTGCAAACGCTCGGTGACAGTGCGCGCTACAAACTCCACACCTTCGGAAGCAAAGATTGTGGGGTCTGGATAGAACGTGACTGAGGTGCCGGTCTTTCGCCCCTTGGCAGGAGTCTTGCCTGTTTTTGCCAACTTGGACTTCACTTTGCCACCATCGGTGAATTCCATGGTGTAGCGGTCGCCACCACGATCAATTTCCACAATCACCTTGGTGGACAACGCGTTCACCACGCTGACGCCTACGCCGTGGAGACCGCCAGAAACCTTGTAGCCCTCGCCGCCAAACTTGCCACCGGCGTGCAACACGGTGAGCACCACTTCTGCGGCGCTTTTGCCCTTATGGGGTCCCGATGGATAGGGATCAACGGGAATTCCGCGGCCATTGTCGTCTACGCGGCATCCGCCATCGGCCAACAATGTGATACCCACACGATCACAAAACCCTGCCATGGCTTCGTCAATGGAGTTGTCGACAACTTCCCAAATGAGGTGGTGAAGACCCGCCAGACCAGTGGATCCGATGTACATACCGGGTCGTTTGCGAACGGGGTCGAGGCCTTCGAGAACCTGAATATCTTTCGCACCGTAATCGGCGGATGGATTCTTCGCCGGAGCTTTTTTAGATGTTGCCATGGCTCTACCATCCTACCAATGTGAGTGTGTTGAGATAGGGAACCTCGTAAGTGTTCTCAACGGGTGCGTCGTACTTTGATGTGCAATGTGTCAACTTCGTCGCCCACATGTTCTTTCAATGTGGATAAAAGTTGCGATTCGAGGAACTTCAATTGTGTTGCCCATGCAGGGTCATCTACTTCGACTGTCAATGTTCTTTTTTCCAGTCGTTGAGGTGTGACGTGATCGGCGATTCCGTCACCCACAATTTGTCGCCAACTTGAAAACAGGCTGATTGCACTGGCCTCATCGGACATTTTCATGCGTCGCAATACCCTGCTCAACACATCATTGAGTGGGCTCGGCGGTTTGCCTGGCGGAATGTCTTCGTGATCAGTCATCGTGGGTGACCACTGTGCCATGTGCGATGTGGATGATGGTGTCGGGTTGCGCCGCAGGAGGCAAAGGTTGCGCGGTGGTTATCAACACTTGCCCCTCAGGCATGTGACGCAAAAGTGCCTCGCAGCGCTGTGGATCAAGTTCGCTCAACACATCATCGAGGATGAGAAGTGGTGCTGTGCCCACCACATCGGTCACTAAACGATGAATACCTAAGCGAAGCGCCAGGGCCAAAGTGCGACACTCCCCCTGGGATGCATGAGATTTGGCCGACATCCCTTTCACATGGAGGACCACGTCGTCGCGGTGGGGCCCGACACTGGTGACTGCTCGTCGTACATCTTCGGCGCGAGATTCAGCCAAGGCCGCCGCCAAACCAGTGCGGCGCCATTCGGGCTCATAGACCACATCAATGGCGGTGGGTTCCCCGGCAAGCGATTCATAGGCCTCGCGGACATAGGGGCTCAAGCGGGCGATGAGTTTTGCGCGGGCTTCTCCCAGTTGGGCTCCCTTGAGGGCAAATTGGCTATCCCAGACGTCAAGTGTTGTTTCAATCTCTGGGGTCAGCCGACCCATTGCTTGTTTCAACAAGGAGTTGCGCTGGCGGATGATGCGATCAACTTCGCGGCGCAAAGCGTCATTGCGTGGAGCAAGTGCGGTGAGCGCATCGTCCATCATGTCGCGCCGCACTGCTGGGCCTTCATACACAAGCTGTAAATCAGTAGGGGCAAATACAGTGCAGCGCACTACTCCCAACAAGTCATGCACGCGCGCTAAGCGTTGCTTGTTGACAAGAACGCGATTGCGCCCTGCGCGATTAATTTCTGCTTCCACCAAAATCTCGCGGCCATCATCATGTGTGATGAGCGCACGTACATATGCAGTGTCGCAACCTTCTCGCACTAACGCATCGTTTTGCACGCCTCGAAAACTTCGCAACGTAGAGAGATAGCTCATTGCTTCCACAAGGCTTGTTTTGCCTTGTGCATTTTTTCCTACGACAGCCGTGACGCCTTCATGCAGTTCAATAACGCCGTGTTCATACACACGAAAGTTTGTGAGCTCTATACGGCGGATCACGTCAGAGACGTTGTGGCATCAACAAGTACAGATAGCCATCGTTGCCGACGGGCTGAATGATTGCAGGCTTGTTGGGAACGCTTGTAGAAATCGTGACTTCTTCTGATCCACACGCATCAACGCCGTTTGCAAGATATTCAGAGTTGAACGCAACCGTGATGTCTTCGCCGGTGAAACGCGCATCGAGATCTTCCACGCTGGTGGAACCATCGGTCAGTGTGACTGTGAGGCGCATTCCTTCCTCTGACATGCGAATGCGTACTGGTGTGGTATCTGATGCAAGAACGCGTGTGCGGCGCAGCGCATCCAACAATTCTTCACGATTCACAGTGGCTAAATTGCTGTTGTTTTTCGGGATGATTGTTTGATACGGCGGATACTCAGCATTAATCAATCGTGTCGACAAACTCATTGTCGGTGATTGGAACGTTGCATCCACTTCGTTAAAGCGAATAGTGATGTCATCTGCAATATCGAGCAAGCGCTGCAACTCATTCAACGCGCGCGCAGGAATCAAAAACGAATCGCTTGACAGTCCGCTTGTTCCCTCGAGGTCACGCATTGCTAAGCGATAACCGTCGGTTGCAACAAGACGAATTCCTTTGTCGGTGGAAGTCATTAACACTGCCGACAAGTGATGCTTTTGTGGATCAGTACTTGCTGCTTGCACAACTTGTGCGAGCGCTGCTTTGAATTCGTTAGAAGAAATTGTGAACGGCTCACCGGTTGATGTTGCGGTGCGAGGAAACTCGACAGCGTTCAAAGTAGGAACCGTGAATTGTGAACGTTGCGCGGAAATTGTTGCGTTGTCGCCAGCGAACTCAACGGTGACTTTTCCGCTTGGCATTACTCGCACAATGTCGTTCAACATGCGTGCGCTTACTAGGCCTTGCCCGTCGGTGTCGCCACCAACAGACAAAGTGAACTGCAAAGCAATGTCTTGATCGGTACTGGATGCAGTCAATGTGTCGCCAGTAAGAATCATTTTCACACCGGCGAGTGCTGGGGTGCCTGCGTTACGCGAGGATGCGATACGTGCCAATGCGCCAAGAGCCTCGGCAAGAATTCCTTGTTCGCTTTTGAACTTCATGCTGCGTCTTTCAGTCGTGTGGGCTCAGTGTAAATGCTTGCGATTACCGAAGCCGTGAAGTGATGTATATAGATAATGTTTGTAATAAGGGCTGTGGATTGTGGATGAACTACATCTAAGCCTTGTGGTTGGTGGAAAGACCATGTGCACGGCCAGGTGTGTGTTTTCACATCTTTCATCGGTGCAACTTGGTTGCTTGTGGAAGACAGGGGGTTTATGCCCTGTTCCTCACAAGTGCCCCACACCGATGTCCCCATGAAATTCACAGCCACAATTCCTTGTTTTCTATGAATTCTTGATGCGGCCGATGATGTCGGTCACTTGGTCGAATGTGGCTTTGTCCTCACGCATGAGGCGCTGGGTCTTCTCTACGGCATGAATCACGGTGGTGTGATCACGGCCTCCAAAGAGTCGAGCGATGGCGGGATAGCTCAACTCGGTCATGTCGCGGAAGACGTACATGGCGATCTGGCGAGCCGACACCAAGGGGCGCTGACGGGACTTACCCTTCAGGGCCTCCACCGTGAAGCCCACATATCCCGCGATCTCGGCGAGCATTTCCTCGTCGGTGCGGTGCTTAGGAGCTGTTGCGGTGAGAAGGTCGGCCAGTTGTTGTTCCGCCATGGTGATGGAAGGTGCTTCTCGGGTGAGGTTGGCATAGGCCGTCACTCGGATAAGGGCACCCTCTAATTCACGGATGTTGGAGGTGATATTGGTGGCAATGAACTCCAAAACGTCATCTGGCAAGGGAGTGTTGTCCCTTTCGGCCTTATTTCTCAAGATGGCGAGGCGAGTTTCCATATCTGGGGGCTGAATGTCGGTAATGAGGCCCCAACGGAAGCGCCCGCGGAGTCGATCTTCGAGGGTGGGGATGGCATCTGGCATTCGGTCCGACGAGATAACGATCTGTTTGTTGGCTCCGTGGAGGGAGTTGAAGGTGTGGAAAAACTCCTCCTGGAGACCCTCTTTTCCTTCCATGAACTGAATGTCATCAATGAGCAAAACATCCACGTCTCGGTAGCGACGTTTGAACGCCGCGGTGGTGTTTGTGCGAATCGCGTCGACGTATTCGTTCAAGAAAGTTTCGGTGGAGACATAACGCACTTCGTAGTGCGCGTAGTGCGCATGCACGTACCAACCGATTGCTTGCAAGAGGTGTGTCTTGCCAAGTCCGGCTGAACCGTAAATGAACAGAGGGTTGTACGAACGCGCAGGAGTTTCGGCAACGCGCAATGCAGCCGCGAGTGCGAACTGGTTAGAGGCGCCCTTCACGAAGTTTTCAAAGGTGTAACGAGGATTGAGGCCAATCACGTTTCCCTTGCCGTTATTGGGTTGTACGGCTTTTTGAGGCGCTGTCTCCACATCGAGATCATCGATGTCGTCAAGAACTGTGTCGTCGGCTAACGCCACATCGCTGATGTCGATAATCAGCTCACGATCGCTCTCACCGATCTCGTCGAGAGCGTCGATAACGAGAGGTCTGTAGCGAGTCACGATGCGATCACGCACGTGTGCATTAGGAACTTGCAATCGCAAAGAATCGTCTTCACTTGTCACAGCGACAACGTCATTGAAAGTGGAGTACCAAACTCCCTCTGACACTTGTGCTTTGAGAAGTTGTGCCGTGGCATTCCACACTGCTTCGTGGTTGCTCATCTTGTGCCTCCTCAGATGTCGTCCACAACACAATCCACAGGGTGTGGATATGTGCTCCGGGCGAATTGCCCGGATAGACGAAAGTAGCAGTACCTGTGGATTGTGCAAATTTGAGCGTCTCAGGTGCCCTACGTTGCATTTCGTGGGGTGGCGCCCGTTAGCCTTGTGGAAGGTTTTCGTCTCGTGCCGCTGGCACAGGAAGACCTCCATAGACCTCGCGCTCCCTCGTGGAGCTTGTCCCATAGGAGCCGCCATGAAGCGCACCTTTCAACCCAACAACCGACGCAAAGCACGCAAGCATGGCTTCCGTGCGCGCATGAGCACTCGAGCTGGCCGGGCCATCTTGAAGTCGCGTCGGGCCAAGGGTCGTCACCGCCTCAGCGCTTGATCGGTCGTATCCAGAACCGAGCAGCCTTCCTTCGGCTTCGCCAGGAGGGAATCCATGTTCGTTCCGGACCCCTGTCGTGCACCATGTTCGTTGACGCTTCTCTTCCCTCTCCCCAGGTGGGTTACGCCTTGGGTCGCCCCTTTGGGTCTGCCGTGCGCCGCAACAGATTGCGCCGCCAACTTCGTGAATTAGTGAAAACCCGTGAATCGGCGATGGTTGCCGGGGTATACGTGTTTGGTGCATCTCGCCGTGCCGACGGCACAGAGTTCTCCGAACTGGCCAAGCACCTCGATCGCTTGCTGGCCAAGGTGTCAGAAAAGGTGGGGTCATGAGTTGCGCACACGACACACACCCCCCCGAGACACCCCGTATTCAAGGTGGGTTGCTTCGTGCAATTCATTGGTATCAGGTGGCCCGAGAGGGTCGACCCTCCCCTTGCCGGTTTTGGCCTTCTTGTTCTGAATATGCCGTGGAGGCTATTTCTGTCCATGGTTCTGGCCGCGGTACGTGGCTTGCTATCCGTCGGTTGTCCCGGTGTCGCCCGTTTGGGCCCTCCGGGGTTGACCCCGTCCCCGCCCCTAAAGGGCATGCCTAAGAGAGGCTTTCATGTTTGACGTATTTTTCCAATCAGCTGCATGGCTCATCGACACCTTCTATGACTGGGTGGGCGAATACACCGTTGCCATTTCGATGGTTTCGGTGGCAATCATGTTGCTCATCACGCCCTTGACGCTCAAGAGCACCAAGGGAATGTTGGAGATGCAACGCCTCCAGCCCGAGATGAAGCGTCTCCAGAATGAATTTCGCGGAGATCGCCAACAGCTGAACCAAGAAATGATGAAGCTCTACCAGGAGCACAAGGTGAACCCCTTGGCTTCCTGCTTGCCATTGCTGGCCCAGATGCCGGTGTTCATCATCATGTTCCAGGTGCTCAGTGGCCTCACCCGTAAGGGCGCCGACGGCACTTTCGACCCCAAGTACATCCCTGAGGACACCGCCCTCTATCAATCGCTAGATAAGGCAACCGAGATGTTGTCGTTCGGTTTGAACCTGGCGGTCACCCCTGCCGAGGCCATGGGAGACAACTTTGTGAAGGGCCTCCCCTACGCATTGCTGATCGTGGCGCTTGGCGGATTGTTTTTCGTCCAGCAGCGCATGGTGGCAAGCCGTGCGGTGAGCCCAACGATGTCGCCCATGCAGGCCAAGATCATGCAGTACCTGCCCGTGGCATTTGCTGTGTTCCAAGTGTTTCTGCCCACCAGCCTTGTGGCGTATTACATGGTCCAGGCCATTTTCCGCATTGTGCAACAGGGCTACATCACCCGTCGCTTCTATGGCGAGAACGGTCTTGGTCGCGAAGCCCAAGAGGCAAGTGTCAAAGCCCGAGAGATTGGCAAGGACGACTCTGCTAAATCCAGCAAGCAGAAGAATGAACAAAAGCAAGCACCTGCTCCTATTCAGAGCAAGCGTGTGACGCCAGGAAAGAATCGCCCCACCCCAAGTGGACGACCTGCTCGCCCGGTTCCACCGAGCAAGCGCAACAAATAAATCGCGACTGTATTGAACAGACAGAACAGTCATCACAGAAAAAGAGGATCCCATGCAGTGGGTTGAAACAACAGGGAACACCCTGGAAGAAGCAAAAGAAGCAGCACTTGACCAGTTGGGTGTAGCCGAAGACGACGCCGAGTTCGAAGTCGTTGACGAGCCCAAGCAGGGACTCTTCGGCCGTACTCGTGGAGAAGCTCGCGTACGCGCGCGCGTCAAGCCCACTAGCCCGCGCGGCAAAACCGGTGAACGTCGTCCCCGTCGTGAAAAGACAGGCGAGCGTCGTGAACAAAAGCCACGCAACGAAGGCCGTCAGCGCAACAACGACCGACCAGCCCGCGAGCCACGTGAACCCCGTGAACCCCGCGAAAAGGTTGAAGTCGACCCCGCTTTGGTGGGCCAAGCGGCAAGCGAGTTCTTGTCAGGATTGGCCACAGCTTTTGGCGTGCAGAGCACTGTGTCGGTGAACCGCGAAGAAGACGACATCGAGGTACGCCTCGAAGGAAGCGACCTTGGACTCATGGTGGGCCCAGGTGGAGCGACCTTGTTGGCCATTCAAGATCTCACCCGCGTGGCAAGCCAACGTCGTCTCGGAGATCAAGACACCCGCTTGCGCATTGACATTGCCGGATACCGCGAACGCCGCAAAGAGGCATTGAGCCGCTTTGCGCACAAGGTGGCCGCAGAAGTGAAGGAAACAGGATCGTCACGCATGCTCGAGCCCATGTCATCGGCTGATCGCAAGATTGTGCACGACACCTTGGCAGAGTTTGAGGGCGTCACCACACGCTCTGAGGGCGATGACCCTCGCCGTCGTGTGGTTGTGGAACCTGCGTAACGCATACAGCTTCAAGAGATTTGGCCCGCCGAAAGGCGGGCCTTTTCTTTTGCCCACTACAGTCGAGGCGTGAATTCTCGCCGCACCGTTGCCGATGTCTTGCGGACCGCACAACGTGTGGGCACCTTGGGTGATCGCCCGATTGATGAAGTGATTGCCCATGCGCAGCAGTTTGTGGATGCACTAGATACAGCAGCGCACCGGGTCATTGACCTCGGCACAGGCGCGGGAGTTCCTGGCCTGGTGATTGCCGAGGCTCGTCCCGAGCTGGTACTCACCTTGGTGGACAGGCGCCAAACTCGAATGGATGCCCTGCGGATGGCGGTGAATGGTTTGGGATGGGCCGACCGAATTCAGGTGCTCACTGCCGAGGTGGAGTCTCTTGGCGAAGATGCGGACCACGCGGGAACCTATGACGCGGTGGTGTGCCGTGGGTTCGCCAATCCGGAGACCACTGCCACCCTGGCGCGACCCTTCCTAAAAAACGGAGGAAGCCTGATCGTGTCCGAACCACCCGTTTTTGACCCTTCCAGATGGCCTATCGAGCTCTGCACTAAGGCCCATTTTGAGCCCCCCATTTTCCTTCCCGGAGTGGTTGTTTTGCGGGTTACCCCTTAGAAAATAAGGGTCTGGGAATGTTTCACGTGAAACATTCCTCGTGTCAAAATCTTCCAAATGTTTCACGTGAAACATTGTGGGGCTACCCGAGATGGGGGCTCAGAGAAGTGATGTTTCACGTGAAACAATGACCCGTATCCACCAGTTGTCCACAGGCTGCCCCTACACTGAGGACACCAACCACGACTCTCACGACCAGGAGCGAAAATCTTATGAGCGCATCTGACACAGTCGTTTTAGCCATCTCTCTCCAAAAGGGTGGGGTCGGAAAGACGACAACGGCGATCAACCTTGGCGCTGCCCTTGCGGAAATGGGCTTTCGCACGCTGATTATCGACTTGGACCCACAGGGCAATGCTTCGTCCGGCCTGGGTGTAAACATCCCTGAAGACGCCCCCACCATCGCTGAAGTTCTGCGTCGCGAGGAAACCCTCGACGCGATCGTGGAGCCCACTGCCGAGAAGAATCTCTTTGTTGCCCCCGCCCCGAAAGGCCAGCAACTCGCTGAAGTAGAAGCCCAGCTTGTAGCCGAGATGTTCCCCCAGCCTCGTTTGAAAGACGCCATTGACGCATGCCGTGAGGATTGGGACTACATCTTGATGGATTGCCCGCCTACCTTGGGTCGCCTCACAGTGAACGCCTTTATGGCAGCAGACGCCATTTTGGCTCCGGTGCAGTGTCAGTACTTCGCACTTGAAGGCCTGCGCGATCTCAGCGACGTAGTGCGTCAGGTGCGTTCCGCATTGAATCCAGATCTTGAAATTGCCCACTATTTGTTGACGATGTCGGAGTCTTCAAAGAAGTTGTCGCAAGAAGTGGAAGCAGAGTTGCGCACGGCGTTCACCGACAAGGTGTTCAAGAGCGTGATTCCCTACAACGTGAAATTGGCGGAAGCGCCATCGATGGAGATGTCTGTGTTGAAGCACGCATCTACTTCTAAGGGCGCCAAGGCATATCGCGCAGTCGCAAAGGAGTTGAGCCATGGCAGAACGCCGAAAGCTAGGTAAGGGTCTCTCTACCCTTATTCCTACAGAACGTACGGAGAATCCAGCACCAGCTCCCGCGGGCGCAACACCGGCTGCACCGGTGGCTGACCTTCCTGCATCTGCGTTACGTGATGTGCCCACCGGCTCGATTGAGCCGAACCCGAATCAGCCTCGTGTGCACTTTGATGAGGACTCATTGAAAGATCTCGCCAACTCCATTAAGGAAATTGGCATCTTGCAGCCACTCCTCGTGCGTGAAGTGGGGCCAGGAAAGTATCAACTCATTGCAGGTGAGCGCCGTTGGCGTGCGGCCCAAAAAGCCAAGCTGACTGAAGTTCCCGTGGTGGTACGCGAGATTGACCAGCTCGGCTCCGTGGAACAGGCTCTTGTAGAAAATCTCCACCGTCAAGATCTCACGCCTTTGGAAGAAGCATCGGCGTACCAACAACTGGCAGATGACTTTTCTCTCACACACGAACAAGTGGCAAAGCGAGTGGGGAAGAGCCGAGCCGCTGTCACCAACGCGTTGCGACTTTTGACGTTGCCCGCAGCGGTGCAGGGATATTTGGCCGATGGCCGTCTCTCGGCAAGCCACGCTCGTGCTCTCTTGGGATGCGATACGTCCAAAGAGATGGAGAATTTGGCCGCACTCGCTGTGAAAGAAAGCTGGTCTGTACGCCAGACAGAAGACGCTGTTCGCGATGGCGTCCCTGGCGCACCGGCAACTCAGCCCAAGTCCGCACCATCGAGCCCAAGTCTGAAACCCGCGGGATTATTGGAGCTAGAGAGCCTGCTTGCTGAGTTCCTCGACACCAAAGTGGGGGTCTCCATGGCGGGCAAGCGCGGGCGCATCTCCATTGAGTTTGCTGACCTGCTCGATCTTGAGCGGATTTATCGCCGCATGGCCGAGAAGTAATTTTTTCGGGTCAATTAGCCCCAAAATTTCAACGGTGTAATTTTTTCCACAGGATTCAACCACAACTGAAGGTTGAGGGTGAAAATTGTCCACATCTGTGGATGACCTGTGGATAACTAGGCCTCGCTAGTGGGATCGGCAAGCCATGCGGCCAGCGCCTGATCAATGGCCGCCGACAAGGCATTGGTCTTGAGAGCAACAACATCGCTTGGTCCCATGGAACACAACACAGCGTGCATGCGCGTCTCGCGCAACACAGGATGCCGCACGCCTTGCACGTGCACAGATAATTCGGGAACGCGTGCGCGTATTGCAGATGCAATGTGATGTGCCAAGTTGCGACCACCCACACTTGTAAACGTGGGCACTTCATAGAAATAGATCGTGCAACTCGGCGCATCTGCATCTTCAACACCCACGTACACATCTGCAGAAAATCGATTCGCTGTCATTGCTTGTGTGGATGCATCAGAGTCCACAGTGGTGGTGAGTGGATGTTGTTCACGTACGCGACGCGCAAGCGCATGAGCTAGTGCTGCAACACCTGGGAAAAATCCCACCACGACGCGTGCGGCGTCTGTGTCGCTGTGAAGAGCCAAATCAATTGACTCACGCACAAGTGCAACGCCGGGACCTTCGCCTGTTTGAGAACTCATGCGTTTGATGTGTTGCACAAGTTCTGGCGTGCAAATGCCATTTGCATCCACACCAATATTGGTTTGGAAATCAGAAATAGCATCCACTGTTAACGGGCCAAAAATGCCGTCAACACGCCCGCAATTAAAGCCCAATCTGTTTAAAAGCGTTTGTAATTCGGCAATATCGTCGCCACGAAGATTGGGCGTGCGCAAGAACAACAAACGCTCACCTAACACCCACGACGCTTCAATGAGTGCAGACCATGTCTGATCATCACATTCACCTGTGGTGCGTAGACCATAGGAATCTTGAAAAGCAACAAGTGCCGCATGCGTGCGCGCACAAAAGGTTGCATCTTCGGCGGCACCTGGTGCAAGGAAACCCGCTGCAGACAATTTGCGCTGCAGTTCATGTACCGCAGGACCGCGGTGCCCTGGACTTATGAGGAAGCGGGAAGAAATGGTGTGAGCTCCTGAACCATGCGACCTTTAGGCATCGCGCCAACAATGCGTGTCTTCACATCGCCGTTGTCGAAAAGAATCATGGTGGGAATGCTCATGACATTGAAACGACCTGCGATGTCGCCGTAGTCATCAACGTTCAGTTTGGCGATGGTGATTTGTGAAGGCATCTCTGCAGCAATCTGCTCGAGGATCGGCGCAATTTGCTTGCAAGGGCCACACCATTCGGCCCAGAAGTCCACCAAGATGGGGGTGGAAGAAGAGTTAACGGTTTCGTCAAATGTCGAACTTGTGAGAGTGATGATTCCTGCAGCCATTGCGAATCCTTTCGTAGGACTTCACTTTACTGTGGCAGCCCTCAAGATTGCGGAGGCCGCCATGCGCCAAGGGACTCAATCACATCCAAGCGGGGCCCTCCAATGAGATCCACGCAATCGGGTACAGCAGGCATGACGGCGTCGAGACATTCCGCAATTGCCTTGGGGCTTCCCGGCAAGTTGATAATCAAGCTGGAGCCACGGATGCCTGCAAGTTGTCGACTCAAAATGGCAGTGGGAATGACTGCATGAGAGATGCGGCGCATAAGTTCCCCGAATCCGGGAATGATGCGTGAACAGATTGCTTCGGTGGCCTCGGGAGTGACATCTCGGGGTGCAGGCCCCGTGCCACCAGTGGTGAGAATGAGACAACAGTGATGTTCGTCGGCTAACTCCACCAAGGTGGAGGAAATGAGCTCAGTCTCATCGGGAATGAGACGGGCAACTATTTCGTGCGGGGTAGTGAGAGTGCGCGCGAGATATTCGACCATGGCAGGAGTTCCACGATCTGCGTATTCGCCTGTTGAGGCACGATCAGAAACTGCAACCAGACCAATTCGCACCGTCATGGTGTTTAGTGTTGTGACTCGAGCCAGCGCTCGGCATCGATCGCGGCCATACAGCCCGAGCCCGCCGCTGTGATTGCTTGGCGATAGGTGTGATCTTGCACGTCGCCGCAGGCAAAGATGCCCGGCACGTTGGTGTAGGTGGAACCTTCACGGGTCAACAGATAACCACTGTCTTCCATTTCCAAAATGTTGGTAAACAGCCCCGTGTTGGGTTTGTGACCAATAGCAATGAACAAGCCAGTCACATTGAGTGGGCGAGTTTCATTGGTGACGGTGTCGGTAATGGTGACACCACTTAATGACTGATCACCATGAATTTCACTGACACGTGAGTTCCACAAGATTTCAATCTTCGGATTATCGAGTGCACGCTGCTGCATGATGCGGGAGGCGCGCAATGCATCGCGACGCACAACCAGGTACACCTTGCTTGCAAACTTGGTGAGGAAACTGGCTTCTTCAATGGCGGAGTCGCCACCGCCCACAACCGCAATTTCTTGTCCGCGGAAAAAGAAACCGTCACATGTTGCACAAGTTGAAACGCCATGGCCGATGAGTTCATTTTCACGGGGAAGATCAAGCATCAAGGACTGTGCGCCAGTTGCCACGATGATGGATTCAGCGGTGTATTCAGTTTCGCGAATCCATACTTTGAACGGCTTCGACGAAAAATCAACTTTGGTGACTTTTTCGGTGACGAGTTCCGCGCCGAATCGTTCTGCTTGCGTACGAAAGTTGCCCATTAACTCTGGCCCCATGATTCCTTCGGGGAATCCGGGGAAGTTTTCCACTTCGGTGGTCAACATCAATTGGCCGCCGGGTTGATCAGAGGTGCTGCTGGGTTCGCCTTCAATAACAAGTGGCGCAAGTGATGCGCGAGCGGTGTAGATAGCCGCTGTAAGACCAGCGGGGCCAGAACCAATAATGATGACTTTGCGTGCGTTCGACATGAATTAACTCTCTTGTTCAGGTGTGTATCGGCGGCGCATCAACACGATGCCGATGACGAGGAAAATTGCGCTCAAAATAAAATAGGACACCCACACTGAGACTTCATGTTCGAAGACAGCATCAAGTGCTGACTGCAAGCCACGAGACAGACCTATAAGTACCAGTACGAGTGCAACGGCAATACCAAATCCGGCAAGAAGCCCAAAAACAATGCCACGAGCCACGATGATGAGTGGCTGAGTGGTGTATTTGCGAATTGATCCCACAATTCGGTCGATGAAATTGACCGCTCTTGTTGCCCATTCTGGGTCATTGAGGGGATTGGAAGCCATGGGAGTCAGCCTAACGGCGCATTGATGACCAAAAGGGTTAGTCAGCGCGGGGTGTGAAGTGGGTGATGTAGGAACAACTCCGTGTTTCAAGGATGATTGTCTCGCCGTTGGCATTCACAACGGCAAATTCCACATCATTGACTTCGTAGGTATGCACGAGTTCGGCATCGCCATCAAATTGGTCGGTGCATGTGGGCAAGGCTGTTTTGGGAATCGATGTACTTGGTGCAGTGACGATGGGGGCAACTGGGTCTGATGCAGTAGTGCGCCCGAGAGCAAAGCTTCCCACGAGAATCACAATGGCAGCTGCGGCAACGGCAACACTGCGTCCTATAGAACGCCGGGACGAGGTGGTTGCATAGGTAAAGGTGGAAGTAGAGGCTTGTTCAATTGCCGCGGCAATGTGGTTCTCACGCATGGCTGCATCCACGGGGGGAACATCACGCATTGCCTGGGCGAGTGTGGGGTCAAGTTCATCGTTATTCATGGGCGACCGTCCTTTGGTGGAAGTGCGTCGTCTGCACTGTTGTGACGTGTGGGCGAGGGGAATTGGTTCCCCACAATTTCAGAGAGTTGTGCACGACCTCTCGCCAAGCGCGAGCGCACGGTGCCGACCGGAATATCCAACACACTGGCAATTTCTTCGTAGTCAAGATCGGCAACGTGTCGTAGAACTAGAACCACTCGGTATTCGGTTGCCACGCGGCCAAGTGCATGCGTGATCAAAATACGAGCATCAACTTCGCCGGTGGCATCAGGCTGGGTGTGTTCCAATGCGGAATCTTCCGTGGGGATGGGGCGTCGACTGATGCGACGCAACTCATCAAGGGCTGCATTGGTGGCAATGCGGTAGATCCAAGTGCTCAAGGAAGCACGGCGATCGAAAGAGGGAAGCGCGCGCGCCACAGAGATAAGAGCCATTTGGGTGGCGTCTTCGGCATCGGCGGAGTTAATGACAATGCGATGACACACAGCGCGAATGGCGTCGTAATGATGTCGCAAGATTGCGTCTAGGGCGCCAGGGTCACCTTTTTGTGCGCGGGAGAGGACGAGATCGTCGATGTTCACTTTGCAGAAGTGAAGGAAAGATCTGCGACGCGGCCCTTATAGGGGTTGGCATTGCTGCATGAATTGCTGCGGCCTACTTCGCGCAGAAGGAGCAACACATGGCGTGCGGGGGCATTGACCTCAAAAGTGGCCATGCCGGGGTCCTTGCTATACGCAGTTGCCACGCGGAGGCCCCACTCATCCACAGTTGCAGGAATAGTTTCGGCAGTGGAGACGAATACATCGGCACTGTACGGGCCGTTGGCGAAGTTAGCTGTCAGATCACCAAGGCCAATTCCCGACAAGGTAGCCACAACGCCCACGCCGGCCTTTGAGCCAAAGAATTGATTGCCGTAACACACGGTGGTCCATTCGGAGGCCGGATTGTTGTCCAGCAATGCAGGCAACATGTCCTCGTTTTCTACTTTGTCATCACCGTTGGGGTCGTAACTTTTCACTCCCACAAGATTCACTGCAGTGATTTCTACATTGTCGACAATCGTGGGCAACGTGTCGGAACTTGTGTTTTGTAATCCGCGCCACAACATAAATGCCATCACTACTGCTGCGGTCAGCAACAACGCAATAGGAACGTAGCTGCGTTTGGTGGAAGTGCGTCGACGCGTGGGCAACGCGGCTTTGGTACGCGCATTGCCACGCGGAGTTGCATCTTTGGTTGCGCGTTCGGGTCGTGGCGCACGTGGTGTGCGAGGTGGCGTGTCATCGCGAGGTACCGAACTTAAGTTTCGCTGCGAAGTGTTGGCCATTAAAGGATCTAATGGAACGGGACGTTGGCGCGGAGCAACCGTGCCGCCAGGTTGTAGTCCACCTGCGGGCGTATCTGCATCATGCAAGTTACGCATTGCCTCATCGAGTGCAACGACTACTTCACTGCAATCTGCGTAGCGAGTTTCTGGTTTGCGGCGCAACATCTTGTGAATCACGTTGATGACCGTGGAAGGCACATCTGTGCGAATACCACCAAGAGGTGTGGGGTCACGTTCTAATCGCGCAACAGCAGTTGCTTGATCGTTTTCCCCTTTAAATGGCGCTTTTCCAGCCAAACATTCATACAGCACGAGGCCAAGTGAATACATATCAGCACGACCATCTAGTGGTCGTCCTTGTACTTGTTCGGGCGAAAGATATTTCACTGTGCCCATCATGATGTCGACACGAGTGAGGTCTGTGCCGTCATCTTCTGAACTCTTTAACGGTTTTGCAATACCGAAATCCGTGAGAAGAATTTCGCCCTTTGGCGTAATCAGAATATTTGCCGGCTTGATGTCGCGGTGCACAATATTTTCTGCATGCGCTTTAGCTAACGCTGCAGCAATTGATTTTCCGATGTGCACTGTGAGGTATACGCCAAGTTCTCCCGGCGCTGTTCCATCACCGGCTTCATCAAGCATGTCGCGAAGTGATTTTCCGTGAATGAGACGCATGACAAGCGCAACTTGTCCGTCATCTTCTTCGACGCAGTCATACACCGGAACAATGTTGGGATGAGTAAGACGCGCGAGCGATCGTGCTTCACGACGAAAACGTTCGACAACTGTTTTGTCATCAGCAACTGTTGCGCGTAAAAGTTTTACTGCTACTTCACGACGCAATTGCAAGTCTGTTGCGCGCCATACGTCGGCCATACCACCCGATGCGATGGGACCATCGAGGCGATATCTACCGCCGATGAGGTCGTGGGTGGAACGTGAAGCAGCCATTACTGGATGTTTACGCTAGTTGTGGATAACCCCTCGATGGGGCGATACCCCTTAGGACTTCGTGCGAAATGCGACGCCGATGGTTCCTTCACCTGCGTGTGTTCCGATGACAGCACCAATGTCGCTGATAACAACTTCACCTGAATAGACACTCTTCACCGAAGCAACGAATGCATCGATGTCGGAACACTGTGCATGCAGAACACTCATTCGCTCAATCTGACCGTCATATTTCTTGACGATGTCGGCCAAGAAAGAGAGAGCCTTTGTGCGCGTGCGTTGTTTGCCGGCTTCTTCAACCGCGCCATCTTTGATGGCAATGAGCGGCTTAATGGATAACGCTGTGGCCAACATTGCCTTGGCGCCACCAATACGACCACCTTTTTTGAGATTGTCCAACGTGTCGAGAGCTGCATAGACGTGGGTGCGGGGAATCAATTGCCCCGCTAGAGCCACGATTTCTTCCACGCCAGCACCAGCTTTTGCCTTTTCGGCGCAATCCAACACGAGAAGGCCAAGACCCATCGATGCAGTACGGCTGTCGATGACACGCACGTCGATCTGGCCTGCGACACCCTTGGCTGCAAGTTCGGCACTTTGCATGGTGGCGGAAAGATCTGATGACAATGAAAGAACAACAATCGATGTTGCGCCTGCAGCAGCAAGATTCTTATAGGCCTGTTCAAATGCACCAGGAGGCGGTGCAGCAGTTTCAGGCAATACCGGTGAAGCGGCGCACTTTTCCCAGAACTCACTTGCAGTAATGGTGGTGCGGTCGATGTATTCGGTATCGCCAAAGCGAACACTGAGAGGAACAATTGTGATTCCCAATTGGTCAGCAAGTTGCTGGGGAAGATCACAAGAGGAGTCGGTAACAATTCGTACGGTCATTAAGAAGAAACCGTAGTCGCCCGAGCAGCGGCAAGCTTGCCCTTTCGCCAATGGGACCACCACCAGGCACCCAAGACCAGCAATAAAGAGATGCTCACGAGTTGGCCGTAGCCCGCGAGGGCGTTCACCCGTGCGGTAATGGTGGTGCGGGGGACCACATCTACATTTCCCGAAGGGGTGGTCACGGTCATGGAGATAGGGAATCGCCCGTTGGAGAGGGCCTCGGCAGGAACCTCAATTTCGGTGGTGCTCTCTGGATTCAAAGTGACGAGGCGGTCGGGAGAATCGAGCTCCAACTTTGCACTGGTGAGTTGAAGGCGAATGATCAATTCGGTGGCCGAGTTATTGCGCACCTGCAATCGGATGATGCTGTTGCGCCCCGACAACGTGATGGTGCCTGGGGTATTGATGGTGACTGCTTGGCGAGTGGCCAACAACAATGCCGAGAGGCCATCGAGGTATTGCTGGGCCGAGCTCACTCGCGAGGATTCACCCACCGCAAGAAGGTGAGCCCAAAGGTCTCTGCGGACATCGGTTTCGCCGATCATCGAGGCGGTGGCATCGAGGTCACGTCGCACGGCAGATATTTGTCGCGCACGATCTTGGGCATTGGTGGGGGCATTTGCGGAAAAGGTGGTGATGGGAGTTTGTGTGGTCACGAGATACGGACCAGACATGTCCACCACAGATAATCCATTTGCACCCACAATGGCTCGCGCCGCCAAGGTGAGCGCATTGTTTGCACCCACTTCACCGGTTTGTGAGGACACCACGATGCGCACCTCATCGCTTGACTGTCCCGCAGCACGTAAATCATCTGCCAAGAGAGCAGCTTCGGCGGCACTGCGATACGCAGAAAGAGTTGCCGAAGTTTTCGAGGAAGTGCTGGAAAGCACCGATGCAATATTTGGATCTACTTTCAAGATGGACATGTAATCAGTGGGACGACCTTCTGGGCGCGTCATCACCGATGGCGATCCTGCAGTAGAAGCATTGCGTTGTGCGTTGGGCATGAGTAGCAACGATGCGATGCCGGCTTTGCGCAAGAGTTGTGTCCCCGATGCAGTGATGGGGGCATCTGCAATCCATGAACTTCGTTGAATGGTGACATCGGGGAGGTATCGATTCAACGTTGATTCGCCAAGACGTAATTGTTCGATGAATTCGTCATCGAGACCCGTTGCTGCAAATAAAGAAACATCTGTTGAGGTGAAAGTAGATGTCACCACAGAGAAACGACGGAGTTGTTCACGAAGATTTGTCAGCAACTGGGCGTCTTCTGATTGTGTGGAGAGAGCAAGTGCCGAGAGAACCTCTGGCTCAATGCCAATGGTTAAAGGTGCTGAATATGTAGCTAAAAACGCAACAAAATCACGTACTTTTTGCCGTGTGTCTTCTGAAACCACAACAAGTCCTTCGGGCGACAATGAAGGCGTCGCGGTAAGGCGAATCAACGTAGTGATGGATGCAGGCGATGAAACTACATCTTGTCTCTTGTTGACAAACGTTAAGACTGACGCGATGACTTCATTTGTTTGGGAGTTCCGAATACTCAGTGTCACTGGGTACACGCCATCAAAAGCAAATGTCAACGACGAGTTTGCTTCCGATTGCATACTCACTGTTGTATTGAGCACAAGTCGTCCTTCGGCATCGCGTGCAACATTGCGTAACGATGACGAGACAGTGTCGATGACGCGGACACTTGCGTCTCCTGTTGCAATAGATTGGAGTGAATCACGAGTTGCAACACGACGATGTAGTTGCACATCAACAATGTTGCGAGTGTCAGCGAGCGCTTCTGGTGGGGCGGTGAAAACAAATCGCACCACACTTGGACCAGAGATGTTGAACGGCTGAGCAACAATTGTGATCGGCAAAACACCAGTAGGTGTGTAGGCGCGCACCGCAGTCTGTGGCCACGAGAGCGTCAACACGAGAAGCGCAAAAAGAAGCGATGCAATTTTTTTCAATGCAACTCCTTCTGCAACACCGTGAGACGGTTGGGTAGTGAGACAAAACCTATTTTTTCATAGAGATGCTGTGCTGGCTGGTTGTTGATCTCAGTGTTCACCACAGTGTGTCGGCATCCCCTTCGCGAGCTCCACTGCACAGCTGCTGCTACCAAGCAACTGCCGACTCCCGCGCGATGTACGTGCGCATCAACCGCAAGCCGCTGCAGGTACCCCGTGCCACCAGTGGCGCCCACTACTGCAAAACCTTGAAGCACTCCTTTATGACGGGCCACAAACACTTGCGACCGTTTAGTGGCTCGCAAGGCATCGGTGAATGCATCTCTATCGAGGGCCCATGTGTCGCCAAATGCACGAGCATCGAGGCGCAGCACGTCATCTCGTAGTGATGAGGAAATCCGGTTGCCCCACCGCACTGCCTTTTTGGGAGCGATGTCGGGAGCCAAAGAGAATTGCGGTGGGGTCCAATGCGACATTGACATCAGCATGAGGTCTTGGACGGGGGCAAAGCCCACCTCACGAAGGGCGCTGTCAGGGCGGGGAGATAGTGCACTTGTGCGCACTCGTGCATACCCCCATGACTTCAAAGTGGTGAGCCATTGCTCAATCGTCTCGGGGCCAGGAAAGGAGAAATTGTCGTCGTGGGCACCACTAATAATGAGGAATGCAGCCTCGGGGTCATGGGCGAGAGGACGGGCATGAACAACAGTGGGTCCGGACCACAATGTTCCGCGCCGGGGGGCACGCTCGACCACGCTCATAGACCGCAACGGTAGTGCCCCGCAGGCACCAAGGGGTCGAGAGGGATCCCCGTTCTTGG
Source organism: Actinomycetota bacterium (assembly GCA_009703125.1). GTDB lineage: Bacteria > Actinomycetota > Acidimicrobiia > Acidimicrobiales > Ilumatobacteraceae > UBA2093. Next base: position 38,198 of record WLGS01000002.1, read on the forward strand.
CGTCTCGCGCCCACCATTGGTGCCTAGCCTTGAGCAGTCTTTGTGCGCACCATATGTATGGAGACCTTTTGCCATGATCCCAGCCCGATTTGCCCCCATTTTTGAAGAGATGAGACCTCTCGCCGAGCGATTCAGCGCGGCGGGGCATCGTCTATTTCTCGTCGGTGGCACAGTGCGCGACCTTTTATTAGCGGGTAACAACGAGAGCCTCATCAGTGACGCGATGGACTTTGACGCCACAACAACCGCGCGACCCGACGAGATTAAGGCGCTCGTTGCCGACATTGCCGATGCAATCTGGACTCAAGGGGAGCGTTTTGGAACCATTGGTCTCAAGATCGGCGAACGCGTCTATGAAATCACTACGCATCGTGCAGAGGCCTACTCACCCGATTCACGCAAGCCAGATGTGGTGTTTGCCGATGACATCGAAGCAGATCTTTCACGTCGCGACTTCACCATTAATGCAATGGCATTGGAGTTAACGAGTGACACTCCCACTCTTGTTGATCCATTCGGCGGCGCCGCAGATTTATTGACACGTCAATTACGTACACCGTTGTCGCCTGAAGAATCTTTTTCCGATGACCCGTTGCGAATGTTGCGCGCAGCACGATTCATTTCTCAATTAGAAGTTGCACCCGATCCTGCAATCACCAAAGCGGTGACTGCAATGGCAGAGCGTTTATCCATTGTGTCGCCCGAACGCATTCGCATTGAGTTCGACAAACTCATGGTCACACCACGACCAAGTTTCGGTTTGTGGTTTTTGGCGGACACATTATTGGTTGACCAATTTCTTCCTGAGTTGTTACTCATGCGTCTTGAGCAAGATCCCATTCATCGACATAAAGATGTGCTCACGCACACCTTGGCCGTTGTAGAGAATGTGCAAAAAGATGCCCGTGATGATTTTGATTTTCGCATTACGCGTTTAGCGGCGTTGTTTCACGACATTGGTAAACCACGCACTCGTGGATTCAAAGAAGGCAAAGGCGTGACCTTCCATCACCACGAAGCAGTGGGTGCACGCATGACGCGCGAGCGCATGAAAGCAATGAAGTATTCCAACGATGACATTGCTGCTGTGTCTGAACTTGTTGCAATCTCTGGTCGTTTCCACACCTATCAGATGGGTTGGACCGACAGCGCAGTACGTCGTTACGTGCGCGATGCAGGGGATTACTTGCCTGAGCTCAATGTGTTGACGCGATGCGACTGCACCACACGTAACGAAAAGAAAGCACGCATGTTGGCGCGCCGTATGGACGAGATGGAAGCGCGCATTAATGAGTTAATGGCAAGTGAAGAACTTGCAAGTCTTCGTCCCGAACTTGACGGTCAACAAGTAATGGACTTGTTGACTGTGCCGGCCGGACCCATCGTGGGCGCTGCCATGGAATTCCTCATGGATATTCGTCTCGAAGAAGGCTTACTGGGCGAAGAACAGATTGTGGCGAGACTACGCATGTGGTGGGAGAGCAATAAAGACAATGCGTCCTCGTTGCGGCCCACGCGCCGCATTAATCGCGGCTAAAAACTACGAGCCAAGCTTGCGGGCGCGTACAACCAAAATGGATGGCGCCACAGCATTGGGTTGATGTAGCGAGACCAGTTCATGCATCACATCAATAGAAAAGTTTGCACGTTGCAACGCCATTGTTAACTCGCCAATCGTGGGAGTAGTCGCACCATAGCGACGTCGTGCGGTGGGGTCATTGCCATCAAAGACTGCCGACATGGGATGCGGTACAGCAAATACAAAACCCGCTTCGGGTCGCAACACACGATGTACTTGACGGAACAAGCGAGCGATATCGGTGTTCATATCTATTTGATGCACGCACACCACAAGGTCAACAACGGCATTCATCAAAAAGCCAAGATCAGCGAGATCTGCTTCGTGGAATTCCACGGCAACTTCGGCGTTTGTGGCCGCTTGTCGTGCGCGCTGGATGACATCTCTGTGTGGATCAACCGCGATGGAACGTGCTCCCTTTTGAGCCATGGTGATCGAGTTAGGAGTGGTGCCAAAGATGCCTAACTCCAGTACGCGCTTGCCGCGCACATCTCCACAGACCCGCAATTCGTCGTCCCCATACACCGTGGGTCCAAAAGAAATTGTGCGGCCATCGGTCACAGTCCATCGCGCGTCTGACATATGCGAATCTTATGGCTAACTTGTGGCGTAATGAGTTTCTCTGTGGACATGTTGCGCGGTGGCGCCGGAGTAGTTGATCATCAACTTTCTCGGCGCGCGCTCATCAACGAAGTGAAACGTGGTCGCATCAGTAAAGACTCTGTATGTGATGCCCATCCCGAGCTCATTCGTGCCGCACGCAATATTGGGGAGCCTTCCAAGACTCTGTGTCCCATCTGTGAAGAGGTCAATGTGGCGCTGGTGACCTATGTATTTGGTCATGGTCTGCCCAAGAACGGAAAGTGCGTGACGGATCGACGCGACATCATGAAATTGCAACGCACCTCACATGAGTATGCGGCCTATGTGGTGGAGGCCTGCCCCCAGTGCCGCTGGCACCATCTTTTGCGGGTCTTGCCGATTGTGGGCCGAGGCCGGCGCCGCGCTGCCCAAGAGGGATAAAGCTTTCCTGATTGGGTGAGCCGAGGTGCACTTGTGCCCCATGACTGCCCGTCGAGAGAAACTGGAGTACCTGGCCACACCCCTGTGGGATGGTGTTTTTTGTCAGATACGCTCGCAGGGCACATATTCACCCTGCTCCGTCAAGGGGCCCCGAGGTCGTAACTCGGGTCCGAAGGGAGGTCACACGCTATGCGTGCTTACGAACTCATGATCATTATCAGCGGCAAGCTCGAAGAGAGCAATGCCCATGCCTGGTTGAAGACCATCTCGGCTTCCATCACGGCAGCCGGTGGCACAGTCCACGGCAACCCTGATTGGTGGGGCAAGCGCCGTCTTGCCTATCCCATCTTGAAGCAAGAAGAGGCCTACTACGCCGTATTCAACGTGGTGGCACCCGGAGGCGCACTCGACGAAGTAGAGCGCAACTTCCGTCTCTCCGATGACGTGTTGCGCCACAAGCTCATTCGTCTTCCCGACGATGAAGCCGCCCGCCGCGGAATGGTTTCTGCGGCCTAAGCCGCTCTATCGAGCACTGACGCTCCGCACACTCTTTTTGTAAAGGACTCATCACAATGGCCGACAACTCCATCACTCTTGTAGGAAATCTCACACGTGATCCTGAATTGCGCTTTACGACCGGCGGTCGTGGAGTTGCATCATTTGGCATCGCCGTGGGTCGCCGCTACCAAGTCAACGGCGAATGGCAAGAACAAACCTCTTATTTCAACATCGTGGCATGGGGCCAGTTGGGCGAAAACGCTGCATCAAGCCTCACCAAGGGAATGCGTGTAGTGGTCTCTGGCCGCTTGGAACAGCGCGAGTACCAAAACCGCGAAGGCGAAAAGCGCACCGCAATTGAAATCAATGCCGATGAAATTGGACCCAGCCTTCGTTGGGCAACTGCATCAGTAGAGCGCAACCCACGTGGTGAAGGTGGTCAAGGCGGCGGTCGTGCACCAAGTGCGGGCGGCCAAGGCGGCGGCGATTACTTCCCAGCCGACGAAGAACCGTTCTAACCCATCACATTCCATTTAGACCCTTTTACTTCCCTGACATAAGGAACACATCATGACTAGCAAGAAGAACAAAATCCGTAACGCGCGCGAGGCCAATCGCAAGTTCAAAAAGAAGGCCAATCCACTCGCAGCTGAGAAAGTGGTCTTTATCGACTACAAAGACGTCAGCTTGTTGCAGCGCTTTATGACCGACCGCTCCAAAATTCGTGGTCAGCGCATGAGTGGTGCCAACGTGCAACAACAGCGTGAACTCGCGAATGCAATTAAGAATGCTCGCGAAATGGCACTGTTGCCCTACACCAAGCGCACAGTATCTACCCGTGCACCTCGCGTGGGCCGTGATGATCGTGAAGACGAGTCAACCCTAGAAATGCCAGAGCAGACAATTACTTCTGCATACGCAAACGTGGATGCCGATGATGCTGTAGAGAACGACAACGTTGTTGCGACTGAGGTCGTAGAAGCTGAAGTGGAGGCCTGAGATGAACGTGATTCTTCGTGAAGATATTGCTGGCGTAGGACGTCGTGGTGACATTGTCACTGTTGCCGATGGCCATGCACGTAACTACTTGTTGCCACGCGGACTTGCACTTGTTGCAACCGACGGCGCAGTGAACCAAGCCAATGCAATGCGTCGCGCACGTGATTTGCGTGAAGCAAATGATCGTGAGTCCGCTCGTACCGTGGCAGAAACTCTTACCGCAAAGACATTTACGGTGAAGGCAAAGTCAGGCAACGAAGGCCGTTTGTTTGGTTCGGTCACAACTGCAGATATTGCAGCTGCTTTGGTCGCACAAGCAGGTGTGTCACTCGATCGCAAAAAGATTGTGGCTCAGCCCATTCGCACCACCGGATCACACAGCGCAATCGTGCGTCTGCATGCCGATGTGGAATGCACCGTCAAGCTTTCCGTGGTCGCTGGCTAATCGCCCGCTCATACTGCACAGTTATCCACAAGAGCCCAGTGCTATCCCCAGCACAATCCACAAGGATTTCGCAGGGTTATCCACTAGCAATCCACAGCCATTTACAGGCAAGGTAGAGGTCTTCTATGACTGACTATTCCGACCGGCCTGAACGGACTTCGAATCGACCTGCGCCGCGTACCGATAGTCGTACTCCACCGCACAACCTTGATGCAGAAGCGTCTTTGTTGGGAGCGATGTTGTTGGACGAAACCCCAGTGGGCTTGGCCATTGAACGTCAACTGGATCCCAAGGATTTTTACAAGCCCGCACATGGTCATGTGTATGCCGCTATCAAATCGTTGTCCTCTATTGGTGAAGCGATTGATGCAGTCACAGTGTCAGAAGAATTGCGACGCAGCAATCTTCTCGATGACATGGGCGGATTGAACTTCCTTCTCGATCTGCAAAATGCAACTCCTTCTATCTCGAGTGCAAGTCGCTATGTCAGCATTGTGCGTGACACTGCAACGTTGCGGCGACTCATTAAAGGCGCAAGTGAGATTGCCGACCTTGGTTACTCTGCACCAGCTGAGATTCGCAATGCCATCGATAAAGCAGAACAAATAGTTTTCGACATTGGTGATGAACAACTCACCGACTCATTGAAGAAACTTCATGAGTTAACTTCGGAAGTCACGGCCATTCTTGAAGCGCGTTTCGATTCGGGTACAGATATCACGGGTGTGCGTACTGGTTACACCAAACTCGACAAATTGCTCTCAGGTATGCAACCAGGAACTTTGAACATTGTGGGTGCGCGACCTGCAATGGGTAAGTCGGCATTTGCACTCGGTATGGCTGTTACTGCTGCACGTACAACCAATCGCCCAGTGATGTTTTTCTCGCTGGAAATGTCGAATGTAGAACTCACACAGAGAATTTTGTCTGCAGAAGCGCAAGTGGATTCGGACCGTATGCGTTCAGGGCGATTGCAAGAGTCGGACTGGACAAAAATCACACATGCGATGAACCGCTTGGAGATTCCTCTTTATATTGACGACACACCACAGATCACAGTGATGCAGATTCGTCAGAAACTTCGCCGTGTGGCAGTTGCCGACGATCGCCCAGCGATGGTCGTTATTGACTATCTGCAACTCATGGGTGGTGGCAACAATGAAAATCGCCAACTCGAAGTTGCCGAGATCAGCCGTGGCTTGAAGATGTTGTCACGTGAATTCAATATTCCGGTCGTGGCCTTGAGCCAGTTGAGTCGCGGTATTGAGCAACGCCAAGACCGTCGCCCTGTGATGTCGGACCTTCGTGAATCAGGCTCACTGGAACAGGACGCCGACGTGGTGATGTTCTTGTATCGCGAAGAGGCTGCGAACACTGAAACAAAACTCAATGATCAAGGCTTCGCCGACGTCATTGTGTCCAAGCATCGTTCTGGTCCAACTGGCACGTTGCGATTGCTTTTCAACAAGGCCTACACACAATTTGTCGATGAACCCGAGTGAGATATCTGCGGTGTCGTTAGGATTTGTTTCCGGATAGCCGGGAAGTCTGGTCGGCACGACACAACGCTCCATGTTTGTACTTTTATTTGCTCACTTCATCGTTGCCACGGCAGCCCTCACGGTCCTCAAGTCCCGACCCCGTGTCAGTGCCGTATTGGGCATCTGTGTTTTCGTCGCCACGATTATCGCGACATTGCAGTGGGGCCGTACTACTGACGGTGTTCGGGAGGTCAGCTTTAACTGGATCGGAGATTTAGGTCTCAGCCTCCATCTACGGCTGGATTCTTTCGCCGTCATGATGGTGCTGATTATTTCGGTGCTCGGGGCCTTGGTATTGGCCTATTCGCTGGCCTATTTCGACCCCGATGAGACCACCGCCCGATTCACAGGCTTTTTTATTGCCTTTGCAGGGGTGATGAGTGGTCTGGTGATGAGCGCGGATCTCTTCACCATGTTTGTGTTCTGGGAATTGACCTCGGTGTTGTCATTCCTATTAATAGGTCTCCATTCTGAATCGGGACATGCACGGGCCTCTGCCTTGCGGGCCTTGTTGGTGACGGGGGCCGGTGGGCTCTGCCTGTTGGCGGGCGTGGCCCTGTTCCAAGTAGAGCTGGGCACTACGTCGTTTCAAGAACTAGCCAATATGGCACCCACGGGGACAGTGATCACCGTGGCCGCAATTTTGGTATTGCTCGGAGCATTCACCAAGTCCGCACAGTTCCCGTTCCATTTTTGGTTACCTGGGGCAATGGCAGCACCCACTCCGGTGAGTGCCTACCTGCATTCGGCCACCATGGTGAAGGCCGGCATTGTGTTGATGGCTCGTATGTCGCCAATTTTTGGTGACCTTGATGTGTGGCGCTGGATGGTTGTGGTGGCTGGCGGCATCACGATGGTGTTGGGCGGCGTGCGCGCAATGTATGCAACGGATGCAAAATTGCTTCTCGCCCATAGCACCGTGTCGCAATTAGGTTTTCTCGGAATTCTGGCGGGTATCGGAATTCCTGGTGCGACGTATGCAGCAGTCGTGCACTTGGCTGCACACGCAGTCTTTAAGGCTGCATTGTTCTTGTCCGTAGGTGCAGTAGATCATGCAGTTGGCTCTCGCGATATTCGCACACTCAGTGGCGTGGGTCGTCAGATGCCATTGGTTGCAATTCTTGCCACATTGTCTGCTGCATCAATGGCAGGAATTATTCCTTTGTTTGGGTTTGCAACAAAAGAAAAAGCGCTGGCAGTGTTATTGAAAGCAGATGACAAAGTAGGCGCAGTAGGAAATGTGGCACTTGCGTTTGTTGTTGTAGGCGCCGTGTTGTCCACCGCATACAGCGTGCGATTTGTACGTGGAGTATTTGGCACCAAAAAAGATTGCGCCCCTTCACATGTGCACCATGCCCCAAGTTTCTTGTTGGTGGCACCAGTAGTTCTGTTATCGAGTGCATCACTCATCGCAGGGTTGTTTGCGAAGCAGACAGGTCATTTGTTCGATGCTGTTGCAACAACGTTGAGTCCTGAAGCGACGGGCAAATTGGCATTATGGCCAGGCGTCAACACAGCATTGATTGTGTCTGTGATTGTGGTCGCAGTTGGCGCAGCTATTGGATATGTCTTTCCGCTGGCGGCAACAGCAAGAGAATTACCCGTCACGGGCGACAAGGTGTATCTGTCTTTGTTGCAAGGAATTTTGACTGGCTCTAAGAAAATTACGAAGTACACCCAAAACGGTTCATTACAGACATACGTCGTGGTGACGATGGGTGTGGTGATTGCAACACTGATGTATTCGTTGGCAACAGATCAATTACCGCATTTCGACAACATGGTGATCGCCGATTCACCCTTGCAATTCGGTGTTGTGGTTCTATGCATTGTGCTCACTGGCGTGGTCACATTTACAGCGCACAGATTTGTTGCGGCTCTTCTTCTGGGTGGCGTGGGATTTGCCATTGCGGTAATTTTTGCTCTCTTCGGTGCCCCCGACCTTGCCCTGACACAAATCCTGGTGGAGACAATTGTCCTCGTCGTATTTCTATTGGTGCTCCGCCAACTTCCTTCTAAGTTCGAACGTTCGATAAAGGGGTCTGCGCGTACTGCACAGATTGTTTTTTCTGTTTCAGTGGGTCTTGTTGTCGCATTGTTTGCATTGCTTGTGGGCAACTCTCGACAAGCACCATCTGTGGGTGAGGAATACATCACACGTTCATCGCCTCAAGGTGGTGGCAACAATGTGGTCAACGTCATCTTGGTGGACTTCCGCGGGGTGGACACTATGGGTGAAATCACAGTGCTTGCCGTGGCTGCATTGGGTGTGGCAAATCTCGTCAATATGGCGAGGCGTCAACGTAAACCGAAAGTGGTAGAGGCATCACAATGATCGGGCGTCGTTCTGTAATTCTGACTGAAGCCGATCGCTGGCTCTTTCCCGTCGTGTTATTGGTATCTGTGTACATCACCTTCCGAGGCCACAATGCGCCCGGTGGTGGTTTTATTGGTGGCCTTATCGCAGGGGCTGCATTCATTATTCGTTACCTTGCCGGAACCCCACTGACAGATAGATGGCATCGTGCGCTGAATCCCACCACCTACATCGGTGCTGGTTTAGTCATCGCTGTGGTCACCGCACTCGTACCCCTTGCTTATGGCGACACGCTTTTGGAATCAGCAATATGGAAATGGAATGTGCCAGCGATTGGTGAAGTGAAACTGGTGTCATCTTCAATATTTGACCTTGGTGTGTATTTCCTAGTCATTGGCGTGGTCTTGTTATCGTTGATGTCGCTAGGTGCAGATCCAGTCCACGACGAAGAAGTGGGAGAGGAATCATGAGCGCTGCACTCATTGTTCTGATAGGTGTGTTGTTTGCATCCGGAACGTTTCTTCTTTTGCAGCGTTCGCTCACACGCATCATTTTGGGCGTGGGAATAATGGCCAACGCTGTGAACGTGCTCATCTTGAGTATTGGTGCGCGTGCCGGCGAGGCTCCCATCATTGGTCGAGACGGAGAATTCACAGATCCTGTTCCACAGGCTCTTGTTCTCACGGCAATCGTTATCGGATTTGGTATTACTGCTTTTCTGCTCGCCCTCGCATGGCGCGGCTGGACAATTGACGGCAACGACGACGTGGAAGACGATGATGAAGACAAGCGTGTCGCATCAGCAAAGCCACTTCTTGGTGGCACCGAAGTTCCAGGTGATTACCAATGAACATCGCTCTTGCTCTTCCGATAGCTGCACCATTGTTGGGCGCTGCCTTATCGATGTTGGTGAAGCAGTTGTTTATTCAGCGCATCATCAGTTTTGTTGCGCTGGGTATTTCGCTTGCATCCAGCATTGTGGTGGTGGCAAAGGTGGTTACCGATAATGACATCTTGGTAACACGCTTGGGCGGTTGGCCAGCACAAATCGCTATCACCTTGGTGGCGGATCGCTTCGCTGCCCTCATGTTGATTGTGTCCATTTCGATTATGGCCTTGGTGTTGATCTACTCCATTGGTCAACAAGCATCGGATGAACATTCAACGGCCTATCACCCCGTGTACTTAGTGTTGGCAGCAGGTTTGGCGCAAGCATTCTTGGCAGGTGATCTCTTCAACTTGTTCGTGGCATTTGAGATGATGCTAATGGCCAGTTACGTACTTCTCACTTTGGAAGGAACGAATAAACAAATTCGATCCGGAGTGACTTACGTGGTCCTCAACGTGGTGGAGTCCACCATTTTGTTGTTGGGAATCGGTTTAGTGTTTGCTGCAACTGGCACTGTGAGCATGGCTGAGTTGCCCGAGCGTCTCGCTGCACTTCCCGATGGTGTACAGATGGGTCTCAACTTGTTGTTGTTAGTGGCTTTTGGCATCAAGGCTGCAGTGTTCCCGTTGTACTTCTGGCTACCCGACTCATATCCCTCGGCGCCATCGTCAATGACCGCTGTCTTTGCAGGTCTGCTCACCAAAGTGGGCGTGTACACAATTATCCGCACAGAGACCTTGTTATTCCCGGGCGGGCAATCCACGTTGCTGATTGTGGTTGCGGGCTTCACCATGATTGTCGGAGTAGTAGGCGCAATTTCACACACGCAGATGAAGCGCGTGTTGAGCTTTCATATTGTGAGCCAGATTGGCTACATGATTCTTGGAGTGGGCCTAGGCACACAAGCAGCACTAGCCGCGACTGTGTTCTTTGTACTTCATCAAATTCCTGTCAAGACATCGATCTTCCTGGTGGAAGGAATCATTGAAAAAGAGACAGGGTCAAGTGCATTTGATGACATTGATGGCTTAGCCAAGCGATCGGGTCTCTTGGCGGTGTTCTTTATGCTGCCTGCGTTAAGCCTTGCTGGTCTTCCTCCGTTCTCTGGCTTTGTTGCCAAGCTGGGCATTTTGAGAGCCGGCTTCGATAACGGCAGCTATGTGATTACTGCAGTCGCAATTTTCGGAAGTCTGTTGACCTTGATTTCGATGATCAAAATCTGGATGGGTCTGTTCTGGGGAGAAGTGCGTCCCACTCCTCCCGCTGGGCGAGTAGGCATCATGCGACATCACAAGATCATGTCCACAACCAGCATCACGTTGGTGGGTGTGACCTTGGCGATTGCTGTTCTCGCTGGTCCGTTATATGACTATTCGGTACAAGCCGCAGAACAATTGTTGAACCCCATGCAATATGTGAAGGCGGTATTGGGATCATGATCGGCCAGTTGCTTTCACTCATCATTATTTGGATTGCTCTGTGGGGAGAGCTCAGCGTGGCCAACCTTGCCTCAGGCGTAGTGGTGGGTCTTGTGATTATCTTGCTGTTTCCCACAATGTTGAAATCGCAACATCAGATACACCCAGTAGGTGCCGTGAAGTTTGTGGTGCGACTCTTGGGTGACTTGGTGACATCATCATGTGCAGTAGTGGTCACAGTCTTACGCCCCACACCCGTTCGACTCCAGACAAAAGTGGTGTCTGTGCAGTTAGCAACACAGTCAGCACTCATTGCGTCACTAGTGGGGAACTCATTGACATTGACCCCGGGAACAATGACAGTCAGCGTGGACGAAGAAACCTTCACGCTCCGGGTGCACGTATTGGGTGACGTTGATGATTCTGCTTTTGTGCAACAAGTGCGCACCCTTGAAGAACGATTGAATCGTGCAGTATCCGTGAGGTCTCACAACAAGAAGGATGCACTATGAACAATGTTCTTTGGATCTTTATTGCAGCGTTGTTTGTTGCTGGTGCACTCACCACATGGTGGATTGCTCGTCCCAACTCATTAGCGAATCGTGCAATCTCCATTGATGTATTGGCATCGGTGATTACATGTGGTCTTCTGGTTGGTGCAGCAATTTCCGGTGATGGATTGCTATTGGACTTAGCCATTGTGTTGGGTCTCTTAGGTTTCCTCACAGCAGTCACAGTTGCTCGCTTTATTGAAAGAACAGGCCAATGAGTACTGCACGCGATATTGCCTCAGTGGTGTTCTTTTTTGTGGGTGTATCTATGGCAGTGATTGCTGCAGTCGGATTACATCGATTGCAGCACACCACAAGCCGTATGCATGCAGCAACAAAGCCCGCAACGTTGGGAGTGTTGTGTTGCGCAATCGGTGCTGCTGTGCAGATGGACAATCTCAGTTCCATCACAAAAATTGCAGTCGTGGTTGCATTCCAATTCATTACTGTGCCTATTGGTGCGCATATGTTGGCCAGAGCCATTACAAGAGATGGCACCACTGAGGCATCCGAGTAGCCTTCTCATATGTTCCTTGGCGAAAACATCCTCATCTACTTGGTACTGGCCTTGGGAGGAGCACTTGCGTTCGGAAACTTGTTTGCCATCGTGCGTCCGCCACAACGTGAACGTACTGAGGGCGATTTAGAGAAAGCACCAGTTGTGCGCAGCCTCTTTATGGGGATCATCGGACTCGTTGCTGCTGTGTGGGCAATTGCCAGCTTGATCTCTCAGTGACCGACCCCATCACTACGGTGGTGGTATGGCATTTGGACAACCCTCGGGACCGCCGGCATCGGCCAAGCAGATTCAAGAACTCTTAGCCCTGCTCAATGCCGCTGGGCACTCAGACTTTCGAGATGCACGCGGGCCCATGCAATTCACCCAGCGCCAAGCGGGCGGCAAATTCACTCGGGACGAAGCCGATGCCTTTATTGCTCAACTTCAAGAATGGGCCGAGATTGCTGAAAATGCCGGTGCGACCCCAGAACCCGCCCCGCCCCGTATTCAACCCACATCTCCCAAGGTGACCGCTGCGGAGAGATCGCTGAAGTCTGTGCCCTCCGAGGTGCTGGCGGCCGAGTTACAAAAACGCGGATGGGTCGTCCTCGAACCGTAAGTACAAGATTGTGCGTTTGTGAAGTTGTGATATGGCGCCTTACCTATCGGTAAGAGCCGACCCTTGCATAGTGCAATAAAAACGCCACAAATTCCTTATTTCACAAGCGAAAACTTCTTGTCGCTACCTTTGATTCACATGTGCACCTGTGACATACTGCACAGATGACCAAGGGGGAGGACATGAGCGGTGAACACATCTTTGCCTGACACACCATTGCTTGAAGTTGAAAATTTGAGCACCACTTTTATGACTCCGCGCGGCCCGCTAACTGCTGTTAACGGAGTGAATCTCACTTTGCAAAAAGGTCAGACATACGGACTTGTAGGAGAGAGCGGTTCTGGAAAGACCGTGTTTTCTCGTTCGATGTTGCAACTCAATGTGTCGTCCAATGTGCAGACAACTGGCAGCGTGAAATTTCAGGGCGAAGAATTGCTTACGAAGACGCGCAAAGAAATGCAATCTATTTGGGGCAAAGAAATCTCGATGGTGTTCCAAGATCCCATGACATCCCTGAATCCAGTGATGAAGGTGGGAACTCAAGTCATCGAACACATTCGCCATCACCTGGGATTAGGAAAGAAAGAAGCACGCGAGCTCGGCATTGAATTGTTGCGCAGCGTGCAGATTCCCGAACCAGAAGCACGCATGGATGTATATCCACACGAATGTTCCGGTGGTATGCGCCAGCGTATTTGTATTGCAATTGCGTTGGCATGTGGATCGAAATTGCTGATTGCAGACGAACCCACCACCGCACTCGACGTGACAGTGCAGCACCAAATTCTGAACTTGCTCGACTTCCAACGTCGCGATCGTGACATGTCCATGGTGTTGGTCACGCACGACCTCGGTGTTATTGCCGGTCGTGCAGATCATGTTGCTGTGATGTATGCAGGTCGCTTGGTAGAAGTTGCGGACACAAAGACATTGTTCGCAGCACCCAAAATGCCCTACACCGAAGCTTTGTTGCGTTCGATCCCACGCATGGATCAACCTGCACACACTCGCTTGCTGTCCATCTCTGGTCGCCCACCCGATCTGGCGAATCCGCCAAAGGGATGTGCCTTTGCTCCACGTTGTGCATACGCACAAGAACAGTGTGAAAACGAACAGCCACCGATCACCACTCATGCAGATGGAAGTCAGTCGGCATGTTGGATTCCGCTGGGTACTCCCGCATCACGCGATGCCCTCCAGAAGAATTTGTCTGCAGGTCGCCCACAGACACTTGCGATGCACAATGTCGCTTCAACTACAAGTGAGGTGAAATAAATGGCTGGTACAGGTAAAGCACATTTGCGCGGAGAAGGCGCTGTGCTCACGGTCGAAGATCTCACCGTTGAGTTCCCCGTAGGTGGTGGCCGCAAGGTGCACGCCGTGAGCGGCATCAGCATCGATCTCATGCCGGGGGAAACTTTGGGAATTGTGGGCGAGTCTGGTTGCGGCAAATCCACCACTGGTCGTGCAATCTTGCAGCTTCCGCGTCCTACAAGTGGTTCGGTCGTGCTCGATGGCGTAGATCTCACCAAGTTGAATGATGCAGACATGCGCGAACAGCGCACCGACATTCAAATGATTTTCCAGGATCCGATTTCATCGTTGAATCCTCGTCGCCGTATTAAAGATGTAGTTGCAGAACCATTGCGCGTGTGGGGACCAAAAGACAAAGACGAGCAATACAAGATTGTGCGCGAAACCCTCGAGGCTGTGGGGCTTGATGCCGATCTTGTGGGCGAGCGTCGTCCGCACGAATTCTCTGGTGGTCAGTGCCAACGCATTTCTATTGCACGTGCTTTGGTGTTGAATCCCAAAGTCATCATTTGTGATGAGCCAGTGTCGGCCCTTGACGTATCGGTGCAAGCACAGATCTTGAATCTTCTGGAAGATCTCAAGAAGAAGTACGGCATCACCTTGATCTTTATTGCTCACGACTTAGCAGTGGTGAAGAACGTGAGCGATCGCGTAGCAGTGATGTATTTGGGCAAGATGTGCGAAGTGGCAACCAGTGAAGACTTGTACGCCAAGCCCGCACACCCCTACACAAAGTTGTTGTTGGGTTCGGTCCCCGTGGCAGATCCCACACAAGCACCAGATACCAATGCGGAATTGTCGGGGGATCTACCTTCGCCTACGGCGCCTCCAAGTGGCTGCCGATTCCGCACCCGTTGTCCTATCGCAACAGATCGTTGCGCACAGGAAGAACCACAACTGCAAGAAGTAGCAGTTGGTCATTATGTCGCGTGTCATTACCCACAACAGTGAGATGACACACCAAGGTCGGGAAATACCCGAAAACACAACCCAGGAGGGGGATCAAATGAGAAAGCGGACTACAAAGCAGTTCGTTGCTGCTCTCATCGGCTCCGCGGCGCTGCTTTTGGCAGCCTGTGGCGGCGGTGATGGCGGATCCAGCGGTGGTGGTGATGGAGATGAAGGCAAGCCAGTAATTGGCGGGTCTATCAGTGTCGGTCTTGAGGCCGAAGCTACTGGTCTCCGTCCGTGGGAGGATTCGTGCTCGGCTCCTTGCTACACCATCATGACAACTGTCTTCGACAAGTTGATGGAAGGCAGCAGTGAGGGCGGTTATGCACCGTTCTTGGCAGAGTCACTCGAGCCCAATGCGGAACTCACTGAGTGGACATTGAAGTTGCGCGAGGGAATCAAGTTCCACAACGGCGTGGACGTGACATCACAGACACTCGTCGACATGTTTGAAATTCAGAAGACCGGTGCGGCATCAGCAGCGGTTATCACATCCAACGGTTTGACATCGGTGGAAGTAGTGGATGATTTGACAGTTGTTTACAAACTGTCGAAGGCATATGCCTCATTCCCTGCTGACCTCGAGCGTGCACCTCTTGGAATGGTATTTGAGCCTGCAGCAGCAGCTGCTGACTCAGAAGGCTTCAGCCGCGCACCAGTAGGAACTGGTCCATTCACAATGCAGACACGTGACCCAGACAACCAAACAGTTGTGGTGAAGAATGCTGACTACTGGCGTGAAGACGCTGATGGCAACAAGCTTCCTTACCTTGACCAAGTGACCTTCCGTCCAATTCCGGATGAAGGAACACGTTTGGACTCCGTTGCTTCGGGAACAGTGAATCTTGCTCAGACACTTCGTCAGGCAACAATTCGTGACGCACGTGCAACCGCAGGTGTAACAACTGTTGAATTCCAAGGCAACAACACCGGTGGTGGTTTCTTCAACACGAAGAAGGCTCCATACGATGACGTGCGCGTGCGCATGGGTCTCAACATGGCAAACAACCAAGAAGCAGTGATTGTTGCATTGGGTGGCGAAGGCATTAGTGCCGCCGCAACACAGTGGTTCAGCCCAGATAGCCCTTGGTACTCACAAAAGGCCGCAGATGCGTACCCCAAGTACGACATTGCTGCTGCAACTGCGAAGTTGAAGGAATACATTGACGATCCTGCACGTAGTGACGGAAAGCCAGTGGGCTCCAACATTGCAGTGACACTTTCTTGCCCACCAGACCCCACATTGATTGCAGCAATGCAAGTGGTATCTGAAGGTTGGAAGGCAACTGGATTGGTTGATGTTGAATTGACACAGTTCGACCAGGCCACACACATCAACAACGGCATTCAGGACAACACTGATGCACATTGTTGGCGTTGGGGCGGCGAAGGCGACCCACAAGCTGGTATTGCAGGATTCCTTGCAGACCCAGCAAAAGCTGTGGGCAACTTCACCAACTGGGAAGGCGAATCAGCCGCTGTAGCAATTGCTGCAAAGGAAGAAGCAGGAAAGACCATCGATCCTGCAGTTCGCAAAGCTGCATTCGAAACAGTGATGATTGAAATGAACACCAATGCAGTGACCTGGTACTCCGGTCACACCGCAACGGCATTCATTACACAGCCAACCATCAAGGGACTCACCTCATGGACACTGCCAAGCGGCGTTCGTGGTGTGGGCTTGCCTGGTGGCGAAGGCCGTATCTGGGGCGTGTGGGTCGCTGCTTCCTAATCGGAGCTGACTCTTTCATCCCATAAACCTGGTGGTCTGTGGGTCGTACCCATTTCGGTACGACCCACAGCACCCGCCACATTTTTTATTCACACAACTTTTAGACACTCTTGAATAGGGGGGCACCCGAATGGTGAAAACACTTGGACTCCGACTTGTGCGGCTGTTGGCAACGGTGTTTGCCGTGTCCTTCCTCACCTTTTTTATGACAAGTTTGTTGCCAGGTGACCCAGTGGACACGATTATTCCACCGGGTATTGGCGAGCGCGACGAGGTACTTGTTGCACAAATTCGTGAAGAACTTGGTCTTAATGATCCGTTCCTTGTTCGTTACGGCAATTGGATTGGCGACGTTGTCCAAGGTGACTTCGGCAAGTCCTATGTCACGGATCAACCAGTTCTGAGCGAGATCACTGCTCGACTTCCTGTCACCGCCGAGCTCGCAATTGTTGCGGTCTTGATGTCGGTCTTTCTTGCAATTCCGCTGGGTATTGCAAGCGCCTACAAACAAGGCAAAGCAGTCGACAACTCCATTTCAGCTGTCGTGCAATTTCTTCTTTCCGTGCCACCTTTCGTGGTCGGTATCTTTCTTATTTGGGGTCTCGCCCTTCAAGCAGGCGTATTGCCTGCTACAGGATGGGTGAGACTTACCGAAAGTCTGACGGGCAATATTGAGTCCGTCATTTTGCCGGCTTCGGCATTGGCATTGTCACAGTTGGCAGTGTTCACACGCTTGGTACGTGCAGACATGATTTCTACCTTGCAAGAAAACTATGTGTTATCTGCACGGGCAAAGGGACTCACCGATGGATACGTATTGTTCCGCCACGCATTCCGCCCTAGCTCATTGAGTTTGATCACGGTGGTGGGTTTGAACATTGGTGCGCTTCTTGGCGGCACCGTTGTTATCGAACAACTCTTTGCGGTACCGGGTCTTGGCCGCAAGCTTCTTGAGGCCATCAACACTCGCGACATCATCGTGGTGCAGGGAATCGTTCTCTTCATCTCGGCGATCTACGTCATTATCAATACTGCGGTCGACCTCATCTACATGGTGGTTGATCCACGAATCAGGGTGAAGTCAGCATGAAATTTCTGAAGAATCCATTTCCAGCAATGTGGCGTCTGTATCGCTCGATGCCGTTGACAGTGAAGTTGGGAACAATCTGGATTGTTGCCATTGTGTTCGCTGCAATCTTTGCGGACTTCTTGCCCTTGAAAGACCCGAACTATCAAGGCTTCATCATGGGTGAGTCCAAGGTAAATGAAGGCCCATCTTTGAAGCACCTCTTGGGTACCGATGACCTCAGCCGTGACCTTTTCTCTCGCATCATCTACGGAGCCCGTGTCTCGCTCACCGTGTCGTTTGTTGCAGTGGTGGCTGGATCTGCCATTGGTGGTTTCTTAGGTGCGCTGGTGGGTTACACACGCGGCAAAGTAGAAGCCGCAGTGATGGCAACTGTCGACGTCATCTTGGCCTTCCCGGGCTTGGTGTTGTTGCTTGCCTTGGTCACCTTCATGCAGACACGCAGCCTTTTCGTTATCTCGGTCATTGTGGGTTTCTTGTCTATTCCGCCATACACACGCGTGGCACGTGCCAACAGCCTTTCCATTTCTCGCCGCGAGTTTGTTCTCGCTGCGCGCGCCATTGGAACACCTCGACGCACTGTGTTGTTCCGTGAAGTGATTCCCAATGTGCTTCCCAGCATCATGGCCTATGCCTTGGTTGCTGCAGCGGGCGTCATTGTGTTGGAAGGCTCCTTGGCGTTCCTTGGTTTGAGCGTGCAGCCACCTACACCAACGTGGGGCGGCATGATTAACCAGGCACGTAAAGACATCAAGCTGACGCTGTTCCCCGTACTTGTGCCTTCAGGTGCCATGGTGTTCACCGTGTTAGCCCTGAACACAGTGGGTGACTGGGTACGCAAGCGCGGTCAAGTGCGCGGAGCTGCTCTGTAGACATTTGCCCCTATGGCACAACTACATCTCGAAGGCGACCACATTGTCGTGCGCATGGGCGTGTTCGACACAATGCTGAGCGTGCGTTCTACCATTCGTGTTCCATTGACATCAGTAGTTCGCGTCTTTGTTGATCCCTTTGTGGCCGATGAACCACGTGGCTTTAAAGCCCCGGGCACGCATTGGCCGCGCCTAGTAACAAAGGGAACGTTCCATGCAGAAGGCGTCAAGACCTTTTGGAATGTTTGGCGTGGGGAGAACCCAGTTGTCGTCGAACTGCGAGATGCAAAGTTTGATCGGCTCGTGATTCAACAAGACAATCCCGAAGCGATAGTCGAGGAGATCACGCGGGCACTCGAGGCTCTTTCATAATCAATTCATTGCAGAGCGGGTGCGGTATCTGCTGAATCCATTGACTCATCGGAACAATGACATATCTGCTCCGCGCTGTAGCCAGCCAATGCTTGTTCAATATGCATGCCGCATCCTGCCCAGGTGACTTTTTCGCAATCTGGACATCTCACTGTTGAACACATGAGTTCTCTCCTTCTGAAGTGGGTGTGTTGTGGGGAACTATTGGGGAAAGGGCACATGAGCCCGCATTCTTGAGACGACGCATAAACGCCCATGTAAGAAGAAGTAAGCCTGCAAATGCTAGATACGGCTGAATGGGCCCGAAGTAATTGATGGCGCCTGTGGTGCCAAGTGCAATGAGAACCAGTTTGTTACACACAGGACAACCGATAGCAAAAAATGACAATGCCCCACCAATAGTGCCCATCTTGGCGGTGGAGTCAAAAACAGAAACACCTACATAAGTAGCTGCGAGTAATCCGGAAAGAATGGCGGTGGCAATGAGAACCGGCATGGACCACGGGGTGCTCTCAATAGATCTTCCAAAGACGCGGTTATTCACCACGTCGGTGGGTACTCCCAAAAGAAAATATGTGGCGATTCCTGCAAGAGCAGCAACGGTGAAATGCACACCTGTCCATTGGCGAAGTGGAGACACATAAGAAGGCAAGGAAAAACTCACCCCCTCAGTATATACCCCCTAGGGTATATACCCATCGACTTGCTGTATGTCAAAGGAAGGCGAGTTGCCCTCGAGATCGACCTCAGATAGTCAAAATTCGGGGCAAAGCATCGCAAATTCAAGAAATCCCCAAATGGCCCCCGTTAGAACGGGGGCCATTTGACTAGGGTTTGCACCGTGATTCTTTCCGACAAAGACCTGCGTGCCGAGCTCTCCGCTGGCCGCATCATTATTGAACCCTATGACGACACCTGCGTGCAGCCCAGCAGTATCGACGTCAAAGTGGCGCCGTATTTTCGCGTGTTTCGTAATCACAGCGCTGCAGTGTTGGACGTGAAGCAGGATCTCACAGGTCTTACAGAATTAGTAGAAGTTCCCATGGATGGTGTGTTCATGTTGCACCCAGGCGAGTTTGTTTTGGGTTCTACTTTGGAGCGCGTCGCAGTCCCCAATGATTTAGTCGCTCGTGTGGAGGGCAAGAGTTCACTTGGACGTTTGGGATTGCTGATTCATTCCACCGCTGGTTTTGTGGACGCTGGTTTTGATGGTCACATCACGTTGGAGTTAGCCAATGTTGCTAACTTGCCCATCACGTTGTATCCAGGCATGAAGATTGGTCAAGTCAGCTTTATGAAGATGACGTCACCAGCAGAAAAGCCCTATGGATCTGGTGCACAAGGTTCCAAGTACCAAGGCCAGCGCGGCCCTACTCCGAGTCGTTACTTCGAGAATTTCCAATAGCCATGGATGGCGATATTCAGCAGTCCAAGAAACTGAGCAATGTGCTCTATGACATTCGTGGACCTGTCTTAGTTGAAGCGAAGCGCCTTGAAGAACAAGGCCATCGCATCATGAAGCTGAATATTGGCAATCCTCACCCATTTGGTTTTGAGGCACCTCCAGAAATTTTGGTGGACGTCACTCGACACCTTCAAGAATCACAGGGCTATTCAGATTCGCAAGGTATTCGTTCTGCCCGCACAGCTGTCGTACAGCATTACCAGGATCGTGGCATCGACATCACCAACCCTGATGATGTGTGGTTGGGCAACGGAGTGAGTGAGCTTATTCAGTTGGCACTTAATGCTCTTTTGGATGAGGGCGATGAAGTTCTCATTCCGGCTCCTGATTATCCATTGTGGACTGCGTCAACAAGTCTTGCGGGTGGTCGCCCCGTGCATTATCTCTGTGATGAAGACGACGATTGGAATCCCAACATGGATGACATTCGTGCAAAAATCACAGCGCGCACTCGCGCCATTGTGGTGATCAACCCAAATAATCCCACTGGTGCGGTGTACAGCCAGAAAGTGTTGCGGGACATTGCAGATCTTGCACGTGAAAGAAATCTTGTGGTGTTTGCTGATGAGATTTACGACAAGATTTTGTATGACGATGCTGTGCATCACACATTTGCGGCTTTAGCCCCCGATGTCTTGACGTTTACTTTCAACGGATTGTCGAAGGCCTACCGCCTGGCGGGTTTTCGATCGGGTTGGATGGTGGTGACTGGTCCTCGTACACATGCCGAGAGCTACATAGAAGGCATCAACATGTTGACCAATATGCGACTGTGTGCAAACGTGCCCGCGCAGCATGCGATTCAGACTGCGCTAGGTGGCCGTCAGAGCATTAAGGATCTCATTCTTCCTGGTGGGCGTTTGCTTGCCCAGCGCGACGCAGCAATTGAGGCACTGGAAAAGATTCCCGGCGTAACTTGTGTGAAGCCCAAGGGTGCGTTGTATGTGTTCCCCAAACTTGACCCAGAGATGTACCCCATTGCGGACGACCGTCGATTTGTGCTGGATTTTCTTCGCGCAGAAAAAGTGTTGGTTGTGCAGGGAACAGGCTTTAACTGGCCCAAGCCTGATCACTTGCGCATCGTGACATTGCCTTGGGCAAAAGATCTGACGGAAGCGATTGGCCGTTTGGGCAATTTCTTGTCCACCTGGACACCGCCTAAAGATTAAAAATCCTTAGACGAGTTGTAGTTATTCGCCAGGGCTAGCGGCGAGCGGCGCTTCTTGTGCGGCAAGAGCTTTCTCACCGTTCTCGAGTGCTTCAAGTACGTGGATAGCAATGTCTGCAACCTTTACTTGATCCTCTTCAGCACCTGCTGCCTTCACGCCGTCGTCAAGCATGATGTAGCAGAACGGACATGCCGTAGCGACACGACCGGCACCGGTAGAGATTGCCTCTTGTGCACGCTCATCGTTGACCTTGACGCCAATGGATTCTTCCATCCACATACGTGCACCACCTGCGCCACAGCACATTCCCTTGGTGCCGTTGCGTGGCATCTCCACAATCTGGAGACCCTTAATGGATCCCACAACTTTTCGTGGTGCCATGTAGACATCGTTGTGACGGCCGAGATAACACGAGTCGTGGTAGACGATGCGATCTTCGAGTGATGCACTGCGCATATCCAGTTGACCCGAATCAATCAGGTGCTCGAGGAATTCAGAGTGGTGTACTACTTCGTAGTTGCCGCCGTACTGCGGGTACTCGTTCTTCAATGTGTTGAAACAGTGTGGGCACTGCGTGATGATCTTCTTCACGCCCATGCCGTTCATCATTTCAATATTGGGCATCGCCAACATTTGGAACAGATACTCATTGCCTGAGCGACGAGCAGAGTCACCGGTACACATTTCGCTTGGGCCCAAAATTGCTACGTCGACGCCTGCGCGCTCGAGCAGCTTGGCCATTGCTTGGGTGACCTTCTTGTTCTTGTCATCGAATGAGCCAGCACAGCCCACCCAGTAAAGGTATTCATGGTTGAACGGAGAACCAGGATCAACCACTTCCACGTTCATGTCCTTTGCCCATTCGGCACGGTCGCCTTGGCTCATGCCCCAAGGGTTTCCTTGGTTTTCCATGGCGCGGTATGCATTGCCGAGTTCTGCGGGGAAATTACTTTCCATCAACGACAAGTAGCGACGCATGTCGAGAATCTTGTCGAGAATTTCAATATTGACCGGACAGATCTCATCACATGCTTTACATGTGGTGCAGGACCACACTTCTTCAGCAGTGATGCGCTCAAAAATGGAGTTCACACCAATGGTGATTTCAGAATCAACAGAAAGTGGCGGTGAAACTTTTCCGCCTGGTGCATGTGATGCAGTTGCAGCCATTACTTCACCGGTCTTCAACACAATCTCGCGTGGGTCAAGTGGCTTACCCGTTGCGTGAGCGGGGCACACGCTGGTGCAACGGCCACACATTGTGCACGCATCTGTATCGAGCAATTGCTTCCATGTGAAGTCTTCGACCACAGAAGCACCGAATGTTTCCAAACCTGTTTCGGTGAGATTTGGCATTGCACGCATTGCGCCTTTTGGACGATCACGATCTTTGAGGTACATGTTCAACGGTGAGGTGAAGATGTGGCGCAACATGGTGATGGGCAAGATTGCCAAGAACGCAATGAATGTCACTACGTGAGCAACCCACCAACCTTGGTGCCATATTTCCAACGTTCCCAAGCTTGCGCCATCTACCAAGGTGGACAATGGGTAACCAATGAACGACCACTTCTCGAAAGACATGTCTTTGCCGCTTGCGGTAGAAGCAGCAATGCGGAACATCTCAGCGCCGTAACCAGTGAGACTGATGGCAAGTAGCACACCCAAGATGACACCGTGTTCGGCTTTGGTCTTGATGCGAATGCGATATGGCTGTTGAACGTAACGACGAACAATTGCCCAAACCACGCCAATGGTGAAGATAAGGCCACCAAAGTCACCTACGAATGCATATGCCTGGTACACGCCTCCGTGCAAGAACTTGAGCGACGGTGGCAAAACATGGTCGACTTCGAGTGTTGTCGTAACACCCAGCAAGATGAGGAATCCGAAGTACATCATGG
Source organism: Actinomycetota bacterium (assembly GCA_009703125.1). Classification (GTDB taxonomy): domain Bacteria; phylum Actinomycetota; class Acidimicrobiia; order Acidimicrobiales; family Ilumatobacteraceae; genus UBA2093. The sequence continues at coordinate 61,442 of WLGS01000002.1, forward strand.
AGTGCATGAGGCCTGCTGCACTGTCGCGCAACAGTGTGCGCATGTACACACCTGCGCGGTAATCAGCAAGACGACGCTTCACATTTTTTGGAGTGGTGCGACGACGATCAGGTGCACCGCGCTCCCAGTTACGAATGCGATCTGCAAAACGGAAAGAACCCCAAATGAGCATGACGGGGATGACGGTGTAGAAAGCGATCTTCATTGGACCTGGAATGCCACCAAAGACATCACGGTGAATCTCAGACGTGCTCTTCCATCCGGTCACTGTGGAAAAGATGCCAGAGAACATGGCGAAGGTACCCACGCCCACGCCAAGGGCGATGGACAACTGGTACGGGCGAAGGCGCTTTGGCCCCTTCTCTGTTGCAGGTGCTGCGTTCGTGCTCATAACGGATACAACGCTAGTGCGATATGGGCCCAGACCCCCGACCCATCGGGTCAAACTTGGTCAGTTTGATGTGAAAAATCAGCCGTAGTGGGCGCGATCAAGTTCACGAACTCGGGTAGCGAGACCCTTGAGCAACTTGGTCGAGATGGCGGGGATGTTTTGGATCGCACCTTTGAGGGCGCGGTCGGTCACAACCAACAAACGCACATCAGTTTCTGCAATCACGGTGGCGGTGCGAGGGCCTTTGTCGAGCAGTGACAATTCACCAATGACGGAACCTGCAGATGCAGTGCCAATCTTTTTGCTGTTGCGCTTAATGGTGGCGGTGCCTTCAAGAATCACGTAGGCCTCAAGACCTACGCGACCTTGTTCCATAATCACAGTGCCGGCTTTCAACACGCGCTCAGTCGAGTTGTCAACAACAAGACCCAGTTCCTTTGTAGAGCATTCAGAAAAGAGTGCAATGTTGCGGAGATGATCGACGGAAGACTTTTTTGATGCCATAAGGGCAAGTGTAATCACACTTGGAGACCCTGTTTTCCGCTTCTGTCACACGAATGCAACCGAACGAGAGAAACACTCAAATAACTGGATTTAGTGGCCTTTTGCCTGGTTCGCGACACCTTCGATGGCGGCTCGAATGGCGTCTTGGTCACCGAGATACGACACTTCGGCAACCTCGAGTGAGTCCGTTAATGAATAGAGACGGGGAACTCCTGTGGGGATGTTCAACTCTGCGATGTCATCTTCTGGAATGGATTCCAGTGCCATCACGAGGGCCCGCAGTGAATTGCCGTGTGCCGCAACCAGGACATTCATGCCTGCACGTAACTGAGGTACGACCACTTCATGAAAATGGGGGACAACACGGGCAACAACATCCTTTAGGCATTCGGTGGCAGGCAAAAGATCCGGGTTAATCAACCGATAGCGGGGATCATTCACCGGATGTTCTGGACTGGTGCGCTCCACGGGGGGAGGTGGGATATCGAAACTGCGGCGCCACAGCTTGGTTTGGGCTTCACCATGGGCCTCAGTGGTGGCCTTTTTGTCCAAACCCTGGAGGGCGCCGTAGTGGCGTTCATTCCATTTCCAGTGGCGCTCCACGGGAAGCCACACTTGGTCCATCTCGTTGAGGGCCAGATGGCAGGTCATGCAGGCCCGCGTTAGTAAAGAGGTATGGGCAATGTCGAAGACCAGCCCGGCCTCTTTCATGGTGCGCCCTGCTGCCCCTGCTTCCTGGGTGCCTTGGGCGGAAAGGGGCACATCGTGCCAGCCAGTAAAGAGATTGAGTTCGTTCCAGGTGCTTTGACCATGGCGAAGGAGGACAAGTTTTCCGAGCACGAGCCCATCGTATGGCCCTGTTGGGGGTCAGAGCGGAATTCAAGACATGGGACAGAGGTACAAATGTTGAGTGACCTTGTATCAAGTTTTCTGTCACAGAAGTTGTCACTGTGAATGAGCACCCTTATTCTGAAACCACATACCCCCCGGCATCGCCGGACAAGTCCAGGAGACAACTAATGGCAAAAGCAGTCGGCATTGACCTCGGAACCACAAACTCCGTAGTTGCAGTTCTTGAAGCAGGCGACCCCGTCGTCATCCCCAACTCAGAAGGCGCACGCACCACACCATCCATCGTTGCGTTCTCAAAGACAGGCGAAGTTCTGGTCGGCGAAGTCGCAAAGCGTCAAGCCATCACCAACCCCGATCGCACCTTCCGCAGTATCAAGCGCGAAATGGGTACCTCATGGAAATCCGATGACATCGATGGCAAGAAGTACACGCCGCAGGAAATCAGCGCACGCACACTCATGAAGTTGAAGCGTGATGCAGAGGCCTACTTGGGAACAACAGTGACCGACGCAGTGATCACTGTTCCTGCGTACTTCGATGATGCACAACGCACCGCAACAAAAGAAGCAGGTGCCATTGCAGGCTTGAATGTCTTGCGCATCATCAACGAACCCACTGCAGCTGCGCTTGCATACGGACTCGATAAGTCATCACAAGATGAAACCATTCTGGTGTTCGACCTTGGTGGCGGAACGTTCGACGTGTCAGTTTTGGAAATTGGCGATGGAGTGTTCGAAGTAAAAAGTACACACGGTGACACTCACTTGGGCGGTGACGACTGGGACCAACGCATCATTGACTGGCTCGTACAGCAGTTCAAGGCTGCACATGGCGTCGATCTTGCACAAGACCGCATGGCATTGCAACGACTCAAGGAGTCTGCAGAAAAAGCAAAGATTGAATTGTCACAAACACAACAAACACAAATCAACTTGCCGTTCATCACTGCAACAGCAGAAGGTCCATTGCACTTGGATGAATCGTTGTCACGTTCCAAGTTCCAGGAAATGACTGCAGATTTGGTGGAGCGTTGTCGCGTTGCTTTCGAAAAAGCATTGAAAGATGCTGGTCTCACAAAGAACCAAGTGAATCACGTGATCTTGGTGGGCGGATCTACTCGTATGCCTGCAGTGCAGGAACTGGTGATGAGCCTGACCGGAAAAGAGCCCAACAAAACCGTCAACCCTGACGAAGTAGTTGCAGTGGGTGCTGCCGTACAAGCAGGTGTGTTGAAGGGTGATGTGAAGGACGTGCTGTTATTGGACGTCACGCCGTTGTCATTGGGTATTGAAACCAAGGGTGGAGTGATGACCAAGCTCATTGAGCGCAACACCACTATCCCCACGCGTCGTACAGAGGTGTTTACTACTGCAGACGACAATCAACCATCGGTAGAGATCAATGTGTTGCAAGGTGAGCGTGAGATGGCGAGCTACAACACGTCGTTGGGCAAGTTCCAGTTGGTGGATCTGCCACCTGCACCTCGTGGCATTCCACAAATTGAAGTCACCTTCGATATTGACGCCAACGGCATTGTGCACGTATCTGCAAAAGATCGTGCAACTAACAAAGAGCAGTCCATGACAGTGACGAACTCGTCTTCTTTGAGCAAGGACAAGATTGAAGAGATGATTCGCGATGCCGAAGCACACGCTGAGGAAGACCGTCGTCGTCGTGATGAAGCAGAAGTGCGCAACAATGCGGATTCGCTCGTGTACCAAACCGAAAAGGTATTGCGTGAGCAGGGCGACAAAGTATCCGACGATGAAAAGCAAGCAGTTGAGGGACCACTTGCTGCATTGAAGTCAGCCATTGAAGGAAATGATCTTGAGCAGATCAAATCCGCAACAGAGACATTGATGAGCGCGAGCCAAGCATTTAGCCAGAAGTTGTATGAAGCAGCTGCACGCGACAGTGATGCAGCCGGAACTTCAGCATCAGGTGCTGGTGCGACAGCTGATGACGACATTGTTGATGCTGAGATTGTGGACGAGAAATAAGTCATGTCCGAAGAAGAAGCGATTCAGTCAGAGAACTCTGACGTGACTGCTGAAGAGGAGACCGTTGTCGAACACGACATCGAAGCTCTTCTTCGTGAACGCGATGAGTTCAAAGACATTGCACTTCGGTTGCAAGCAGATTTCGAAAACTACAAGAAGCGTGTTGCGCAGGTGCATGCCGATGATGTCAATAGAGCGACGGGAAAACTTGCTGAAGAGTTGCTCCCCGTTCTCGATGCATGTGAGGCGGCATTTGCTCATGGTGCAGATGGTGTAGAACCCATTTGGTCTGCACTCATGGGTGCGTTGTCTAAGCAAGGTCTTGTGGCGATGGATCTTGTGGGTCAACCATTTAATCCTGAGCTTGCCGAAGCAGTGATGCATGAACCAGGCGATGGGGGAGATCCTGTTGTGGTTGAGGTGTTGCGCACTGGTTATGAGTGGAAGGGCCGCGTCTTGCGCGCAGCCATGGTGAAGGTGAAGGGTTAAGTCGTGACTGCCCAGCGCGAGTGGTTTGAAAAGGACTACTACGCCATTCTCGGTGTATCGAAAGATGCCTCCGATAAAGACATCACCAAGGCCTATCGACGATTGGCGCGCCAATATCACCCCGATGCGAATCCGGGTAACGCGGAAGCAGAAGAGAAGTTCAAGCAAATCTCTGCGGCCTACGACGTAGTGGGCGATGCGAGCAAGCGAACCGAATATGACGAAGTGCGCCGAATGGGGCCATCAGGGGGCTTTGGCCCAGGCGGTGGTTCATTCAACTTCGACGGCGGGGATGGCCTTGGCGACATCTTGGGTCAAATGTTTGGTGGTCGCGGAAGGCGAGGTGGCGCATCAGGAGTGGGACCACAACGCGGTGGCGACATTGAAGCAACACTGACACTCTCGTTTGAAGATGCAGCACACGGCCTCACCACTTCTCTGCATCTCACTGCCGACGCACAGTGCACCACGTGCACGGGATCGGGTGCGCGACCTGGTACATCTCCCAAAATGTGTAGCGCGTGTGGTGGTCGTGGTTCAGTTGCCAACAACCAAGGTCCGTTTTCTTTGTCATCGCCATGTCGGTCATGTGCGGGCAAAGGCACCATTATTGAATACCCCTGTGGAACGTGTCGCGGCAGTGGTGTGGAACGTCGTCCACGTGAAGTGCATGTACGCATTCCCGCTGGCGTCGATAACGGTCAACGCATTCGCCTGAAAGGTCGTGGAACTCCGGGTCGCAATGGTGGGCCTGCGGGAGATTTGTTTGTGGAATGTCTCGTTACGCCGCATCCAGTGTTCTCTCGCGAAGGACTCACATTGTTGACGCGTATTCAGGTGTCATTCACCGAGGCGGTTCTTGGTTCCACCATTACGGTGCCCACTTTGGATCACAACGATGTGACACTGCGATTAAAGCCCGGCACCCAATCGGGTTCGCGTCATCGTGTGAAGGGCAAAGGTATTAGCACCAACAAAGCAACAGGCGACTTGATTGTCAGTGTTGATGTTGCTGTGCCCACGCAGCTCACAGATGAAGAACGTGTCGCAGTGGAAGACCTCCACAAAGTTCTTGTCAATCCGCGAGTGAAGGAGAAGTCGTAATGCGTCAACATCATCAAGCCGTGTACGTCATTTCTGTGGCGGCTGAACTTGCAGGAATGCATCCTCAGACATTGCGCATCTACGAGCGCCGCGGTTTAGTCATGCCTGCACGCACTACTGGCGGCAACAGGCGCTACAGCGATGCAGACATTGCGCGACTTCGTCGTATTGCAGAACTTGCATCAACGGGCATGAATCTTGAGGGCATTCGACATGTGATGTCGCTTGAAGAAGAAGCCGCTCGCTTGCGAGAAGAAGTCATTGAGTTGCGTCAACGCCTTATGGATGCAGTCAATGCCATGGAGTCACAATCACGAGGAGCGTTGGTTCCGTTGCGCCAAGCAGTTGCAGTTTTTGGCGAGCGGCCCAGCATCTTTCAACCGCGCCGTTAGTTCGTCGTACGAATAAAGGAGTCATCCCCCATGGCTATCGATCCAAAAAAGTGGACAACCAAAACACAAGAAGCAATCGCAGCCGCCGGCGATTCAGCGAGATCTCAAGGTCACCCTGAAGTCACTGTGGATCATGTTCTTGTTGCGTTGATGAATCAGCCAGAGACGATTATTCCTGCGTTTCTCACCAAATTGGGAGTTGCCCCTGGCATGTTGCGCACGAAGGGCGAAGAAAACCTCTCGCGTCTTCCTCGCGCCGAAGGCGGCGCCGAACCGCGTATGACACGCGAGTTGGGAAATGTCTTGACGAACGCAGACAGCGTGCGCAAAGACATGAAAGATGACTATCTCTCGGTGGAGCATCTGTTGTTGGCGATGAATCAACGCGTAGGAATTGGTTCAGAAGAGATGTTGGCGGCCTTGCGGGAAGTGCGTGGTTCACATCGTGTAACTTCGCCCGACCCTGAGCAACAGTTCGCAGCATTGGAAAAATACGGACAAGATCTCACCGCACGTGCACGCGAAGGAAAGATTGACCCTGTGATCGGTCGCGACGAAGAAATTCGCCGCGTGATTCAAGTTCTCTCGCGCCGTACAAAGAACAACCCTGTTCTCATTGGAGAACCCGGTGTGGGAAAGACCGCAATTGTGGAAGGACTTGCGCGCCGCATAGCCGATGGTGATGTCCCAGAAG